>JBDHVD010000699.1:0-3535 GCA_039809525.1 Labilithrix sp. | reverse complement strand
CGCTCGACGATCGCGAGCAGGTCATCGATCGCGAACGGCTTCATCAGGCGAGGGTTCGGGACGGTCTTCAAGAAGTGGGTCGCCGGCTCGGTGAACGTGCCGCCGGTCATGAAGACCATCTTGTCGCGGAGAGCGGGACGCTCGCGTCCGAGGCGGTCGTAGAGGTCCATGCCTCCGCCCTTCGGCATCATGAGATCGCAGAGGATCACGTCCACGTCCTCGCGCATGCAGAGGTCGAACGCCTCGGCGATCGTCGTGCACACGGTGACGTCGTGGCTCGCCAGCACGAGGGCGAGGGTGCGCGCGACGAGCGGCTCGTCGTCGACGACGAGGATGCGGCGTCGCCCGCTCGCGGCGGGCTCGGACGCCGCCGGCGCCGGCGCGGCGTGGGGCGTGACCGCGGGGAGGACGACCCGGAACGTCGCGCCTCCGGCGGGCGCGGTCCGCGCGTCCACCGTGCCGCCGAAAGACGTGACGATCGAGCGCACGATCGCGAGACCGAGGCCGCTCCCCTTCCCCACCGGCTTGGTGGTGAAGCCGGCGTCGAAGACCTGCGCGAGGTCGGCCGCGGGGATGCCCGGGCCGGTGTCGCCGACCTCGAGCACCACCTCGCCACGGGCATCGACGCGCGAGGAGATCCGCACGACGTGGCGCTCGCGCGCGATGCTCTCGACCGCGTCCGCCGCGTTGAGCAGCAGGTTCACGACGACCTGCGTGAGGCCGAACGCGTTGACGAGGACCGGCGGCGTCTCCCCCAGGTCGACCTCGATCGACGCCGCGTGCGTGAGGCGGTTGGCGACGAGCGAGAGCGACGCGTCGACCACGCTGCGGAGGGTCGTCGGCTCGACCGCGTCGACGTCGCCCCGGCCGAAGGCCGAGAGCGCGCGGACGACGTCGGCGATGCGCGCCGCGCCGTCCTCGACGGACGAGAGCGTGTCGGCGAGCTCGCGGCGCAGCTCGGCGGAGAGCGGCGCGAGCAGCGTACGGGCGTGCTCGAGACGCAGCGTCAGGTACGAGAGCGGGTTGTTGATCTCGTGGCCCACGCTCTGCGCGAGCCGTCCGAGCGACACGAGGCGCTCGGTCGCCGCGCGCTCGGCGTCGACGCGCTTGCGCTCGGTGACGTCGCGCACGACGGACACCGCGGTGCCTCGAGCCGGGATCGTGACGTGGACCTCGAGGTCGATGCGGCGGCCGTCGCGGCGCCGGCCGACGCGATCGACGCTCAGCGTCGCGCCGGGATCGCGCGCGTGGAACTGCGCGATCTCCGCGTCGTAGCTCTCCCGCTTCTCCGGCGCAGCGAGCTCCGCGAGACGCATGCGGAGGAGCTCCTCGCGCGCGTAGCCGAACATCGCGCAGAACGCGGGGTTCGCGTCGACGATGCGTCCGCCGCCGGTGAAGACGACGACGCCGTCGGCCGCGCACTCGACGATGCCGCGATAACGGTTCTCGCTCTCGACGAGCCGCGCCTCCATCGCGCGCCGCGCCGCCTCGCGATCCATCGCGTCGAGCGCCCTTCCGAGCTCGAGGCCGAGCTCGTCCATCATCGTGCTCTCGACGGGCGCGGCGAACCCGGGCGCATCGGCGTAGACGTTCAGCGTCGCGTACACGTCGGCGCCGCGGCGAACGGGGAACGCGCCGGACGAGCGGAACCCGTGCGCGAGCGCGTGCGCGCGCCACGGCTCGAACGACGCGTCCGCGTCGATGTTCGCGCAGACGACGGAGCGTCCCTCGCGCACCGCCGTTCCCGTCGGCCCCCGGCCGCTCGGGCCGTCCTCGATGCCGACCTCGATCCCGTCAAGGTAGCTCGCGCCGACTCCGGCGTGGGCCACCGGCACGACGGTCCTGCGCGCCCGGTCGACCACCCCGACCCAGGCGAAGCGGAAGCCGCCGAGGTCGACCGCGAGCCGCGCGGTCCGGGCGAAGAGGTCGCCCGCGCCGTCTCCGCCCGCGGGCTCCCGGGCGAGCTCCTGACGGAACCTCCGGAGCATGGCGAACAGCCGCTCGATCCGGGCGTACGTCGCCTGCTCGCCCACTGCCCCCCCGACTGCGTGCATGACTCATCTTGCGTAGCGCCGCCGGCGGCCGTTCGCCACGACCGCCGGAGCGACACGCATGACGAGCAATTCAGCTCTTCTTCACCACGTCGACGATGCCCTGGACGCTCTTCGCGCTCTTCGTGAGCATGCCCTTCTCTTCCTCGGTGAGCGGGATCTCGACGATCCGCTCGACGCCCTTGCCGCCGATGACGACCGGGACGCCCATGAAGAGGTCCTTGTAGCCGTACTCGCCGTCGAGGTACGCGGCGGCCGCGACGAGCCGCTTCTGGTCGAGGAGGAACGCCTCCGCCATCGCGACCGCGGCGGTCGCCGGCGCGTAGTACGCGCTCGTGCCCATCAGGTTGACGATCTCGCCGCCGCCCTTGCGGGTGCGCTCGATGATCGACTGGATCTTGTCCTTCGCGATGAGCGTCGACGCCGGGACGCCGTTGATCGTCGTCATCGAGAGGACCGGCACCATGTCGTCGCCGTGGCCGCCGAGGACCATCGCGCGCACGTCCTTGACGCTCACGCCCGCCTCGCGCGCGAGGAACAGCTGGAAGCGCGCCGAGTCGAGGACGCCGGCCATGCCCGCGACCATTCCCTTGGCGCAGCCGGTCACGCGCTTGTACTCGTAGACCATCGCGTCGAGCGGGTTCGAGATGACGATGACGAACGCGTTCGGGCAGTACTTCTTCGCGTTGTTCGCGACGTCGCGGATGATCGGGAGGTTCACCGCGACCAGGTCGTCGCGCGACTGGCCCGGCTTGCGCGGGATGCCGGCGGTGACGATGAGGACGTCGGCGCCCTCGAGGTCCGCCCAGTTGGACGTGCCGCGGACGTGCGAGTCGTAGCCGAGGATCGCCCCGTTCTGCTCGAGGTCGAGGGCCTTGCCCTTCGCGAAGTTCTCCTTCGCCGGGATGTCGAAGAGATAGACGTCGCCGAGCTCCTTGTTCGCACAGAGCCGCGCGAGCTCGCCGCCGATGTTGCCTGCGCCGATGAGTCCGATCTTCTTCCGGGTGGGCATGGGGATTTTCCTTCCTCTACTGAAGGCCCGCGGTTCTAACACACCGCGCCGCTGGCGAGCGCCGTTCGCATCCCCGCGAGCCGGACCGCAGCCGGCTGCGAATCCCGATTCGCGCTGCGGAGGCGGAGCGCATTCCTGAAGTCCGTGTTAGGAGGGCGCTTCCCGGCAATCCATGACGGCCGCGTGAGCTCTTCCGTGGCCGGTTCACGCCTTGCAAGATCGGTGATCCGATGGTTCAACCAGTTTCGATGCGCAAGACGACCCGCCTCCGCGACATGCTCCGTGGCGAGGGCCTCCACTTCTTGATGGAGGCGCACAACGGCCTGTCGGCGAAGATCGCCGAGGAAGCGGGCTTCGAGGGGATCTGGGGGAGCGGCCTCTCCATCTCCGCGGCCCTCGGCGTTCGCGACAACAACGAGGCGAGCTGGACGCAGGTGATGGAGGTCGTCGAGTTCATGGCGGACGCGACGAA
>JBDHVD010000698.1:0-3538 GCA_039809525.1 Labilithrix sp. | reverse complement strand
GCGACCGCCGTGGTGATCGGCCATGTCGCGGCGGGCACGAAGACGATCCGCGTCGGCGCGGGCGGCATCATGCTGCCGAACCACGCGCCGCTGCAGGTCGCCGAGCAGTTCGGCACGCTCGAGGCGCTGTTCCCCGGCCGGATCGATCTCGGCCTCGGCCGTGCACCCGGCACCGATCCGCTCACCACCCGCGCGCTCCGGCGCACGCTCGCCGGCGACGTCGACCGCTTCCCCGACGACGTGGTCGAGCTGATGGCCTTCCTCGACGATCCCGAGGACGGCCAGCCGGTCATCGCGGTGCCCGGCGCGGGCTCGAAGGTCCCGATCTGGATCCTCGGCTCGAGCCTCTTCGGCGCGCAGCTCGCGGCGGCGCTCGGCCTGCCCTACGCGTTCGCCTCGCACTTCGCGCCGCGCGAGCTCGAGCCCGCGATCGCGATCTACCGCGAGCGCTTCCGTCCGTCGGAGCAGCACGAGCGCCCGCACGTGATGCTCGGCGTGAACGTCATCGCCGCCGACACCGACGACGAGGCGCGCCGCCTCGCGACGTCGCTCCAGCAGGCGTTCCTCGCCATCCGCCGCGGGAAGCGGCGCCAGGTGCCCCGCCCCGTCGATCGGCTCGAGCTCGCGCCGGTCGAGCAGGCGATGCTCGACGAGATCCTCTCGTGCTCGTTCATCGGCGCGCCCGACACGGTGGAGAAGGGCCTCCGCGCGTTCGTCGAGCGCACGAAGGCCGACGAGATCATCGTCGCGTCGATGATCCACGACCACGCCGCACGCCTTCGCTCCTACGAGCTGCTCGCAGCGCGCTTCCTGGGCGCGTAGAGGTACTTGCCCGACCACGCGACGAACACGCCGGCGCCGTCCGCATCGACGGCCGCCGCCGCGACGTGCGGGCACGGGAACAGGGCCGCCTCTTGCTCCGCGGTCTGCCCCTCCGGACCGACCTTCAGCGTCGCGGTCGTCCGCGCGCACATCGTCGCGAACGAGCTCGTCGCGTTCCACCCCACGACGTAGTCGCGGAAGTCGCCCGCCGACGGCACCGTGCCGCCCACGTACCCCTCGCCGCAGTCCCAGGTCGCCGTCGGGCTGAGCACCCCCGTGTCGTTCGCGCAGTAATACGACGCGACGCGCCCCTCCGGCCCCGCGCGGAAGCGCGTCCACGCCATCACGTCGTCCGCGCCGCCCCCGAGCGTGCGCTGCGCGTCGAACGTCGTCTGCCCCGGACGGAGCCGCCGCGTGACCGGATGCGATTCGTGATCGTACGTGGGGAAGCTGCCCGTCGTGTTCACGCCCCATCCCACGTAGAGCGAGTGATCGGTGCCCACCGCGAGCGATCGCCCGGGCGCCCCCGCAGGCGTGGGATCGCTCACCGTCTCGCCGGTGCTCGTCCACGACGGCGGACGCACCCGCGCGAGCGTCGTGCCGCCGCCGAGCCACGCGTACGGCCCGACGTCGTCCATCCCGCCGGCGACGATCGTCGCCGCGGCCCCCGTGCTCGCCGTCGTCGCCGCGCCGGCCGCGTCGGTGATCGTCCAGAGCGTCCCCTGCGCCGCGAACACGCCGTCGACCGTGCCGCTCGGCGTCACCCACAGGCTCGCGTGGAAGATCAGCGTGCCCCCGCGCGCGAACGGCTTCGACGTCACCGTTCCGTTCGGCTCCGCCACCACCACCTGCGGCCCCGTCGCGCCGTCGAACATCGCGACGAGCCGTCCCGGCGACGGCGACACCACCGCGAGCAACTCGCGCCGCGAGAACACGCCCGACAGCGGCGAGCCCGGCCTCCAGCTCGGCTCGAAGCTGCCGCCCGTCGCCTGCCCCGATCGCGTCGTCACCCCGATCGTCCCCTCGGCGGGGAACGGGTACTTGAAGACGATCTCCGTCTTCGTCCACTTCACGATGACGCTCTCGGGCGCCGGCTGCGTCCCCTGCGCGGGCATGCGCAGCTCGTACGGCTCGGTCGGCGTCGCGAGCGAGAGGACCGCGCTCGCCTCGTCGAGGTTGTCGCCCGTGATCGTCACCTCGGTGCCGTAGTCGCCGGCGAGCGGCGCGACGCCCGTGATCACGGGCGGCGGACGCGTCGCCTGCGTGCCGCCGTCGCTCTCGTAGCTGCCGCTCGATCCGTTCGATCCGCTCGCCCCGCTGCTCGCGCCGCCGCTGCTCGACGAGCTCTCCCCGCCGTCCGGGAGCGGCTCTCCGCTCACCGTCGACGAGCACGCCACGAGCGAGACCGCTCCCCACGCCACGATCGACCGGGTCATCCGCATGCCGCGTCCTCTCGCAACGACTATGCCCATCCGGACACTATCCGTTTCCGGACACTTGCACGGGCCTCGCGGAGCCGCCGGCGCGCAACTTCACGGACCGGTGGAGCCGATCGTTCGCAGCTATGCTGCGCCCACATGAAGGACCGACGCGTCCGCTGGGGCATCCTCGGATGCGGAAGGATCGCGGCGAAGGCGTTCGCGCCGGCGATCCACTGGTCCGCGCACGGCGACCTCCTCGCCGTCGCCTCGCGCACCCTCGCGCGCGCCCGCGAGCGCGCCGACGCCGTCTCCGCCCCGCGCGCCCACGGCAGCTACGAGGCGCTGCTCGACGATCCCGACATCGATGCAGTCTACATCGGTCTGCCGAACGGCGCGCACGCGTCGTGGGCCATCGCGGCGGCCGAGGCGGGCAAGCACGTCCTCTGCGACAAGAGCCTGACGCTCTCGGACGAAGACGCCCGCTCGATGCGCGAGGCCTCGCGCTCGCGCGGCCTCCGCCTGGTCGAAGCGTTCATGGTGCGTCACCACCCGCAGTGGACGCTCCTCCGGCGCCTGCTCGACGAGCAGGCCGTCGGCACCGTCCGCCACGTGCAGGCGATCTTCCGCGCGCGGCTCGACCGCGCCGACGACCACCGCTGGTCGCGCAACCTCGGCGGCGGCGCCCTCTTCGACGTCGGCTGCTACGCGGTCAACGCAGCCCGCTTCGTCACGCGCGAGGAGCCGATCCGCGCGCACGCGCTGTCGCGCTGGGCCTCGCCGGGCGTCGACCTCGCCACCGACGGCCTCCTCCTGTTCCCGAGCGGCGTCATCGCGAGCGTCCACGGCAGCCTGGATGCGCCGTTCGAACAGCAGCTCGTCGTCTCCGGCGACGGCGGGCGCATCGTGATGCCGCGCCCGTTCATCCCGCACTGGGATCCGACGGAGGTGATCGTCGAGCGCGGCGACGCACGCGAAACGCACGCCGTCGGCGGCGCGAACCACTTCCTCCACCTCGTCGAGCACGTCGAGCAGTGCATCCTCGATCCGTCGCTCGATCTCTTCCCGGCGGAGGACGGCGTCGACAACGTGGCGGCGTGCAACCTGCTCCGGCAGGCGTCCACCGCGGCGCGACCATAGGAGCACGCGCTCGAGCGGCATGCGATGCGCAAGGAGCCCGACGGCCCCTGGTGGCGTGTCGAACGCCTCGTTCCGCCGGGCCCCGGCCGATCTCGGCATGGCACGGGCCACACGCGAGACGCGACTCTACTTTCGACAACGCAAGCGGCGATCGCTTC
>JBDHVD010000697.1:0-3558 GCA_039809525.1 Labilithrix sp. | reverse complement strand
AGACGCGCGCCCTTCGATCGCGTAGAACGCGACGGAGAAGCTCGCCATGAAGCTCCGCCTCGCGCTCTCGCTCGTCCCCTCCGCCGCCGCGCTCCTCGCGTGCGCCACCGACAACGGCTCGAACGTCTTCGGCCCGACCTACGGTCCGAACGAGCAGGACGGCTCGGCGAGCTCCTCGTCTTCGTCGTCGTCCTCGTCCGGCGGCACCGGCGATCCGGACGGCGGCTCGCCCGTCGACGGCGGCGGCGACGGCGACGCGGCGGCGCCGCCCGCGAGCGGGACGGTCGCCGTCCTCGCCGGCAACGACACGACGCTGAGCGGCGCGGTGCAGGACAAGGGCGGCGCATGGGCCGGCGCCGCGATCGCGGGCAGCTCCGCGCTCTCGAGGCCCGCGCTCGTCGCGTTCGGGCAAGGCTTCCTCGGCGTCACCCGCGGCACCGGCGGACTGCAGTCGGTCACGTACGAGAGCGGCTGGAGCGTCGCGTCCACCATCATCAAGAACGGCGTGAAGGGCCCTCCGGCGCTCGCCGTCGCGGGGACGAGCGCGCACGTCGTCTACGCGGCGGGACCGGGAGGCAACCGCGACTTCTTCCACGGCGTCCACGACGGCAACGCGTGGAACGCCGCGGACGAGACGGTCGGCATCAGCCCGAACCAGTCGTTCGGCACGATCGGCGCCGGGCTCGCGGGCGCGGGCAACACCGCCGTGTTCGTCGAGAACGGCTCCGACGAGAAGCTCTACACGCGCACCTGGGACGGCGCATGGCCCGCGGGGACGGCCACCGAGATCGCCGGAGCGGCGACGGTCGGCACGGACCACGCCGCGCCGCCGGTGGTCGTGGCCGCCGAGGGGAAGAACGACCTCGTCGCGTTCTACGTGCAGAAGGAGGTCGTCCGCCTGTCGTACGCCACGCGCGACGCGGCGACGAAGGCGTGGACCGATCGCGGCGTCA
Organism: Labilithrix sp.; assembly: GCA_039809525.1. GTDB lineage: Bacteria > Myxococcota_A > Polyangia > Polyangiales > Polyangiaceae > Labilithrix. Next base: position 2,605 of record JBDHVD010000697.1, on the reverse strand, counting down.
TCCACATGCTCGCCACGACGACCGAGCCCTTCTCCGCCGCGCGCATCGGGCAGTCGACCTACCTCGTGACGTTCCGCGGTCAGGACGGCAACGGCTACTACGCGCAGGGCACGGTCGACGCCGCGGGCGCGTTCACCTGGGCGGCGGCGCAGTCGATCGGCGGCGGGGCGAACGTCATCGTCGACTCCGCGCCGGCGGTCGCGCGCGGCCTGCGCGGCGACGACGCGATCGTGGTGTTCCCGACGAGCGGCTCGGTGAAGGCGACGCGCCTCCGCGGCACGACGTGGACCGCGCCGGCGTTCGTCACCGGCGCGAGCGGCACGCGCGTCGCGGTCGCTACGAGGTAGCGGCGCGCGTCCCGATGATGCCGACGAGCTGCGTCTTGAGCGGATCGTCGACGCTCTTCGCGATCTCGTCGATGACGTGCACCGCGTCGGCGCCGCCGATCGCGGCGTAGGAGCGGGCGAGCGCGACGATCACCCCGGGCGCGCCCGCGGGCGTCTTCGGGCGGAGCTTGCCGAGCACGCCGCCCTTCGGCGCGAGCGCGCGCCGCATCGTGGCGGCGGCGAGCGCGCGCGCGTCGTCGTTCGCGTCGGCGAGCGCCTCGGCGACCGCCTGCTTGAGGGCGTCGCCCGCGACGGTCGCCTGGGAGATCGTACCGTCGGAGAGGATGTCCTCGACCTTGCGCACGACGTGCTCGTCGATCGCGCGGAGGTGCCGCAGGCCCTTGATCGCCGCGACGCGAGCGCCCTCGTCCGCGTCCTTCGTGAGCACGGCGAGGAGGAGCGCACGCGCGCGATCGCCCCACAGCGCGACGATCGGCGCGACCGCGGCCCGACGCACGGCGGGCTCTCCCCAGCGGAGGTACTTCGCGACCACGCTGCCCATCGCCTCGTCGGAGACGGCCGGCATCGATCGGAGGAGGTCCTCGGCGAGGCGCGGGTCGTGGTTGACCGCCTCGCCCGGCACGTTCCGCTGGAGCGCGGCGGCGACCAGCGGCCACGCTCCGGCGCCGAGCGCGCGCATGGCGGTGACGAAGCGTCCACGGAGCGGCGGCGTCGGGTGCGCGCGGACGCGCGCGGCGTAGAGGGCGTGGGCCGCGGCGGCGCCGAGCACCGCGAGCAGCGCGGGCGCGGCCTCGTCTTCCTCGGCGAGCGCGGCCTGCGCGACGGGCGCGAGCAGCGCGGGATCCATCAGCGTGCGCACGAGCCGGGCGGCGATCTCCGCGCGTGCGTCGCCGTTCGGATCGACCGCGACCTGGCGGAGGACGGCGACGACGTGCGCGAGCGCGGCGAGCTCCTTCTGCTCGAGCAGCACGCGCATCGCGGCGGCGATCGCGCGCGCGTCCTGCGCGAAGCGCTCCAGCGTGACGAGGCGCTCGCGGAGCGCGGAGACGGGCTCCTTCGCGAGCATCGCGGCGAGGGCGCGCGGATCGAACGAGACGCTCGGCATCTGCGCCGACGACACCGTCCGGATGCTCCCCGGGGCCGGCGGCATCGGCGTGTCGTCCGCGCCGGCCGCGCGCTCGCTCCGGCCCGCGCCCACGTCGTGGAGCTCGAGCGACGGCGGGCGGAGGAGGTCGCGCAGGTCGCCGCGGAGGTCGCGCATGCTCTGCGGTCGACCGGAGGGCTCCTTCGCGAGCATCCGCAGCACGAGCTTCTCGAGGCGCGCGTCGACCGGGCGGATGAGCGACGGCGGAGGCGGCTCCGCGTGGAGGTGCATGTTGATCACCTTCGTCGCGTCTTCGGCGTTGAACGGCAGCTGGCCCGTCGCGAGCTCGTAGAGGATGACGCCCAGCGAGTAGACGTCGCTCCGTCCGTCGACCTCCGTGCCCGCGCACTGCTCCGGGGACATGTACGCCGGCGTGCCCACGAGCTCGCGCGCGCCCGCCTGCGCGGCGATGCCGAAGTCGCAGACCTTCACCACGTCGACGGTGCGTCCCTCGTCGTCGTCGCTCTTCACGAGGAGGATGTTCGACGGCTTGACGTCGCGATGGACGATGCCGCGCGCGTGCGCGTGCCCGAGCCCCGCGCTCACCTGCAGCGCGATGTCGACGATGCGCGGCAAGGGCAAGGTCCCGTTCAGCTGCTGCACCTCGTGAAGCTCGACACCGGAGAGGAAATCCATCGCGAGATAGAGCAGGCCGTCGGGCTCCTGCCCGTAGTCGAGGATGCGGACCACGTTCGGGTGATCGAGCTGGCTGATCGCCAGCGCCTCGGCGTGGAAGCGCGCGCAGAACGCGAGGTCGTCGCGGAAGCGGGCGTGCAGCACCTTCACCGCGACCTGCTTGTCGAGCTGCTTGTGGCGCGCGCGGTAAACCGCGCCCATGCCGCCGATGCCGACGAGCTCCTCGACGACGAGCTTGCCCATCGCGATGTCGCGCCCGACGAGGGCCTCCACGTCCGGCGCTTCGTCGGCCGGTCGCGCGTCGCCGAGCAGGTCCCGCGTGTGGCGCGCGCTGAGCGACGCGGGACGCGATCGCGTCGAGCGGACCGACGGGAGCGACTCCGCCTTCGGCGGCGGCGCGAGGCTCTTCGCCGGGGTCGAGCCGTACGGATGCAGGCGCAGGGGGAAGCCCTTCGCCGTCGGTGCGCCCGCGGGCTCC
>JBDHVD010000696.1:0-3558 GCA_039809525.1 Labilithrix sp. | reverse complement strand
CCCGGCGAGCTCGCGCTGCGCATGCCGCACGGCCGGCGGCTCGCGCACGTCGGCCGCCGCGCCGCTCGCGGGGCTCGCGCTGGCGGTCACGACCTTCTGGCGCCGCCGCCGTCGTGCGATACTCGACGCATGCGCATCGCGCTCGTCCTCGCGCTGATCGTCACGTCGACCGCGTCGTGCGCGACGTACCGTGACCAGCTCGTGAGGAGCCAGACGGCGTTCGAGCAGAACGACTACGAGCGCACGCTCGCGCTGCTCCGGAACCTCGAGCCCGACGTCCCGCGGCTCGCGGTGCCGGAGCGCGCCGGGTACGCGTATCTCCGAGGCATGACCGACTACCGCATCGGCTATCGCTCCGATGCGCGGCACTGGCTCTCGATCGCGCGTGCGTACGACGACACCTCGCCCGGCACGCTGCCCACCGACTGGAAGGCGCGGACGATCGAGGCGCTCGACGAGCTGGACGCCGCGGTGCACGAGAGCGGGTATGCCGCGCTCACGACGCCGCAGCGTCCGGCCGAGGACGCGTCGAAGGCGAAGACGAAGTCGAAGCCGTGACGATCAGCGACCCAGGGTCGCGAGACGATCCTTCAGCGAGAGGCGCATCCGTTTGAGCTCGGTGGTGAGCTGACGTTCGGACGGCGTCGGACGCGGCCTGTGTTCGAGCCTCTTGATCTGCGCCTCGACGTGGCGCGCCTGAGCTTCGATGTCACGGGCACTGAGACGGGACAGGTTCATCCGTTCCTCCGCATTCCTGGGACCGACCCGATGGGCCGGTCGATGCCGGTGCGCGCGGCGGTGCCGTTCGTGGTCGCGGCCCCCGCCGTCACGCCCATCACGAAGCAGCTACGTGTTAGCACCCGCGCTCATTCCCGCTAGAGGCGCCGCCGTCTCGACATGGTCCCGAAAGAGCGAGAAAGACGCGCAAAAACGCGTCATCGCGTCGCGCACGAACACGGCTGTGGAGAGTCAAGCGACGTGCCAGCGCGCGTGGAACATCCGCGCCGCGCGGGCGTCTATCCTGCGATCCATGAAGTCTCGCGTGCTTCTGCTCTGCTTGCTCGCCACGAGCGTCGTCGCGGGATGCGGCGGCGCATCCTCTGCGGTGAACGCTCCGCCGCCGAAGCACGTCGACGTCCAGAACCAGATCATCGGCGGGCGCGGCATCGAGGGCACGCCGAAGGAGCTTCGCGATCGCGGCGAGCGCGCGCTCCTCGCGCAGGAGTGGCAGCAGGCGGTCGACGCGTTCGAGGCGCTGCTCGCGGGCGATCCGTCGGCGAAGGACGATCCGCAGGTGCTCTACGATCTCGCGCTCGCCTACGAAGGCGTGGGCGATCGCCCGAAGGCCCGCGAGCGGTACCGCGAGGTCGCGCGTCGCTTCGCCGCGACGCAGCTCGCGCGGAGCTCGCTCGTACGCGAGGCGTCGCTCGACGCCTACCTCGAGGACTGGTCCGCGCTCGGCGAGGTCGGCAAGACGATCCTCGCGCGCAAGGACATCGACCCGGCGGAGAAGATGCTCGGCCTCGGCGCGCGCGCGCTCTCGCGTCTCGATGCGGGCGACGAGCAGGGCGCGTCACACGACATCAGCGAGGGCCTCGACCTCGTGGAGGAGCATCGCTACGGCGCGACGGGCCAGCTGCCGGTCGCCGCGGCGATGCTGGAGTACGCGCTCGGAGAGCTTCGCCGCATCCGCTCGGAGAAGATCTCGCTCGAGCCGCCGGGAGCCGACTTCGTGCAGAAGCTCGAGATGCGCTGCCAGGGGCTGCTCGATGCGCAGTCGGCCTACGCGAACGCGATCCGCTCCGTCGACCTCCACTGGGCGGCGATGAGCGGCTACCGCGTCGGCGAGATGTACCGGACGCTCCACCGACACCTGATGATGATCCCTCCGCCCGAGAAGGCGAAGACCGAGCACGACAAGCAGCTCTTCTACGGGATCATGCACGTGCGCTACCGCGTGCTGCTCGAGAAGGGCCTCGAGATGATGAAGCGGACGCTCGGCCTCGGCGAGCGCGTCTCCACCGAGAGCCACGGTCAGGTGCAGGTCGCGTCCGCGTGGATGAAGCGCGCCGAGGCCGCGAAGGCGGACATGGAGAAGGCGCTCGAGGACGAGAAGGCGACGCTCGCGAAGTTCCCCTTCACCGAGGACGAGCTGCAGAAGGCGCTCGACATCATGAAGAAGAAGGCGATCGAAGATCAGGAGAAGGCGGCGAAGAAGGCGGCTGCGCAGAAGTGAACGCGGAGCGGAGCGTGCAAGCGCGCGCGAAGCGCGCGTTCGCCGAAGGCGAAGCACGCGGGCAGGTTGCGACGAAGGTGGGGGAGGCTCGCGAGCGAAGCGAGCGAGGGGGAGCGCAGCTCCCCACAGGGAGAAGGCGGCGAAGAAGGCAGCCGCGCAGAAGTGAGGCGCGACGCTCGCCGAGGCGATGCGTGCATCACGCATGGATCGCGCGCCTCTCGATGATTGCTCGTCGATGAACCCCCGCGGATGACCGCGACCGCGGCGGGCGCTTGACGCGCGGCCCCGTAAGTGAGAACACGAGCCGCCGCACCTCGGCGCCTGCCGTCGTACAGCACCGAAAGGTCTGGAATGACGGACGAAACAGGCGCCGCTGGAAGGTCTTCCTTTGGCTTTTGTCTTGCTTGCGTGAGCGCCCGACGTGAGCTAACCTCCGCGCCCCTGTCGCCTCCGGCCCGAAGTGTCCCTTCGACCCGGAAAACGGCGGGTTCGCGCTGGCGTAGCTCAATGGTAGAGCACCTGTTTTGTAAACAGGCGGTTAGGGGTTCAACTCCCCTCGCTAGCTCGGAAAGGCTGCTCGAACGACGCTGACGGTTCTCTGAATCTTCAAATATCCCGGAGGGTTGCCCGAGTGGCCAAAGGGAGCAGACTGTAAATCTGCCGGCTATGCCTTCGTTGGTTCGAATCCAACACCCTCCACCCCCTGACGGGGCACGTTCTCTTCACCTTCTTCTTCTCTTCTTTCACCTCCTCGAGGTCTTCACGAACGACGTGCGGGAGTAGCTCAGTTGGTAGAGCGTCAGCCTTCCAAGCTGAACGTCGCCGGTTCGAATCCGGTCTCCCGCTCCCTCGCTCTCTTCACTCACTCACGATTCGCCCACCTAGCTCAGTGGTAGAGCACTTCCTTGGTAAGGAAGAGGTCACGGGTTCAAGCCCCGTGGTGGGCTCCGGGGCTCTCGCGCCCCGGCTGCGACTCCACCGGAGAAAGTCATGGCCAAGGAAAAGTTCCAGCGCACCAAGCCCCACGTGAACGTCGGCACGATCGGTCACATCGACCACGGCAAGACGACGCTGACGGCCGCGCTCGTGAAGGTTCAGTCGAAGAAGAACCTGGCGAAGGCGATCAGCTACGCGGACATCGCGAAGGGCGGCACGGTCCGCGACGCGACGAAGACCGTGACGATCGCGGTCTCGCACGTCGAGTACGAGAGCCCGACGCGTCACTACGCGCACGTCGATTGCCCGGGCCACGCGGACTACATCAAGAACATGATCACGGGCGCGGCGCAGATGGACGGCGCGATCCTGGTCGTGTCGGCGCT
>JBDHVD010000695.1:0-3563 GCA_039809525.1 Labilithrix sp. | reverse complement strand
AGATCCAGTTCGCCGATTTCATCTACCCGGGCTACGACCAGATCGTCAGCGAGCTCGCGAAGATGCGCTGGCGTTCGGGCGGTGAGTACACGGCGAAGATGGTCGTCCGCACGCCCGTAGGCGGCGGCATCCGCGGCGGGCTCTATCACTCGCAGTCGCCCGAGTCGCTGTTCATCCACGTCGCCGGGCTGAAGGTCGTCTGCCCGGCGGATCCGTACGACGCCAAGGGCCTGCTGCTCGCCTCCCTGCGCGATCCCGATCCGGTCCTCTTCTTCGAGCCGAAGCGCATCTACCGCGCGGCGCGCGGCGACGTGCCCGAAGGCGACTACACGGTCGAGATCGGCAAGGCGCGCGTCGTGCGCGAGGCCAAGAAGACGGGGCGCGCGGTCACCGTCGTCGCCTGGGGCGCGATGCTCTACGAGGCGCTCGCCGCGAGCGAGAAGGCCGCGGAGCAGGGCATTGAGACCGAGATCCTCGATCTGCGCACGCTCTGGCCGCTCGACATCGACACGATCGCCGAGAGCGTGACGAAGACGGGGCGCGTCGTCGTCGTGCACGAGGCGCCGAAGACGTGCGGCTTCGGCGCGGAGATCGTCGCGCTGATCAACGAGCGGTGCTTCCTCCACCTCGAGGCGCCGCCGGTGCGCGTGACCGGCTTCGACACCCCGTTCCCGTACACGCTCGAGATGGACTATCTGCCACTCGCGCACCGCATCCTTCCTGCAATCGTCGACACGGCGAACTACTGACGCTAACCGAGACGAGAGAAGAACCACCACCATGGCACGCTGGGAATTCAAGCTTCCGGACATCGGCGAGGGCGTCACCGAGGGCGAGATCGTCGCGTGGCACGTCAAGGCCGGCGACGTCGTGAAGGAAGACCAGCCGATGATCGACGTCATGACCGACAAGGCGACGGTCACCATCACGTCGCCGAAGGCCGGCAAGGTCATCGAGACGCACGGCGCGGTCGGAACCGTCGTCGCGGTGCACTCGGTGCTCGTCGTGTTCGACCTCGGCGCGGGCGCCGGCGCGGAGCCGAGCGCGCCGATCGCGAAGCACACGAACGGCAACGGACATCACGGCAACGGCGCCGCGAAGCACGAGCCGGCGGCGACCGCGGTGGGCGACATCAAGGAGCACCTGCCGGGCATGTCGGCGGCGGCTCCGTCCACGCCGCGCACGCCGTCGGGCGGCGCCCCGGCGGGAGGCGGCGCGCTCCAGGGCTACTGGAGCGAGAAGCCGCTCGCGACCCCTGCCACGCGCAAGCTCGCGCGCGACATGAACGTCGACCTCCGCACGGTGCCGCCGACGGGTCCGCAGGGCCGCGTCACGAAGACCGACGTCGAGGCGTTCGCGAAGGGCGGCGGCGCAGCGGCCCCGACCGCGCAGGCGACGACGCCGAGCCAAACGCCGCCGGCGGCGCAGGCACCGGCCGCGCACGCGCCGGTGAAGATCTCCGCGCCGACGCCGGCGCAGTCGGCGCTCGAGGAGCGCGTCCCGTTCGCGGGCATGCGCCGCAAGATCGCCACGAAGATGGCGCAGTCGAAGCACACCGCGGCGCACTTCACGTTCGTCGAGGAGTGCGACGTGAGCGCGCTGAAGGCGCTCCGCGCGCGCCTCAAGCCGTCGGCGGACAAGCAGGGCGTGAAGCTCACGTTCCTGCCGTTCATCGTGAAGGCGACGGTCGCGGCGCTGAAGAAGCACCCGATCCTCAACAGCGCGCTCGACGAGTCGACGAACGAGCTCGTCTACCGCAAGTACTACAACATCGGGATCGCGGCCTCGACCGACGCCGGGCTCATCGTCCCGGTGGTGAAGGACGCCGATCGCCGGAGCCTGCTCGACATCGCGCGCGAGATCGAGCGGCTCGCGACCGACGCGAAGGGCGGCAAGTCGAAGGTCGAGGACCTCTCGGGCTCGACGTTCACCATCACGTCGCTCGGCGCCGACGGCGGCCTGTTCGCGACGCCGATCATCAACTTCCCCGAGGTCGGCATCCTCGGCGTCCACCAGATCAAGCAGAAGCCGGTGGTGAAGGACGGCCAGATCGTCGTCGGCGAGGTGATGCTCCTGTCGCTCTCGTTCGACCACCGCATCGTCGACGGCCACGTCGGCGCGGCCTTCGCCTACGACATCATCCGCTACCTCGAAGATCCGGATCGCCTCTTCCTCGAGATGGCCTGATCTCCTGATACCATCGCCTTCATGACGAGGCGGGGCCTGGCGACGCTGGCGCTGCTCTCCGTGCTGGCTCTGCCGGCGCTCGCGCATGCGGACGAGCCGCAGCCGTCGCCCGAGCGCATCAAGGCCGCGGCGGAGGAGTTCGATCGCGGGCGCCGCGCGTACCTCGCGAAGGACTTCGAGCAGGCCGCGGTGCACTTCGAGAACGCGTACCGCGACGCGCCCCGCGCGGAGACGCTGCGCCTCGCCATCCGCGCGCGTCGCGACGCCAAGCAGCTCGCGCGCGCGGCCACGCTCGCGGCGATCGCGCAGCAGCGCTATCCGGAGGACGCCTCGACGAACCAGCTCGCGAAGGAGACGCTCGAAGCGGCGGCGCCGCAGCTTCACGAGTACGCGGTCGACTGCAGCGTCGAGTGCGCCGTCGCCGCCGACGGCCGCGTCGTCTCGCAGTCGGACGCGCTCCACCATCGCATCTTCCTCGACCCGGGCTCGCACGACCTCGGCATCAGCTTCAGCCAGGGCCGCGCCGCGGCGAAGAAGATCGAGGCGACGCGGGGAGGGAAGGACACGCTCGCGTTCGAGGCGCCGCCGCTGCCGCCCGTCGAGCGACCGCCGCCGCCGCCGAGCGAGCGCGCGACGCGTCCTCCGCCCCCGCCTCCTCCTCCGCCGGCGCGCGAGAAGCCTCTCGGGCCGGTCGTGTTCTTCGTCGGCGCGGGTCTCACCGCGGCCGCCGGCGCGGCGACCATCTGGTCCGGGATCGACACGCAGAATGCGCCCGGCGTCGACGCGGTCCGTCGCGAGTGCGCGGGCAAGGACGCGTCGTGCCCCGCGTACCAGGAGGGGCAGGACAAGGAGCTGCGCACGAACGTCGCCCTCGGCGCGACGATCGGCCTCGCGGTCGTCACCGGGGTGATCGGCGTGTTCTTCACCCAGTGGTCGAGCACGCGGCCGGAGACCTCGGCGGGGCTCCGCGTCGGTCCGGGCGGGGTCGTCGCGCGCTTCTGATCGGCTAGGATGATCGGATGGCGCTGCCGCCTCCGGACGAGACACGCGCGCTGGCGGAGCGCCTGAGCGAGCTCCGGCAGGGGCTCGAGGAGGTCGAGGCCCGCATCCGGGAGCTCTCGCTCCCGCCCGGCGAGCGCGCGCTCGAGCCGCTCGACGCCCCGACGGTGCTGACGACGAACCACGCGCAGCGGCAGACCCGCCGCGAGCGACTCGCCCTCGCCGCCGGCGCGGGCGCGGCCGCCGCGCTCGTCGCGCTCGGCATCGGGATCGGCGTCCTCTTGCGTACGCCCGAGCCGGCCCCCGCGGCCGGGGATCAGGCGGGCGCGGCGACGCTCCCGCCCGCGAACCCGCTGCCCGGCCCGATCGACCGAGCG
>JBDHVD010000694.1:0-3564 GCA_039809525.1 Labilithrix sp. | reverse complement strand
ACCTTGACCGCCGCGAAGTAGGAGGCGGCGAGGATGCACGCGGAGACGTTCACCGCCACGCGCCGACCGAGGACGTGCAGCGTCCACTCGATGACGGCAGCGAGGAACAGCGGGAGGAAGATGCAGAGCCCGAGGTCCGAGAGCTTTCCGCTCACGAGCCCGGGATGCTGGCGCTTCAGCCACAGATCGTTCGCGATGATCAGCGCCGCGGACCCGAGGGCCGCCGGAGAGACGAGCGCCGCGCCCGGATGGCGCGCGTGCGGCGCGTTCATGTCCCGACCATCCGCCTCAGCTCTCGCAGCACCACGCGATTCGTCAGCCACTCGATCGGCGCGCGGTCGTCGGTGAGGACGATGCGCTGCTCCGGCGGCACGTTCCATCGCGCGAGCGGCGCGAGCTCCCGGAGCTCCGAGCTCTCGCGCGCGGTGAAGCGGACGTTGCGCGCGCCCCCCGCCTCCTCGAGCGGGTGCCCGCTCGCCACGAGGATGCTGTTCGACGTGTTCGGCACGTTCACGCCGCTGACGTGCGGAAAGACGACCTCGAGCGTCGACGCGATCGCGTGCACGACGTCGAGATCGTCACGGTTACGCCCCGCGTTGACGACGAGCGCGCCTCCCTCGTTCAGGTGACCGCGCACGTCCTCGAAGAACTCACGCGTCGCCAGCTGGAACGGGACGTACGGAAACTGGAACGCGTCCACCACGACGAGATCGAAGCTCCGGTGGTCTCGCGCGAGGAACGCGCGCGCGTCCTCGCAGTGCACCTCGACCGACGACGGCAGACCGAAGAACCGCTGCGCGACGGCGATCACCCCCGGATCGATCTCCACCGCGACGATCTCGGCGTTCGGCATGCGCCGCCGGTAGTCCGTCGCCGAGGTCCCGCCTCCGAGCCCGATCACGAGGATGCGCGAAGGAGCGCGCTTCGTGAAGGTCGGCGCGAGCGCGTAGTAGCCCCATACCCCTCGGAGGTAGGCCTCGCCGTCGAGCCGAACGACGGATTGTTTCGCGTATCCCTCGTCGAGATAGAGCGTCCGGTAGCGCGCGTCGTCGACGACCTTCACGTGACCGCGCGGCGTCTCCGCTTCGAACACCGGCGGCTCGCCCGCCCTAGCGAGATCGGGCACCACCGCCGAGCCGATCACCGCGAGCCCTCCGGCCGCGGCGAGGACGACGGCGCTCCGGCGCGACGCGCGACCGGCGAACGACCAGCCGAACGCTCCGACGAGGAACGCGATGCTCCCGCAGAGGCGGAACGTGGCTCCGGTCCCTGCCTGCGGCACGAGCACGAGCCCGCAGGCGAAGGTCCCGGCGAGGCTCCCGAGCGTCCCGAGCGCGCTGAGATGTCCCGATCGCCGGCCGACGTCCGCGCGCTCGTCCGTGGCGTAATGGACGAGCACCGGCCCCATCGCACCGAGGAGGATCACCGGGACGACGATCATCGCGAGCACCGCCGCGAAGCCGAGCCCGAGGACCACGAGCCGCCCGGCCAGGAAGTGCTCGAGCGTGGCCCGCATGAGCGGCCGGCTGATCACCGGAACGAGCGCGAGGAGCACGCCCGCGATCGCCATCGCCGCGAACGTCTCTCCGAGCGCGTTGGGCCGCTTCGTCCAGCGCCCGCCGACCAGCGCGCCGACCGCCATCGCGCCGAGCACCGCGCCGATGAGGGCCGACCAGACGAGCGAGCTCGTGCCGAACGAAGGAGCGAGCAGCCGCCCCGCGGCGACCTCGGCCCCCATCACGGCAAACCCGCTCGTGAAGGACGCGAAGGACAGGAAGCGCTTCATCGTCATCGCCGCTTGGTGAAGGTGATCGTGCAATCGACGTTCGTGTCGCCGCCCGTCTCGCCGCCGTCGCTCGTCGACGCGTCGTCCGTCGCCGAGCGCGCCGTCCCGGTCGAGCACTTCACCGTCGAGGTCTCCGAGGCGAGGTCCAAGGTCGAGCAATTGACGCGCGCCCCCGAGCCCGTCTCGAGCATGAACGACACCACGTCCTGGTGACACGCAGGCGAGTCCAGGACCCGCACGGAGGCGACGCGGAGCCCGGCGGCGAGGAGGTCGCGCTCGGCGCCGGCTTCGTCACCGTTGGGGCCCCCACCGAGCCGGAACTTCACCGTGCCCGTCGCCGGCGCGAGATCGGTCGGGCAGGTCGACTCGAAGTCCTGGTCGACCGTCGCGCCCGCGAGGCCGTCGGGACAGGAGGTCGAGTCCGCGACGAGCAAGAGAGCACCGGGAGCGATCATCAGAAAGCCTCCGATGCGGACGAAGCGAGCGGGTAACCGAGAGAGCATGCCGGGGAGAGACCACGATCCGTGCCGCACCAAGAAGGCGCGTCGAGATAGGGCTTCGCGAACGGCGTCGCTCACGACGGTCATGACATCCGAGTCATGTCCGCGTGAACGGCCCCCCGACACCATCCCCCGTAGAGAGCGAGCATCGCCGATGCTGACATGCGTCTCGATGGCCGTCACCTGGTCTCGCTGGCGCGCGGCCAAGAGACCTTCCCGCCGGCGTTGCTACGGGAGCGGCTTCTCTTCGGTGAGCACGCGCACCTCGTCGCCGCGGAGCTCGAGCGCCTGTACCGGGCCGCCGTAGTACCGCGAGAGACCGACGTCGATGCGCCAAACCTTCGAGTCACATGCCGGAGCGATCGACGGCTTCTGCGGCGTGTGGCCGACGACCATGCGCTTCGCTCCGAGGAGGCGCAGCGTCTCGTCGAGCGTCGCGCACTCCTCGCGTCCCGGCGCCGCCGAGTACATGCGCGTCCAGAGCGGCGCGTCCTCGGCGGCGAGGGCGCGAGGCGGCGGCCCGGATGCGGCCCCTCGATTGCCTTCGAGCCAGACACGAGCCTCCTCGTTGATGCGGTCGAGCCCATAGCGCACGTGCTTCGGGAGGACGCCGCCGTGGACGAAGATCGAGTCGCCGACGCGCGCGACGACCGGCCGCTTCGAAAGCGTCGATGCATAGGGCCCGCCCGGCGCGAACGCGGCAGCGCGGCCGCGCTGGAGCGGCTCGAGACCCTCGACGCGTGGCACGTTGGCATTCACGTCGCCGAACTCGGTGAAGGCGCCGGGAGTGACGTAGCGAAAGTCGAAGCTCGCGTTCATGACCTCGTGGTTGCCGAGGAGCGAGAGCACGCGCCCGCCGCTCTTCTCGGCGGCGTCGCGAAGGCGGTCGAAGAGATCGAGGATCTTGCGATCGTCGTCGCCGCGGTCGATCTGATCGCCGGTCTGCACGACGACGACGTCTCCTCCGATCCACGCGTCGTTCGCGTCGATCACCCCGGCGAGCCGGAGCACCTTGCGTGTCGCTGCGAGGTCGCCGTGGAGATCGCCGATCGCGACGACGCGCTTGGGTGCCGCCTGTGGGACGGCCAAGCTCCCCGCATCGCACGCGGGCGCGGACGCCGACGTCGCGGAGGTCGCCGCGACCTGCGGCTGCGGCTGCGGCTCGGGCGCCTTCGCCCGATCGCAGCCGGCGATCGCGATCACGATCACGATCGCGAGGAGTCTCCCCGTACGCTTGCCGATGGATCGAGGCGCGTCCACGCCCGCCACTCTAGCGCT
>JBDHVD010000693.1:0-3589 GCA_039809525.1 Labilithrix sp. | reverse complement strand
CAAGGAAGCCGGCATGGGCGACTGCGTGGACTGCAGCCTGTGCGTGCAGGTCTGTCCGACCGGCATCGACATCCGCGATGGCCTGCAATACATGTGCATTGGCTGCGGGGCCTGCGTCGACGCCTGCGACACGGTGATGGACAAGATGGGCTACGCGCGCGGCCTGATCCGCTACACGTCGGGCAACGCCATCACCGAACGGCTGACCCAGCCGCAGGTGCGTCGCCGCATGCTGCGCCCCCGCGTGCTGGCCTATTCGGCCTTGCTGGGGGCCATCGCCATTGCGTTCGTGTTCTCACTGGCGACGCGCACGACGCTGCGCTCGACCACCAGCCGCGTGCCGGACCCCTTCGCGACGATGCCCGTCCCGCGGCTCGCGTCGACGACCACGTCACGCAGCGTGAGCTTCGCGCCCGAGCCGGCGCCCGCTGCGCCGCCGGAGATGGTGACACGCTCGACGGTGACGTCGGCGCCGCCGCTCGCGGAGACGCCGGTCGACCCGGTGATCGACACCTGCGCCGCGCAGCGGCCGACGAGGCGCACCGACTTCGCAGGCGCGACGTCGGTCGCGTAGGTCCCCGCGGCGACGGCGATCGTCGCGTTGGGGGCGGCCGCGGCGATGCCCGCCTCGATCGTGCGCACGTGCGTCGCGTCGAGCTGACCGTCGCCGAACGACGGATCCACGAAGACGCTCGCGTCCGCGGGCGGGAACGCGGCTGCGCAGTCGCCGATCGGCTGGCAGCTCGCGCTGCCGATCGTCTCCTTCGTCGCGCCGCTGCACGCCGAGGTCGCGAGCGTGGCCACGCATCCCCAGCCCGTCGCGTCGCGCCCGAACCCCGCCGCGCACGCGTCGATGCCCGTCTTCGTGCAGGCGCTCTCGCCGATCGCCGGCATCGTGCCGGTCTCGCATGCGCCTGCAGGGAGCACCTCCACGCATCCATGCCCGTCGGGCGCGGCGGTGAAGCCCGCCGGACACGCGCTCCATCCGATGGCCTTGCAGGCGTTCGCCGCGTCGTCGCGGCGCTCGCCCTCGCCGCACACGAGCGGTCCGCTCTCTCCGCCGGGCGTCGTGCCGCCCGAGGGATCGTCCGAGCATGCGGCCACCGACGCGGCGAGCGCCGCGAAGAGAACGAGCGACGTCCTGCGCATGCCCCCATCGTATCCGCTCGGCAGAGGCCTCGAAGCCTCATCGTCCGAGGGGTGCGGCCATCGACAAATCTCTCACGATCCCTCGTAAAAACAGGGATGAAGTCTTGCGAACGCGGACGCGATTCGTAACGTGCGCGCCGTCATGCACGTCGCTTCTCGTCGCTTCGTCTCGCGCCTCGCGCTCGCCTCCTTCACCGCTTCCGCGCTCGCGGTCGCCATCGCCGCCTGCTCCGCCGACGGAGCGCCGGACGTCGCCACCTCGTCCGAGGCCGGCGCCGAGCCGGAGGAGAACGGCGCGGTCCTCCCGCCGCCGAGCAACACCGACGGCGGAGCGATCGTCGACGCGCGCGCCGACGCGAAGGGCGCCGACGCCGGCAAGGATGCGGGGAAGGACGGCGGCGCGGACGCGGGCCAGGCCGCGCCGACTCCGGGGACGACGTGCGCGGTCGCCGACGAGATCTTCGTGCGCACGTGCGGAGTGTGCGGGAAGCAGACCGCGCTCTGCCTCGCGAACGCCGACGGCGGGCCGGGCGGCGTCGTCACCGAGTACAACGCGTGCAGTGACGAGGTCGACGGCGGCTGCTTGCCGGGCACGACGGACAACGAAGCGTGCGGCAACTGCGGGACGCGCGTGCGCACGTGCAACAAGTACTGCGCGTGGACCGCGGGGCCGTGCACCGGCGAGCCCGTCGACAGCTGCAGCCCCACCGCGAACGACTACACGACGGCGGGGTGTCCGGCGAAGGGCACGGTTCGGCAGCGCGAGTGCGGGAACGCGTGCAAGTGGTCGCCGCTCTCGTCGTGTCAGCCGCTCGCGTTCACGCTCACCGCCGCCGCGAACGTCGGCGAGACGGCGAGCGAGATCTATCCGCTGCGCGCGCCCATCGCGGACAAGCGCGTCGGCGGGACCTGCGGATCGAACTACTTCTCGACGACCGCCGACTACCCATACGTCTACGTCGAGGTGTCGAACCCGACCGCTCTGACGATGACGCTCAGCGCCTGGAACACGCACGCGTCGAACGGCGGCCCGGCGATCGCGACGGTGATGACGGTCTACGCAACGAAGCCGGCGGACGAAGCCGCTCGCAAGGGCTGCGCGAAGACCGTCGCGACCTCCTGCCCGCCGGGCCTCCCTTGCGGGGCCGCGAGCTTCGCGGGCCTGACGGGGACGAACGCGTTCACCATCCCGCCCTCCGGATCGGTGCTCGTGTTCTTCCAGAGTTACTACGCGACCGGGGCGACGCAGCCCTCCGCGGGGGACGTGAAGCTCGTCGTCCGGACCGACGCGCTCCAGTGAGGCGCCGCGAAGCCTACGATCTCCGACACCTACGCACTTCCGGCGTGGGGTCCCCGGGGCGCGCGTTGAAATCACTGGTTTTTCCGGCGTAGGCGGACTTCGATTTCCCGCGCCTTACGTGAGACGTCCCGGAGACATCGATGCCTCGCGGCCGCCATCGGCCGCTTCGCTCCGACGATTCTCCATCGTTTCCATGAGCTTGACGGTCCATGGATGATGCCGTCGGAAATTTCGCTCCAAGGTATGTGTCAGGGTGGGACTTGCACACCCCACCCTCACGCGCTACAGCGCCGCTCCACCTCGTGACCGACCTCTGGAGGGAGGCCGGACGAGGGAAAGGAGCGTCGCGGAATGCGTTCTCTCAAGACGGGTCTTCTCACGTTCGTCACTGCCGGGTTCTTCGGAATGGCCGCTGTCATCGGTTGCAGCGCCGACGGAGCAGGGGACGTGATCGAGGATTCGAACGCCACGGAGCCGACCGGCGACGACGGCGCGCAGCTCCCGCCGAGCAACCCTGGCTCGAGCAGCAGCAGCAGCGGCTCCACCACGACGAAGGACGCGGGCAAGGACGCGTCGAAGAGCGATGCGGGCAAGGATGCCGGCCCGCCGCCCCCCAACCCGGGCGACGCGTGCACGAAGATCGATCAGATCTTCAAGAAGTCGTGCGGCGCGTGCGGAACGCAGGAGGCCGTGTGCGAGGCCGACGGCGACGCGGGCGCGGGCAAGGTCAGCGCGTACGGCGTCTGCCAGGGCGAGGTCGCCGGCGGCTGCATCCCGGGCACCACCGAGGACGTGGCGTGCGGGAACTGCGGGACCGCGAAGAAGACCTGCAACCAGTACTGCGCGTGGTCGACCGGCGCGTGCACCGGCCAGCCGGCGAACTCGTGCAAGCCGGGCGGATACGAGTACACCGCCGCGGGTTGCCCGGCGAACCAGTACCGCAAGCGTGACTGCCAGACGTCGTGCGTGTGGACGAACTACGGCACCTGCGCGACGCCGGTGAACGACATCGTCCTCCCGATCAACGGCACGGCGGGTCAGACCGCGGCGCAGACGATCACGCTCGCCGACACGAAGGTCGGACCGAAGCTCTCGGGCACCTGCCCGAACGCGTCGATCAGCACGACGACGTCCGCGTAC
>JBDHVD010000692.1:0-3611 GCA_039809525.1 Labilithrix sp. | reverse complement strand
CGAGCTTCGCGACGACGAGCGGCGCCTGGACCTCGTCGGTGCCCTTCCCGTCACTCGAGAGGAACACCTGGTTCGACCACCACCCGCAGAAGTGCATGTCGCTCGTCTCTTCGCACTTCGCCCGCGCCTCGCTGCGCGGATCGATCTTCACGAGCTCGACGCGGAGCGGCGCGCTGCATCCGGACGCCGGGCCCTTCTCGTCGCCGCCGCTCCGGCAGGCCGCGAGGTCCCCGTCGCGGGCCTCGTGCGTGCGCGCGCTCTCGCTCTCCGCGCGTGCGCCGGCCTCGAAGATCTCCGCCACCGCGCGCACCTTCGCCTTCGAGCCGGTGCTCATGGCGAATGCGCCGACGGGCACGCTCCGCACGAAGTGCGTGGCCGCTCGGCATGCGGAGGTCAGCTCCGGCGCGTAGACCGCGCGCGTCGACGTCGACCATCGCCCGCCGATCGCGAGGCCGAGGTCGAGGCTCGATCCGCGTGCGAGGCTCCCCTCGAGCTCGGCGGCGAGCCCTGCGCCCGCGAGCGGCAGCCGCGCGCGGATGCTGTCGGCGTCGCTCATGCGGACGACGTCCTCCTTCAGCGTGACGCGCTGGTAGGCGTAACCGCCCGGCCCGCGGCAGTCGGGCAGCACGCGGAGCGTCTTGCAGTCGTAGCTCGCGAGGAGCACGCCGCCGCTCCGCAGCGTCGCCTCGAGCTCGGCGCGGCGATGCGAGGGCCAGTCGACGACGAGCGGCGCGTCCCCGTCGGTCGCGCAGGTGCCCGTCGCCTCGCCGAAGGCCTTCGCCGCGGTCGGCGCGGCCGGGCGGAGCGCGCCCGCAGGGGTCGACGATCCGCCGCACGCGGCGACGATCGCGGCGGCGGCACCCACGAGGAGACGGCGGGCGGACATCGGCGCGGAAGCTAGCACCGCCGTACGAGACGGCACGCGCGCGGCGTGCATTCAAATGGAACACGGCCCCCCGGTCGTGAGACCGAGAGGCCGCGGGGTGATCCATGGGATCGTGGTGGCGCCGGACTACTTCGGCGGCGGCTTCGACGCGCCGCCGACCTTCGCCTTCTTGTCGCCCGAGTGCCCGTGGAAGGTGCGCGTCGGAGCGAACTCGCCGAGCTTGTGCCCGACCATGTTCTCCGTGACGAACACCGGAACGAACTTCCGGCCGTTGTGCACGGCGAACGTGAGGCCGATCGCCTCCGGGGTGATCGTGCTGCGGCGCGACCAGGTCTTGATGACCTTCTTCGACTGCGTCGCCTGAGCAGCGGCGATCTTCTCCATGAGATGACCGTCGATGAAGGCGCCCTTCTTGATTGAACGCGGCATGATCTACTCCGTTAGCCCTTCTGTCCGCGACGCTTCACGATCATCGCGTCGGTGCGCTTGTTGTTGCGGGTCTTGAGGCCCTTCGACAGCTGGCCCCACGGCGAGCATGGATGGCGACCGCCGCTCGTACGACCCTCGCCGCCGCCCATCGGGTGGTCGACCGGGTTCATCGTGACACCGCGGTTGTGCGGACGCTTGCCGAGCCAGCGCGAGCGGCCCGCCTTGCCGATCGAGATGTTCGCGTGATCGATGTTCGACACCTGGCCGATGGTGGCGTGGCAGTCGAGGTGGATCATGCGGACTTCGGTCGAGGGCATGCGGATCTGGGCGTAGTCGCCGTCCTTCGCCATGAGCACGGCGCCGGAGCCGGCCGAGCGAACGAGCTGCCCGCCCTTGCCCTTGCGCATCTCGATGTTGTGGATCGTCGTGCCGAGCGGGATGTGGCGGAGCGACATCGAGTTGCCCGGCTTGATGTCCGCGTGGCGGCTCGAGACGATCTTGTCGCCGACGCTCAGGCCGTCGGGCGCCAGGATGTAGCTCTTCTCGCCGTCGGCGTAGTGGAGGAGCGCGATGCGCGCGGTGCGGTTGGGATCGTACTCGATCGCCGCGACCGTCGCGGGCACGCCGATCTTGGCGCGGCGCCAGTCGATGATGCGGTAGCGCTGCTTGTGGCCACCGCCGCGGAACCGCGACGTGATGCGGCCATGCGCGTTGCGGCCGCCCGTCGAGGTCTGGTGCTCGGTGAGGCTCCGCTCGGGCTTCTTGCCCTTCGTGAGCTCCTTGAAATCGTAGCCCGAGTAGAAGCGCCGCGCGGGCGACGTCGGCTTGTAGTTCTTGATAGCCATTTCGTTACCCTTGGCTCAGCTCTCGCTCGTCTCGGCGAAGAAGTCGATGTTCTCGCCCTCGGCGAGGGTGATGACCGCCTTCTTCCAGTTCTGCATCTTGGCGTAGCCGCGGCCCATGCGGCGGTCCTTGCCGCGGTAGAGCATGGTGTTCACGGACTGCACCTTGACGTTGAACATCTTCTGCACGGCGTCGCGGATCTGAACCTTGTTCGCGTCGCGCAGCACCTCGAAGATGACCTGATTGTCCTTCGAACGGAGCGTGTTGCTCTTCTCCGTGAGGAAGATCGGCCTACGGATGATGGACTCGGGCTTCATTTCGCACCAGCGCTCTTCTGCTCGTTCTTGGCGACGAGGCGGCCCTCGAGCGCCTTCGCAGCGTCCTTCGAGAGAACGAGCGTGTCGTGGCGCAGGAGGTCGTAGACGTTCACGCCCTCGGGGGGCAGAAACTGGTGATCCTGGCAGTTGCGGATCGACAGACGGAGGTTCTCGTTCGCCGCGACGTCGACGACCAGGGTCTTGCGATCGGTCTTGAGCGTCGAGAGCGCGTCGAGGACGCCCTTGGTCTTGATCTGCGGGAGCTCGAAGCGGTCGACGACGAGGAGGCGGCCCTCCTTCGCGAACTTCGAGAGCGCCGAACGGAGCGCGCCGAGGCGGACCTGGCGCGGCGGGCGGTAGCTCCAGTCACGCGGGCGCGGCGGGTGGGCCTGACCGCCGCCGACGAACACCGGCGCACGGATCGAGCCGTGACGCGCGCGTCCCGTGCCCTTCTGCTTGTAGAGCTTCTTGGTCGAGCCGGAGACCGCCGAGCGGTTCTTCGCGGCAGCGGTGCCCTGACGAGCCGAGGCGAGCTGCGCCTTCACCACCTCGTAGAAGAGGTGTTCCTTCACCTCGGCGGCGAAGACCTCGTCCGCGAGATCGAGCGTGCCGACCTTCTCGCGCTTCAGGTTGTAGACATCAACGGTTGCCATGGTGGACTCTCTCGTTCTCAGCGCGGCGACTTGATTTCGACGTCCACGCCAGCGGACAGGTCGAGCTTCATGAGCGCATCCAGCGTCTGCTGGGTCGGCTCGAGGATGTCGAGCAGGCGCTTGTGGGTGCGGACCTCGAACTGCTCACGCGACTTCTTGTCGACGTGCGGTCCGCGCAGAACCGTGTAACGCGAGATGTGCGTCGGGAGGGGGATCGGCCCCGCCACGCGCGCGCCGGTGCGCTTCGCGGTCTCGACGATGTCGTTGGCCGACTTGTCGAGGAGCTGGTGGTCGAACGCCCGGAGGCGGATGCGAATCGTGGTGGCGGAAGCCATGTCTCAATTCCTTCTGCAACGAAGCGGACCGACGGGCTTACCCCGCCGGCCCGGCTTCATCAATCTCTGCGTTACTCGATGACCTTGGTGACGATGCCCGCGCCGACGGTACGGCCGCCCTCGCGGATCGCGAAGCGCATCTGCTCCT
>JBDHVD010000691.1:0-3641 GCA_039809525.1 Labilithrix sp. | reverse complement strand
GAGCCGCACGGTCTCGCTCCGCGCGCACGCCGCGGGACCGCCGGCCGAGCGCGGCGCCGGGCACCCCCACGCGGGTAGCGTGAGCGCGAGCACGGCGGCGAAGCCCACGGTCCTGCTCACGAAAATAGACGTTAGCTCGACCAGCGAAACGGCAGTGCAAATCTGGTGAGCCGCGCTAAGGTCCCCGGCCCCCGATGCTGGAGACGTCCACGTTCGGCACGCCTGCCTACGACGCGGTCCTCGCGCAGCTACGCGATCGCGGAGAGACGGACTTCTCGCGGGCCGAGCCGATCGTGCGCGAGATCCTCGACGACGTACGGAAGGACGGCGACGCCGCGGTGCTCCGCTGGATCGCGAAGGTCGAGAAGCGCACGCCGCGTGCGCTCGTCGCGCGCGCGTTCGGGGGCGCGGAGGCGCTCGCGCGGTTGGCGCCCGAGGCACGCGCGGCGCTCGAGCACGCGGCCGATCGCATCACCGCGTTCCATCGCCGTGAGCGCGAAGGCCTCGCCGGCTTCCGCTACGAAGAGGAGGGGATCGCGCTCGGCCTGCGAATCCGCCCGCTCGCACGCGTCGGCGTCTACGCGCCGGGCGGCAAGGCCCGCTATCCGTCGAGCGTCCTCATGAGCGCGATCCCCGCGAAGGTCGCGGGGGTCGAGGACATCGTCCTCGCGACCCCGCTCGCGGGCGACGCGTCCGACGACGTCGTCCTCGCGGCCGCGCACCTCGCGGGCGTCTCGGCGATCGTCGACTGCGGCGGGGCGCAGGCGATCGCCGCGATGGCCTACGGCACGGCCTCGATCCCGCGCGTCGACAAGATCGTGGGGCCGGGCAACGCGTTCGTCGCGTGCGCGAAGCGCCTCGTCTACGGCGCGGTGTCGATCGACTCGATCGCGGGGCCGAGCGAGATCCTCGTCCTCGCCGACCATACCGCCGATCCCGAGCACGTCGCCGCCGACCTGCTCTCCCAGGCCGAGCACGACGAGGACGCCTACGCCCTGCTGGTGACCGATCGGCCGGAGCTCGCGGAGGCCGTCGCCCGCGCCGTCGACCGGCAGCTCGCCGATCTGCCGCGCGCGGGCATCGCCCGGGAATCCCTGAAGCGTCACGGCCACATCCTCGTGGTCCCCGACCGCCTGACGATGGCGGCGGTCGCCAACGCGATCGCGCCGGAGCATCTGAGCCTCCAGGTCGCGTCGCCGGAGGAGATGCTGGAAGTCGTCGGCCATGCCGGGGCGGCCTTCGTGGGCGGCTTGACGCCGGAGGCAGCAGGCGACTATGTGGCCGGGCCTTCTCACGTCCTACCGACGGGAGGGGCTGTTCGGTTCGGATCGCCTCTGGGGGTACACGACTTCGTCGCCCGCACATCGATCATCCGCTACGGCGCGGACGCCCTCCGGAAGCACGAGGCGTCGATCACGGCGCTGGCGCGGCTCGAGGGGCTCGAGGCCCACGCGCGGGCGGTCACCGTCCGGACGCGTGCGGGGGCTGACGGCGGCGAGTGAGGGACGAGTAACGGTCCTAACGCCACCCCCGGGCAGTGCGATTCAAGTTACGAGAATCACGAAGTTTTGGAAGTCGGATTGAAAGTTGCAAGTGGGCGGCCCCACGTCGCCTCACACGGGTTCGGAACGTCGGTTTGAAGGAGGTCGGGATGCATTCGAAGTGGTTGGGCAGGGTCGGTCTGATGGCCCTCGTCACAGGGGTCGTCGGCGGCTCCTCGGGAATGATGGGGTGCGCCGCCGAGCGCGATCCCATCAATCGTGTCCAGGGCAATGCGCTCCCGAAGAGCTTCTTCATCGGGAACGACTTCCAGAGCCCGAAGGATGATCCGGAGTTCATCGCCCGCACGATGGTCATCGACGTGCCGTACGGCGAGTCCGGCACCGACTTCCTCATGTTCACCAACACGGTGAACCAGGTCGCGAAGATCAAGTGGGAGATCGAGGAGGACTTCCTCGTCGGCCGCATCTCCTTCGAGCGCGTCGACGGCACGGACGGCAAGGGCCTGACGCCTCCGACGGTGACCGATCGCGACCCGAACGTGCCGCTCGCGCACAACAACGGGCTCCCGGTCTACCAGTTCCGCATCCTGAGCCAGTTCGACATCCGCCGCGCGTACAACTCGCAGACGGGCGAAGAGTCGAACGTGGTCGAGGAGAACTCGAGCGACCGCCGCTGGCAGGACCGCGAGTACATCCGCGTCGACTTCTCGCAGAACCTGAACACGAAGTCGTACGACTTCGACACGATGGCCCTCCTGGGCATGTACAACGGCATCGACTACACGTCGTCGGCGTTCGACATCCAGGATCCGAACGACAAGAACGCGCCGGTGATCGACTCCGAGAACGGCTACCTCGACGTCACGAACAAGGTGTTCGCGGCGCCGAAGATGCTCGACCTCGGCGGCTGGCAGATCCCGTACTGCATGCTCCCGAACCTCATCCGGGGCGGCACGGAGCCGGCGGGTAACTGCAACACGAACGAGATCACGCTGCGCCACTCGTTCAAGCGCGTGGTCAACACGGACTACGAGCCCGTCAACTGGGACGGCTTCCGCTTCGAGACGTACGGCGCGTTCCACAACGACCGCAGCGGCTACGCGCGCGACTACGGTCTCGCCGACGCGAAGTGGCTCCGTCACATCAACCGCTACAACATCTGGGAGCGGAGCCACTACTACAAGGACCTCGAGAAGATGGAGGGCGCGAAGTCGTGCACGACCGACGCGCAGTGCTCCGAGGTCGGCGCCGTCCCGGGCATGTCGCACTGCGACACGTTCAATCAGAAGTGCTCGCTCCCGTACAAGGAGCGCGTCGCGAAGCCGATCGTGTGGCACTACTCCGACGGCAGCCCCGAGCTCTACTTCGACGCGACCCGTGAGGCCGCCGAGGAGTGGGACGCGGCGATGCGCGTCGCGGTGAACACCGCGAAGTACGCCGAGTGCCAGCGCTTCACGCCCGACGAGGACTGCGCGGGCATGTACCCGATCCCGAAGGGTAACTTCGCCGAGGAAGAGGACCTCCTCTTCGCCGTGAAGGAAGTCAACGCCTGCCGCCGCGATGCCCACGAGAAGGGCACCGACGCGAAGGCCTGCGACGCGGTCGCCGACTCGGTCAGCGACGCGCGCGGTTACACGGACACCGTCCGCGCGATCGCGAAGCAGCCGGAGATGGTCGTCGTCTGCCACAGCCCGGTGACGAAGGCCGACCTCGGCTTCAAGGATCGCCTCGGCCAGCCGCTCTGCGGCAAGGAGGGCACCGTCGCCCGCCTCGGCGACCTTCGCTTCCACCTCCTCACGAACGTCGCCACCCCGCAGACGAACTCGCCGTGGGGCATCATGAGCGACTCGAACGACCCGGTGACCGGCGAGCACATCGCCGCGAGCATCAACGTCTGGACGCACGTGAACGACCTGTTCGCGCGCGGCCTCATCGACACGCTCCGCTACATCGGCGGTGAGCTCAAGACCGAGGACATCACGGACGGCAAGTACGTGAACCAGTGGGTCGAGGCCGCGCGTCAGTCGAGCGGCAGCGGGCTCACGCCGCGCATGAGCGGCGAGGAGATCGACAAGCGCATCGCCACCGTGGCGGGCACGACCGTCGAGAAGATGCGCGAGGTCGAGAGCAAGTTCGGCA
>JBDHVD010000690.1:0-3646 GCA_039809525.1 Labilithrix sp. | reverse complement strand
TTCGCGGAGTACCTCCGCTTCGAGCGCGAAGCGTCGGAGCGCCACGAGCTGATCGACGGCGAGATCGTCGCCATGGCGGGCGCGACGCGGAGGCACAACCTCCTCTGTGGTCGCTTGCACGACGCGATCCGCGGACCGCTCGGCGATGGGCCGTGCATCCTCGAGCGCTCCGATCAGCGCCTCGCGGTCCTCGCTCCTGGGAGGGGCTGGGTCGGCTACTACCCCGACCTCGCGGTCTACTGCAGCGACGAGGTGCATCCGCTCGATGCCGACACCCGCATCCATCCGACGCTCCTGATCGAGGTGACGAGCAAGAGCACGGAGAAGAAGGACCGCGGCGTGAAGCTCGAGGACTACCTCCAGATCGCGTCGCTCCACGAATACCTCATCGTCTCGCACGAGCGCCGCGAGCTCGAGCTCTGGACGCGGGGCGGAGCGGGCTGGGCTCGGCAGCTCGTGACGGAAGGCGTCCTTCGCCTTCGGAGCGGGGCGACGATCGACGTCCCGCGGTTGTACGACGGTCTCCCGTCCTGAGCGCACGGCGGCGCGCTCGACCGGACGTCACCCGTTCGGGTGACGACACCGATTGCACGAGACGCCGATGGCATCCGTCGACCCACCACCACCGGAGGAGGGACGATGGGATCGAGCCTGCGCCTTGGGATCGCCGTGATCGTGCTCGCTGCTTCGGCCTGCGTCGTCAGGCAAGAGCAGGAGACCCCGCCCGAGCCGGTGAACGACCGCGAGCCCACGCAGACCTCCGAGGCGCAGAAGACCACCGGCTCGTCTTCGGGCGGCTCGTCGTCGGGCGGCTCGGCGCCGACGGCGAACGGCGCGATCGATCCGAGCGCGCTCGCCGCGTGCCACGAGATGTGCGACTACGAGGTGAGCCGCGCGAAGGACTGCACCGCCGACGCCGCGAGCCAGTGCAAGGCGCTCTGCAAGATCGTGCTCCAGGCGATGGACGCGAAGTGTCAGGACACCGCCGCCCAGTGGTCGACGTGCATGAAGACGAACGTCGACCCGACGACGCTGACGTGCAACGGCGGGAACCTCCCCCAGGCGACGATGCCCGCCGCGTGCGAGGCGATCACGAACGACTACGTCGCGTGCACGAAGCAGAAGTGAGCGGGACGCGCGACGACACTCAGCGATCCGCCGGCCACGAGCGCAGCTGCGCGTCCTCGGTGAAGATCAGCCGGCGCGCGAACGCCGCCGCGGCGTAGCCGGCCACGGCCGCGACGGCGACGAGCTGGTACATGATCACGATCTGGTAGCGAACGGCCTGCTCCGGAGCCACGCCGCCGAGGATCTGACCGGTCATCATCCCCGGCAGCGCCACGAGCCCCACGGTGACGAGCCCGTTGATCGTCGGGATGAGCGCCGCGCGTAGGGCCGCGCGCACGTGGGACGCGAGCGCCTGCTGCGGCGTCGCTCCGAGCGCGAGCATCTGCTCGAGGAGCGCCTCGTCCGTCGCCGCGGAGGCGAACAGACGCTCGAACACCTGCGCGACGACGTTCATCGCGGACGAGAGCATCATCCCGCCGATGGGGATGACGAAGCGCGCGTCGAACCAGGGCCGATGCGGGACGACGAAGAGGAGGACGGGCGCGAACGCGACGAATGCACCGAGCCCGATCGCGGCGAACGCATGGGGGAAGAGCACGCGAGCGGGCGGACCGTGCTGCAGGCGACGCGTGCTCGTGAGGGCCGCCACGCCCCACATCGCGATCACGACTAGCATGACCGCGACGGGGTGGTTCGTGTTCATGAGCAGGCGGAGCGCATAGCCGATCGCGACGAGCTGGACCGCGGCGCGGACGGCGCCGAGACCGAGGTCCTTGCCGAGCCCGAGACGCGCCACGCGCGAGAGCACGATCGCGATCACGACGAGGAGCGCCGCCAGTCCGAGCCGCCAGACCGGGATCTCGACGTAGCTCATGGATCGCGGGCCTCCGCCTCGAGCACGCCGGCCTTCATCCGGTGAGCGTGGCCTCCGAGACGCGCCGCATGCGCCTCGACGTGCGTGACCATGAGGAGCGCGGTCCCCTGCCCGGCGAGCGCGGCGAGCTGATCGAGCACCACGCGCGCGGCCTCGGGGTCGAGCGCGGCCGTCGGCTCGTCGAGGAGGAGCACCCGCGGCTCGTTCGCCAGGGCGCGCGCGAGGGCGACGCGCATGCGCTCGCCGCCCGACAGGCTCGAGGCCGTCCGAGGCGCGAGGTCCGCTCCGAGCCCGACGCGTCCGAGGAGCGCGACCACGCGCTCGTCGGGGAGGTCGACGCCCCGCAGCTTCGGGCCGGCACGCACGTTGTCCGCGACCGTCCCCTCGAACATCCGCGGCGCTTGCGGGACGTACGCGACCAGCCGTCGATACTCCGTCACGTCGAGCTCGCGAACGTCGCGGCCCTCGAACGAGAGCGTGCCGGACGAGATCGGGATCAGCGTCGCGATCGCGCGCAGCAGGGTGGACTTCCCGCATCCCGAAGGCCCGGCGATGGTGATCACCTCGGCGGGCGCGAGCTCGAGCGACGCCGCGTCGACGATGCGCCGGTGGTCGCGTTCGACGGTGATCGCGTGGGCGGCGAGGAGAGCGGTCGCCACGCGCGCGAGCATACTGCACGGCCTCGGCGCCGGCGGGCGCCTCGATCGCGGCAAGGCCTCTTCCGACGCGGACATCTCGGTTTTGATCACTCGCCCGCATGGTGCATCTGGTGCATCGCGCACCGGGGCGCGGCGCCCTATCGAGACGGGCATGGCCTCGACCTCGAACGGACCGCTGTCCGTGCTTGCCTTCTTCTGCCTGTCCGCGTGCACCGTCACGCCGGCCACCACCACCCGGAGCGACGCCTCCAGCGCCGCCGGCGACGCGGCGCCCGTGAACCAGACCTCGCTGCCGGCCGAGCTCCACGGCGTCTGGCTCGACTCGTGGAGCGCGTCGATGCAGTACCGCCTCGCGCGGAACGCGTACGACTTCGACACCGGCGTGTGGTTCGGCGGCCTGCCCGATCTCTGGGACATGGCGCCGGACCGAGGCCTCGGCCTGGCGTTCGACGAGGACGGCGGCTTCCTCTGGATCCAGAGCGCCGACGGCGGCGTCGGCGGCTGCCAGTCGTACTCGGTCCGCGTGACCAGGGGCACCGCGTCGGTCGACGGCGGCGCCGTCCGCTTCCATCCGACGGCGCAGCGCGAGCGCTACCACAGCACGTGCGACGCGAGCCTCGACGACGACCGCGCCCTGCCGAACGAGGACTTCGCGATGCCCTACGAGGCGGGCACGACGGAGGACGTCGGCCGCCCGACGCTGAAGCTGCTCGACCCGGCGAGCGGCACCACCTTCGTCTTCTTCCACGAGTGAGGCGCGCGATGAAACCGATGACCCGATCGCGGTTCTTCGCGCTGACGCTCGCCTGCGCGGGCATCGCCGCCGCCGTGGCGTGCTCCGACGCCGTCGATCCCGGCACGTCGTCCGGGACCTCGTCCGGCGGGGACGCCGGCGCGACCTCGGACGCCGTCCTCGGCGCGGAGGTGCAGGCGCTCGGCAAGTGGTGCATGGACGACCCCGCGCGCCAGAGCGGCGATCACGGGATCGGCGCCGCGGAGCTCGAGGCGGCGCGCACCGCGTACCCGGCGGGCGCCACGGACATCC
>JBDHVD010000689.1:0-3650 GCA_039809525.1 Labilithrix sp. | reverse complement strand
TGACACGCGAGGCCCTCGCACGGCTCGCCCGACGACGGCGGGAGGATCCCGAGCGACGGCGTCATCGCCTCGGCGGCCGCGGTGGCGGCGCCCTCCTCGAACGTGCTCTCCATCGCCTCGCTGCCACAGGCGACCACGACGAACAGCGCGGGGGCGATGACCGCCACGCCGCGCGCGATAGTTGTATGCTGCATTGACCCGACTCTCCCGGCGCGGGAGATAGCGCAGGCGTTCCTACACGCCACGACGAAATCGCGCCGATCGCCCGATTTTTCCGGCCTCCCCGTGATCCGTCGAGAAGCCGCTCGCGCGACATGCGCGAGCGCTCGCGCGACGCTTCAGCGTCGCCGTTTCTTCGGCGTCGCCGTCGCCTTCTTCTTCTTGGCTGCCGTCCGCTTCTTCCTCTCCGTCGCGCGTCCGACGAAGGTCGTCCGCCTGAGGGTTGCTTCGAAGTCGGCGGACAGCTCGGGAAGGTCGAGAACGGACGCGAACTCGTCGACCCAACGCCGGACTCGAACGATGTCGAGTGAGGGATGCATCGCGAGGATGCCCTCGATGTCTGCGAGGTCGCGAGGTCGGTGCGCGACGGCCTTCAGGATCACCAAGTCTTCCGCGGTGACGAGCGGAATCTCGAAGCGGCCAACCTTCGTCGCGACGGCGCGGTCGATCGCTTCCTTCTCGAATGGAAGGGCTCCGAGTGAGATGTCGATGGGCACCCCGGTCGGCGCGTGGCGGAGCAGGAGCACCCTGCTGCGACGCGCAAATTCCAGCGCGCCTTCGATGCGCGGCTCGACGGCATGGGCGTGAAGCCCCCGGACGAACGCGGGCCACGCACGCTCGTCGAGCCAGATGAGGACGTCCACATCGAGCGTCGTGCGCGCGCGACCCAACAGCGACGCGGCGATGCCGCCGATGATCATCCCGCGTACACCGAGCGCCCCGAGCGCGCCGGAGATCGCGGCGAGCGCCGCTTCGAGCGGACTACTCGGAGCGGGACGAGCCACGATGGTGTTCGACGAGACGGCGCCACCGCTCGCGCACGGTCTCGAGCTCGTCGGGGTCGCTCGTGCTCCACCCGAGGCTTCGCGCGGACTCCATCAAGGCGCTGACGGCCGCGAGCTTCTCCTCCGGAGATTGCCGCCGTGCTTCAGACAGCTCGGCTTCCGCGACGAGCCGCCACCGCTGTACGAACGCAAGCGCTTCCGATCGTGAGAGGCGCCTCATGAACGCAGCGTACCACGCGCGCGCCCGCCGCCCAGCCTGCGCTCAGCGCGGCGTGTTCCAGCCGCCGACGGCCTCGACCAGCGCGTCGGCCTCCTTCGGTCCCCACGTGCCGGGCTCGTAGTCGTACATCGGGCTCGGCCCGTGGATGACGGGGTCGATGATCGCCCACGCCGCCTCGACCACGTCCTGGCGCGCGAAGAGCGTCGCGTCGCCCACCATCGCGTCGCCGAGCAGGCGCTCGTAGTCGCCCATGCGGCCGTCCTCGCCCTGCGCCGGTTCGTCGACGAAGACGAGCTCGCGCGGCGCGCCGACCATCTTGTCGCCCGGCTTCTTCGAGCGCGCGCCGAGCGCGGTCATGACGTGGGGGCCGAGACGGAACCGGAGGTAGTTGCCCATCGGCGGGGCGGGCTCCTTGAACACCACCTGCGGCGGGTTCTTGAGCTCGATCATCACCTCGGTGCACGTCATCGCGAGCGACTTGCCCGCCCGCACGTAGAAGGGGACGCCTTCCCAGCGCCACGAGTCGACGTACATGCGGAGGGCGGCGTAGGTCGCCATGTACGAGTCGGGCGCGACGCCTGGCTCGTCGCGGTAGCCCTTGAACTGGCCGCGCACCATGTTGTCGTTGCTCATCGGGCGCACCGTGCGGAGCACCTTCGCCTGCTCGTCGCGGATCGCCTCGGCGTAGGTGCTCGCCGGCGCCTCCATCGCGACGTAGCTGATGATCTGGAAGAGGTGGTTCTGGATGACGTCGCGGATGACGCCGGTCTCGTCGTAGAACTTGCCGCGGCCCTTCACGCCGAACGACTCGGCCATCGTGATCTGCACGTTCTCGACGTAGTTGCGGTTGAGGATCGGCTCGAGGAACGCGTTGGCGAAGCGGAAGTAGAGGATGTTCTGCACCGCCTCCTTGCCGAGGAAGTGGTCGATGCGGAAGATCGACTCCTCGGGGAAGTACTCGTGCAGGCAGACGTTGAGCGACTTCGCCGACGCGAGGTCGCGCCCGAACGGCTTCTCGACGACGACGCGCGCCTCGCTCGCGAGCCCGGCGCCGGCGAGCTGCCTCACGACCGTCGGGAACATGCTCGGCGGGATCGCGAGGTAGTGCAGCGGTCGCTTCGCGCCGCCGAGGTGCGCCTTCACCTGCGCGAACGTCGCCGGATCGGCGTAGTCGCCGTCGACGTAGCGGAGCTGCGCGGCGAGCTTCGCGAACGCCGCCTCGTCGAGCTTGCCGTGCGTGGTGATGCTCGAGCGCGCCCGCTCGACGAGCTGATCGAGGTTCCATCCCGACTTCGCCACGCCGACGACCGGCACGTCCAGGCGCCCGCGCGCGACGAGCGCCTGGAGGGCGGGGAAGATCTTCTTGTAGGCGAGATCTCCGGTCGCCCCGAAGAAGACGAGGGCGTCCGACGGCGGAGCTTTGCTCATGGCTCCGCAGCGTATCGCGCTTCGTCGGGGGTGACAGCGTCAGAGGCCGGCGAGCTCGCGCAGGCGCTTCTCGGTGGTGACGCCGATGTGGCGCGCCGCCTCCTTGCCGTTCCTGAAGACGACGATCGTGGGGGCGCCCCGGATCCCGTAACGCGTCGCCGTCTGGGGAGAATCGTCGATGTCGACCTTCGCGACCTTCAGCCGGCCGACGGTGGCATCGGCGAGCTTCTCCACGACGGGCGCGAGCGCCTTGCACGGGCCGCACCAGGTCGCGGTGAAGTCGATCAGGACGGGCTCTTCGGACTCGAGCACCTCCTTCTGGAAGGTCCGGTCATCGATGGAGAGGACGTTCTTGCTCATGCCGGACAAGGTCCCGGCCAATGGAGATCTTACGGCGTAAGATCCTTCGCCGCGGGAACCCTTCCTCATGGTGGACCGTCTCGAACAGCTGAGCCTGATCGTCCGGAGCGAGCGCGGCGCCCTCGTGGCCGTCGCACGGAGCGAGGGCCTGTCGGCGGAGGAGGCGGTCGAGTGCGTCCAGGACGCGCTCGCCACCTTCCTCTCGCGCGACGAGGCCGCGGAGAACCCGATCGCGTCGCTCAAGACGATCGTGCGGAACGCGTCGCGGAACTTCCGGCGGCGCCATCGCCGCTCGCTCCCGCACGAGCCGATCGACGTCGGACGCGAGCCGCCCGCGCCGGGACGCGACGCCGAGGCGCTGCTCGCGCACGCGGAGGACGTGGTGCGTCTCCGCGCGTGCGTCGCCGAGCTGTGCAGCGTGCAGCGCGCGGTGGTGATGCTGCGCCTGCTCGAGGAGCGATCGGGCGAGGACGTGGCCGAGGTGCTCGGGATCACCCGCGGCCACGTCGACGTCCTGGTGCATCGCGCGAAGGCAAGCCTGCGCGTGTGCATGCATCCTTACGTGGGGAGCTCCGCTCCCCCTCATCGGCTTCGCCGATGAGCCTCCCCCTCGTTCGATCGCCACCTGCCCGCGCGCG
>JBDHVD010000688.1:0-3678 GCA_039809525.1 Labilithrix sp. | reverse complement strand
GCGGCCGCGTCGGCCGCTCCTCCCGCCGCCGCCCCCGCGCCCGCGCCCGCGCCGGCACCGACGACCACCGCGAGCACCCCCGATCCGAACGCGGCGCTGTTCGCGGAGGCCCATCGCCTGCACTTCACGGACAAGGACCCGGCGCGCGCGCTCGCGGCGTGGGATCGCTACCTCGCGGCCGCGCCGAACGGTCGCTTCGCGCCGGAGGCCCGTTACAACCGTGCGCTCGCGCTCGTTCGGCTCGGGCGCCACGCCGAGGCCAAGCGGGAGCTGGAAGCGTTCGCGAACGGGACTTACGGCGAGTACCGCCGCGAAGACGCGCGCGCGTTGCTCGCGGCGCTCGCGCGCGAGTAAGCTTCGCGCCCGACATGGATGACGCTGGCACCCGGATCGTCCTCATCCTCACGGCCGTCGGGACGGTCGTCATCCTCGGGATCGTGGTCCTGCTCCGTCGTCGCGACGGCTGACCCGTCGAGGGTTGATCGAGCCCCCGAGGCGCGCTACCACCGCCCGCCGTGGGGGCCCTCGATCTGGACGTCGCTCGTTCGCAGCGACGCATCGTCTTCGAACGACCGTGGGTGTTCGTCTTCGACGCGCCGGCCGGCACGGCCTGGCATTGGCGCGACGAATCGCACGAGACGCACGGTTCAATCTGCCGCGAGCTGAAGTTCCGCGTGACGACGGACGACGCCGTCCTCGTCCTGTCGGTGAAGGACTACGCGGGTCCCGGCGAGGGCCGCGTCGCACCGGACGATCTGCTCGCGCGCGACTGGCAACGGGCCTACGGCGGGTTGTTCTCGGAGATCGAGGCCCTCCAGACCGATCTCGTCGTGCAGGCGTTCACGACGTGCAGGCTCCCGGCGATCGAGGTGGTCGCCCTCGGCATGGGCCGCATGTGCGGAGGGCCCGCGCCGATCGTGGTACGCGAGCGGTACGTCCCGATCGACCGCCACATGCTCGTGGTCTCGGCGATGGGCGCGCGGTCGCTCGTCGAGCAGCACGCGCTCGAGGTGGAGCGCTGGTTCGACTCCGTGGTGTTCCGCGTCTGACGACCGTTGACGGCCCGCGGCATCGAGGGCCAAGCTGCGCGCGCCATGCAATTCGAGCCGCGCCCGATCGATGCCGTCGCCAAGGAGCTGGGTCTCTCCACCGAGGACTACGAGGTATACGGGCGCGGGAAGGCCAAGCTCGAGCTCGGCCTGCTCGATCGCGCCCCGCGGGGCAAGGGCCGTCTGGTCCTCGTCACCGCGATCAACCCCACGCCTGCGGGCGAGGGCAAGACCACGACCTCGATCGCGCTGGCGATGGGGATGCGCCGCCTGGGCAAGAACGCGGTGCTCGCGCTGCGCGAGCCGTCGCTCGGGCCCGTGTTCGGCGTGAAGGGCGGCGGGACCGGCGGCGGCAAGGCTTCCCTCACCCCCGCCGACGACATCAACCTGCACTTCACCGGCGACATCCACGCGATCACGACCGCGCACAACCTCCTGTCCGCGCTGGTCGACAACAGCATCTACTTCGGCGACGTCGTGCCGGACAAAGGCGAGATCGATCCGCGCCAGGTCACGTGGGGCCGGGCGATGGACATGAACGATCGCTTCCTCCGCCGCTGCATCGTCGGCCTCGGCGGAAAGGCGCACGGCACGCCGCGCGAAGAGCGCTTCGACATCACCGCGGCGAGCGAGATCATGGCGATCCTCGCGCTCTCCTCGAGCTACGAGGACCTCGAGCGCCGCCTCGCGCGCATCGTCATCGGCCAGACCTACGACGGCAAGCCGGTGACCGCCGGCGACATCCAGGCGGCGAGCGCGATGACCGCCGTCCTCCGCGACGCGCTGAAGCCGAACCTCGTGCAGACCGAGGAGGGCGGCCCCGCCATCGTCCACTGCGGCCCGTTCGGCAACATCGCCCACGGCTGCAACAGCGTGCTCGCGACGCGTCTCGCGATGAGCCTCGGCGACTACGCGATCACCGAGGGCGGCTTCGGCTTCGACCTCGGCGGCGAGAAGTTCCTCGACATCAAGTGCCGCCAGGCGGGGATCTGGCCGCGGGCCGTGGTCCTGGTCGCGACCCTCCGCGCGATCAAGATGCACGGCGGCGCGCCGGTGAAGACGTGCGCGCAGCCCGATGCGGAGGCGCTGAGGCGCGGGCTCGAGCACGTCGAGAAGCACCTCGAGACGGCGCACGCGTTCGGCCTGAAGCCCGTCGTCGCGATCAACGTCTTCCCCAACGACACGCCCGATGAGATCGAGGCGGTGGAGAAGGCGGTCACCGCGATGGGCGCGCGCCTCGCGCGCTCGGAGGGCTTCGCGCGCGGAGGCGAGGGCGCGCTCGAGCTCGCGCGCACGGTGGCCGAGGTGGTGGACGCGACGGACGCCGCGCCGCCCCCGCCGCGCTACGTGTACGAGCTGTCCGATCCGGCGGAGGAGAAGATCCGCAAGGTGGCGCGCACGGTCTACGGCGCGCGCGACGTGCACTTCTCGCCGCACGCGGAGAAGAGCCTCGCGCGGGCGCGTGAGCTCGGCTACGGCGACGTGCCGGTGTGCATGGCGAAGACGCAGCTCTCGCTGACCGACGATCCGACGATCTACGGGCGTCCGCGGGACTTCACCATCACCGTCCGCGACGTCCGCCTCTCGGCGGGCGCAGGCTTCCTCGTCGCGCTGACGGGAGAGATGATGACGATGCCCGGGCTCCCGAAGGTGCCCGCCTCGCGCACGATCAAGCTCCTGCCGAACGGCAAGATCAAGGGGCTGATGCAGAACGACTGAGCGCCTCGGTCGGCGCGGGCGTCTTCAGCGTCTCCTCGGCCGCCGGGAGCGAGATGGTGAACTTGGTCCCCTGCCCCGGCTGCGTCTGCACGTGGATGCTGCCGCCGGCGTTCTGCACGATGCTCTGACTGATCGCGAGGCCGAGCCCGGTCCCCTTCTCCTTCGTGGTGAAGAACGGGACGAACAGGTTCTTGATCACCTTCTGGCTGATCCCCGGCCCGGTGTCGTGCACCGCGATCTCGACGAGCTCGAGCTCCTCGAGCGACGGGAGGCGACCGGAGCGATCGCTCGGCGGACCGGAGACCCACGCGCTCCGCGCCGCGCGACGATGCGAGGTCGAGATGGTGACCTTGCCGCGGCCATCCATCGCCTGGATGGCGTTCTGTACGAGGTTGAGGAGCACCTGGCGCAGCTTCTCCGGATCGATGCTCGCGCGCGGCATCGGCTCCTCCGAGAGCTCGAGCTTGACGTCGACGCCCTCCGTCTGCTGGCTCATGAGGATCTGCATGCTCCGGCGCACGGCGGCGTTGATGTCGAGCGGCACCGGGTTGCCGGCGTGCGGCCGCGCGTAGTCGAGGAAGCTTCCGACGACCCGGTTCAGGCGATCGGTCTCCTCGAGGATGATCCCGAGGAACTCCTTCGTCGTCGGATCGGCGTCCTTGGCCGACGCCGCGACCTCCTCCAGGAGCTGCGCGGCGCCCTTGATCGCGCCGAGCGGGTTCTTGACCTCGTGGGCGAGGCCCGCCGCCATCGAGCCGAGCGCGGCGAGCCGATCGCGCTCCTTCATCCGCGCGTAGATGCGACTGTTCGCGATCGCCACGCCCATCTGCGCCGCCACGGTCTCGAGCAGCGCGATCTCCTCGGGCGTGTACGCGTCCTTCACCCGCTCGTCGGCGACGACGAGCAGACC
>JBDHVD010000687.1:0-3689 GCA_039809525.1 Labilithrix sp. | reverse complement strand
GGCGTCAGGTCCGGAGCATCGCCACGAGATCCGTCACGCCGGGATCGTGTCCGGCCTGCATGAGGAGCGTCGTCACCTGGCCGCGATGGTGCGTCTGGTGGTTGAAGAGGTGCGCGACGGCGTGCCAGAGCGGAAACTCGTTCACCGCCCCGCGCCGCAGGTAGCGCAGGTTGCCGGCGAGCTTCTCCTCGGTGAGCGTCGCGACGAAGGCGTCGATCGCGTCGTCGGTCTTCGCGCGCTCGCGCCGGAGCTCGGCGAAGTCGGCGTAGAGCTCCTGATCGAGCGACCGGATGCCGGGGGCCATCTCCCCGTCCTCCACCTTCGCGCCGGTGAAGCGGCCGAGCCACACGCGATCGGCGAGGAGGAGGTGGTTGAGCGTGCGGTGGATCGATCCGAAGAAGGCGCCGCGGTCTTGCTTGCGCTCGGCATCGGTCAGGCTCGAAGCCACCGCGAAGAGCTTGTCGTTCATCCACCGGTTGTAGCGAGCCATCACGCGGGCGAGCTCGGGGGTCATGGGCTGGCGCGGAGCGTACCGCCGTTCGTCAGGGCGCCGCCAACGTCTCGAACGACCAGGCGTCCGCGCCCGCGTCGCCGTCCGGGAACCACAGCCTGCGCTCGAACGGATCGACGTACACCCACTCGACGAGCTTCGGCGCCGCGCCGCCCGGCGTCTCCTTCAGCGCCAGGTGGAAGCCGCAGCGGAACGAGCTCGGCGTGCAGACGCGGGCGCACGCGATCGCGTCCTGGTCGATGCGCAGGTTCGGATACTGCTTGTACAGTGCATGGATGTGCCGCGACTGCGTCGTGAGCCGCATGGCGTCGGCCGCGCTCATCGTGAACGGCGGCACCAGGCGGTCGCCGGCCCCGGTGCCTTCGCGCGCGAGGCACCACGTCGCCGGCACCGCCGCCGGCGGCGGGGCGACCGTGACGGCGAGCGCGGCGTCGCGGGAGGGCCCCGCATCGGAGGTGACGTCGGTCGCGCCGCTCCTGCAGGCGGCGAGCGCGATCACGACGGGGAGGGCGCTCCGGGCGGCGGCGCTCATGAGGAGTCTCTACCGCATCGCCGGCGCGTCCGGCGGTCCGAACCACGTGGTGAGCGCGTCGCGGAGACCCTCGTCGGTGCCGCTCCCGACCCACGCGACGTATCCGTCGGGCCGGATCAACACGGAGCCAGGAGCGGCGACCGCTCCGAAGACCGGCAGCTCCCATGCGCCGGCGTAGCGCGCCTCGACGAGGCGGACCCGATCGGCCCAGGGGCCGAGGTCGAGCGCGCCCGCCTCTCCGAGGTGCAGCAGCACGGGCCGCGCCTCGTGCAGCAGGGTGAACACGCGGCGCGGGCCGGCGCCGGTGACCACCTCGAGATCGGGCATGCGCCGGCCGAGCAACGGATGGCCCTCGCCGAGATCGTAGTGGACGTCGAAGCCGGACATCATCGCGGCGTAGCGCTTGCGCGGCTCGTCCATGCGGAGGAGCTCGGTCATGTCCTCGCGCAGCGCCTCGGTTCGATCGTCGCCGCGGCCGAGCGCGGTCTGCGCGAGCGTGAGGCGCAGCACGCGGGCACCGATGGGGTGCCGCTCGGAATGGTAGGTGTCGAGGAGGCTCTCCGGCGACGTCCCGCGGACCACCTGGGCGAGCTTCCATCCGAGGTTCACGGCGTCCTGGACGCCGATGTTGAGCCCCTGTCCGCCCGAAGGAGCATGGACGTGCGCCGCGTCGCCCGCGAGGAGCACGCGCCGGTCGCGATAGGACGCCGCCTGCCGGGCCATGTCGCTGAAGCGAGAGAGCCAGGTCGCGTTGCGAACGCCGAAGTCGGTCCCGTAGACGGCGACGAGCGCCGCGCGCAGATCGTCGAGGGTGGGCTCGTCGCTGCGCCCGACCTCCGGCTCGACCAGCACGATGCCCGCGCGCTTGCCGTCGTCGAGCTTGCCGATGGCGTTGACGCCCTTCTCGCCGCGGCGGACGCCCCACGGGGGCTCCTCGGTCGTCTCGGCCTCCGCGATCAGGTAGCTGGTCGACGCGTCCCACCCGGGGAAGGCGATGCCCGCCTGCTTGCGGATCAGGCTGCGGCCTCCGTCGCATCCGACGAGGTACTGCGCGCGGAGCGTGCGGCCGTCCGACAGCGCGACGTCGACGCCCGCTTCGTCCTGCGCGAAGCCGGTCACGTCGCGGCCGCGGTGGAACGTCACCGGGAGCTCGGCCACCCAGTCGGCCATGATCTGCTCGATGCGGTTCTGCCGGAGCGCGAGGCCGTAGGGGTGGCGCGAGGGGAAGTCGCTGACGTCGAGGGGGATGAAGGAGAAGCCGGCGACCTGCATGACCTGCCCTTGCGAGAGGAAGCGTTC
The DNA here is from genome assembly GCA_039809525.1 of Labilithrix sp. Classification (GTDB taxonomy): domain Bacteria; phylum Myxococcota_A; class Polyangia; order Polyangiales; family Polyangiaceae; genus Labilithrix. Next base: position 1,347 of record JBDHVD010000687.1, on the reverse strand, counting down.
GGCGACGCCTCGCTGATCGAGCACCTCGATCGTGCGTGCATGCAGACCGCCCGCGCGCGAGCTGGCGAGCTCCTGGTTCGGGCGCCGCTCGACGACGGCGACGTCGACGCGCGCCAGCGCGAGCTCGGCGGCGAGCATGAGCCCTGTCGGACCTCCTCCAGCGATCACCACGGCATGGTTCGTCATGGCGTGAACTCTGCGGCACGACCCCCGGCTTGCCGCAAGCCCCCCCGTCTGGCATAAGCCTGCAGTGGGAAGGGACGGGGGCGGCCCTGTCCGTCGCGTTCGTGCCGCGACCCTCACGAGACCGGCGGCGCGCCGGATCGAATCACGCCGCGCGGGGCAGCGTGACGACGAACGTCGTGCCTCGCGCCGCGTCGGAGGTGACGCGGATCTCGCCGCCGTGCGCGCGCGTGATCTCGCAGGCGATGAACAAGCCGAGGCCGAGCCCGGCGGGCACGCCGTCGGCGGGATTCGGCGTCCGGGCGCGCCGGAACGGATCGAACACGTGCGGGAGGACGTCGGGCGGGATCGGTGCGCCGGTGTTGTGCACGCGCAACGTCACGACGCCGTCGTGGCCCTCGACGACGACGTCGATGGCCTCGTCGTGCTCGCCGTGATGAAGGGCGTTCCCCACGAGGTTGCCGATGACCTGCGCGAGGCGCTCTCCGTCCCAGGCCCCCGACGTGTCTCCGGCGGCGGTGAAGACGATCCGGCGCGACGGGTGCGTCTGCTCGAACTCGTCGATCACCGAGCGCGCGACGTGGCGGAGATCGATCGTCTCCCGATCGATGGGGATGCCGCCGCCGAGGCGGCCGCGCGTGAAGTCGAGCAGCTCGGAGACCATGCGGGTCATGCGATCGACGTTGCCGACGATGCGTCCAGCCACCCTCCTGAGGTCGTCCGGCAGCTCCGGCGACTCCGCGAGGAGCCCGCCCGCCATCGCGATCGCGTTCATGGGATTGCGGAGGTCGTGGCTGACGATGCCGATGAAGCGCTCGCGGAACTCCGCCGTGCGCTCGAGATCGTCGAGCGCCTGGTGGAGCTCGCGGCGAAGGCGCCGCTGCTCGTCGACGTCCGTGATCGTCCCGACCCAGCGGACGATGCGGCCGTCGGCGTCGTGCAGCGGGTGCGTGCGCGAGAGGAACCAGCGGAAGACGCCGTCGCGGCCGCGTAACGGGTACTCCATCTCGAACGGCTCGCCCGTCGCGATCGAGTGCTTCCACCGGCGGACGACCTCGGGCAAGACGCTCGGATCGTGGACGCGCTCCCATCCCCAGCCCTGCATCTGCTCGAACGTCGCTCCCGTGTACTCGTACCAACGGCGGTTGTAGAAATCGACGAAGC
>JBDHVD010000686.1:0-3702 GCA_039809525.1 Labilithrix sp. | reverse complement strand
TGCGGTGAGCGTCACGCTGGGCGACCTCACCTACGGCGAGGAGAACGAGATCGTCGTCGAGCTCGCGTCGTCGCAAGCGAAGGACGGCTCGGCGATCGAGGCCCTCGACGCGACGCTCCGGTGGCAGGACGGCTTCGGCGGCACCGCGCGCGAGGAGCGCCTGTTCCTCGGCGCGAAGGCGACGACGGACGAGGCGCGCATCGCCTCGGGCAAGGACCAGGGCGTCGCCGATGCGGTGGCGCGCGCGAAGGACGCGGCGGCGACGCTGCAGAAGATCGAGCAGCAGCGCGCCCTCGATCGCGCCAAGAGCGCGAACGTGAACATGCCGATGCCCGCGCCGCTCGCCGCGCCGATGAACGCGGACGAGACGCGCCGCGCGCACGAGCGGGCGCTCAAGAACTTCCAGCACTACTGAGGCGCGTCAGCCGCGCGGCTCGCGCAGCCCGTGCAGGCGCAGGTACTTGCGGACGTGCGTGCGCTGGAGGCCCGTGCGCCGGGAGATCTCCGCGACGTTGCCGTTCGTCGCGTCGACGAGCTGCTTGAAGTACGCGCGCTCGAACTGCTGGAGCGCCTCGCGCTTGGCGTCGTGATACGCGCGGATCGCGGTGGCCTCGACGATCTTGCCCTTCGGCTTCGCGGCCTTCAGGCCGACCGCCGCGGCGATGTCGAGCGGCTCGTTCTCCTCCGCGAGCGCGAGCGCGACGGAGACCGCGTTCCGCAGCTCGCGCACGTTGCCCGGCCAGTCGTAGCGGAGCAGGCGATCGAGCGTCGAGCGGCTCACCCGGCGCCACGCGGCCTTCGCCCCCATCTGATCGAGCATGTGGCGGATGAGGCCGGGGACGTCGTCGAGCCGCTGGCGGAGCGGCGGCACGAACGCGCGCACCTGCGCGAGCCGGAAGTAGAGGTCGCTGCGGAACGTCCCGAGGTTGACCGCGGCCTCGAGGTCGCGCCGCGTCGCCGCGACGACGCGCGCATCGAACGGCTCGTACGTGTTCGAGCCCACCTTCTTGATGCGCCGCTCGGCGAGCGCGCGCAGGAGCTTCGGCTGCACGTCGAGCGGCAGCTCGCCGAGCTCGTCGAGGAAGATCGTGCCGCCGTTCGCCTCGACGAACGGTGACTCGCGCGCCGACGTCGCGCCGGTGAACGCGCCCTTCTCGTGACCGAAGAGCGTCGCCTCCGCCAGCGTCGGCGCGATCGATCCGCAGTCGACGATGACGAACGGTCCGTCCTTGCGCGGGCTCGCGTCGTGGACCGCCTGGGCCACGAGCTCCTTGCCCGTGCCGGTCTCTCCCTGCACGAGCACCGTCAGGTCCGTGGGCGCGCCCTTCTGCAAGCGGCGGAACAGATCGCGCATCGCCGCGCTCGTGCCGTGGAGCGGACCGAAGCGCTCGATCTCGGGCAGATCCACCTTCTCGGGCTTCGCGACCTCGAAGCGCAGCTCCGTGCGCGCGACCCAGAAGCTGGTCGACGCACCGAGGATCGCCTCGCGGATCTCGAGGTCGCCCACCCACGTGCCGTTCTTGCTCCCGAGGTCGCGGAGACGCACGCCACGCGGGGTCGCGACGAGCTCGGCGTGCATCGAGGAGACGCCGCTGTCCGCGACGACGAGCTGGCAGGCGGGGTCGCGACCGATGACCACCGGCTCCGGTCCGATGACGACGCTCCGGGTCTCGTCGCCTTCGTGGACGACGCGGCCGCCTTTGAACTCGAGGGTACGCGTGGAGAATACGGTCGTGGCCATCGTCACCTGGTCCTGCGCCCGCCTCGATCGCCGACGGTGAGGGTCGGCGTCGAGTCGAGCGGCTTCTCGGGCATGGCGAGCCGCGGAGCGCGTCCTCGCATCGCCTCGCGCAGCGCGGCGAGCGCGATCTCCGCGGACGCGTAACGCCGGCTCGGGGTCCGCGCCATCGTCTTGGTGAGGAACGTCCTCACGCCGGCCGGCCACTTCTCGCCCGTCGCCTCGTCGATGCTGGGCGGATCGTGCTCGCGCTTCAGCACGACCAGCGACGTGCCCTTCGCGTCGCCGTACGGGAGACGTCCGGTGAGCGCCCGGAACAGGATGGCGCCGGCGGCGTAGAGGTCCGCGCGCGGCCCCGCCCTCGCGCTGTCGCCGAGCTGCTCCGGCGCGACGTAGGGGAGCGAGCCCATGGTCGCGCCGCTGCCGGTGCGCGGCGCATTGGTGGTCGCGTCTTGCACCTTCGCGATGCCGAAGTCGACGAGCTTCGCGATCACCCGACCGTCGCGGCCCTGGTGGAGGAAGACGTTCGCGGGGCTCAGATCGCGATGCACCACGCCCGCGTCGTGCGCGATGACGAGCGCCTGGAGCACCTCGTCGAGGATCCGCCCCGCCTCTTCGAGCGGCAGGTATCCCTCGCGCGCGAGCAGCTCCTCGAGTGTCTCGCCGGTCAGGCGTTCGAGCGCGAGGAACGGCACGCCGTCGTCGGTGCGCCCGGCCTGGACGAGCGCGCAGATGAACGGGCTGCGCAGGCGCTTCAGCAGCTTGCCCTCCTGCTCGAAGCGCGCGACGAGCTCGGGCTGATCGATCGCCCAGCCCTGCGCGAGCTTCAGTGCGACCTCGGCGCCCGTGCTGCGATCCCTCGCGGACCAGACCTCGCCCATCGCGCCGCGTCCGAGGCGCGCCAGGAGCTCGTACCGATCCGCGATCGTCCGGGACGCCGGCACCGAGCCGAGGGTACCGCAAGCACCCGCGAGGTGTGGGACAATCCTGGCGGTGTTCGAGCTGTCGGCGGGCCAGATCATCGCGGACAAGTACCGCGTCGATGCGGTGATCGGCGCCGGCGGCATGGGCGTCGTCGTGGCGGCGACGCACCTCGAGCTCGGACAGCGCGTCGCGATCAAGCTGCTCCGCGACGCGACGCCGGAGGCGCTCGCGCGCTTCAAGCGCGAGGCGCGCATGCTCGTGAAGCTCAAGAGCCAGCACGTCGCGCGGGTGTTCGACGTGGGCGCGCTCGACGACGACACGCCGTTCATCGTCATGGAGCTGCTGGACGGGCAAGACCTCTCTTCCGTGCTCGATGCGCGCGGGCGGCTGCGCGTCGACGAGGCGGTGGACTACGTGCTCGAGGCGGCCGAGGCCGTCGCCGAGGCGCACGTGCTCGGGATGGTCCATCGCGATCTGAAGCCGGCGAACGTGTTCCTCGCGCGCGGACCGGGCGGCGCCGAGACGGTGAAGGTCCTCGACTTCGGCGTGTCGAAGATGATCGAAGCGAGCGCCCCGACGGAGACGACGGCCGGCGGCCTGACGAACGAGGGCGTCGCCGTCGGATCGCCCGGCTACATGGCGCCCGAGCAGATGACGAGCTCGCGGGACGTGGATGCCCGCGCGGACATCTACTCGCTCGGCGCGATGCTCTACCGGCTCGTCACCGGACAGAACCCCTACAAGGGCGGCTCGCTCGTGTCGGTGCTCGCCTCGATGGCGATCGATCCTCTCGCGCCGCTGAAGAGCCTCGCGCCCGAGGCCCCCGACGGCTTCGCCGCCGTGGTCGAGCGGTGCCTCGCGCAGGAGCGCGACCAGCGCTGGCCGACGATCGCGCACCTCGCGCAGGCGCTCGCGCCGTTCGGGACGCGCCGCGGGCGCGAGAGCGCGCAGCAGGTCCTCGCGACGATGGGCGCGCCGGCGAACGTGCCTGCACCGTTCGCGGCGAGCGTCGTGCGTCCGGTGCGCTCGTCGGTCTCGAG
>JBDHVD010000685.1:0-3703 GCA_039809525.1 Labilithrix sp. | reverse complement strand
ACGGATGGATTCGAGTCGAACGCGGCCGGGAAGGACCTGACGCGCAAGACGTCACGCGCGCGGCGCGGACGACGCCGACGTGACGGATGGATCGGTTCGAACGCGGCCGGGAAGGACCTGACGCGCAAGACGTCACGCGCGCGGCGCGGACGACGTCGACGTGACGGATGGATCGATTCGAACGCGGCCGGGACGGACCTGACGCGCAAGACGTCACGCGCGCGGCGCGGACGACGCCGGCGTGACGGATGGATTCGAGTCGAACGCGGCCGGGAAGGACCTGACGCGCAAGACGTCACGCGCGCGGCGCGGACGACGCCGGCGTGACGGATGGATCGAGTCGAACGCGACCGGGACGGACCTGACGCGCATGACGTCACGCGAGCGGCGCGGACGACGCCGGCGTGACGGATGGATTCGATTCGAACGCGGCCGGGAAGGACCGGACGCGCAAGACGCCACGCGCGCGGCGCGGACGACGTCGGCGCGAGCCCCGGGAAACGGGCGATTCATGCGCGCGACGCGAACCGTGCGGCGACGCCATGGATGCGCGTGGTCCGATCGATGCGAGCGACTCGTTCGCTTCGCGGGCGCCGAGGGCCACGCCGGTTTAGCGCTCTACGGTTCGCCGAATTTCTGGGTTCGGCGCTAAAGGGTCGCGCGCAAGTGCCCGGGATCCTTCGATGTGGATTTCTCGGTTGAGCATCGAATCGGGGGGGCCGCGGGGCTCACCGCCCGCCCCCGCCCCCGTCGCACGCCGCACGCCGCACGCCGCGAGGGCGGTGCGCGCGCGTCGATGCGCCCCGGGTGGTCCGCGGGCCCGGGCCGGCCGGACGCTAGAGCGCGGCGAGCGCGACCGCGAGCGACGTGCCGAGCGGGATCGCGAGGTTGTCGTCGACGCGCGAGACGAACAGCTCGACCGCCGCGCCCACGATGCCCGCCACGATGGCGATGGCGAGGCGCGCGTCGCCGAAGGTGCCTGCGGCGCTCGTCCATGCAAGGGCCGCGAGCGCGCCGGTGATGGCGAACGCCGCCGCGCCTTCGAACGAGCGGCCGGACGCGAGGCGCCTCCGCCCGAAGCGGCGGCCGACGAAGCCGGCCATCGGATCGGCGGCGGCGAGCACCACGATGCCGACCTCCGCCGCGTCGAGCGGCACGACCAGGGCCATGAGCAGGAGCGCCGTCGCGTACCACGTCGCGGAGTTGACCTGGTGCCACTCGTGGGCGTGTGCGACCGGACCGAAGAAGCGCATGAGGCGCGCGTTGACCGCTGCGCTGCGTCGCCGGAGGATCTCGCACGTCCATGCGAACGTCGCGAACGCGGCGGCGGCGACGACGAGCCAGCCGCGCGTGGGGAGCAGGCGCACGAGCGAGAGCGCGACCACGCCCGACCCGACGTGGAAGAGCGTCCGCGCGATGTTCGCGGGACGGTGGACCGCCGGGGTCGTCGGCTCGGAGAACGCGGATCGCGGGACCTGGAGCGTCAACGGGGTGAACCCTACGGCCTCGGGCGGCGTCGGACCAATCGGATCTCGGTCATTTCTTCGTCAGGATCCCGCCCTGCGCGGGCTAGCCTCCGTTCGCCGTGAAATTCCTCCATCCTGCACGCGACGAAGAGCTCGAGCTCGCGACCGACGACGTCTTCCTCACGCCGGGGTACTTCGACGGCGCGTCACGCCTCGACACGAACCTGACGCCGAACGACTTTCCCGGCGGCTCGCACCCGATCGTGTCGGCCAACATGAACGCGGTCACCGGCAAGCGCATGGCCGAGACGATGGCGCGCTTCGGCGGGCTCGGGGTCCTGCCGCAGGACATGGCGCTCGACACGGTCGCGCGGATCGTGCGGCACATCCAGGGGGCCGATCCGCGCTACGACACCGCGCTCGAGGTCTCGCCGAAGGCCACCCTCCGCGACGTGACCGGCATCATCCGGAAGCGTTCGCACGACATGGTGATCGTCGTCGACGACGAGCGGCGTCCGCTCGGGGTGGTGACCCACTCGCAGCTGAAGGACCGCGATCAGTACACGCCCGTCTCGCAGATCATGTCGACGCGCGTCGTCTCGGTGAAGGTCGGCGTGTCGAACCGCGAGGCGTTCCTGACGATGGATGGCGAGCGCGTGAAGGCGGCGCCGGTGCTCGATGCGGAGGGGCGGGTGGCGGGCGTGCTCGCGCGCGAGGACGCCGTGCGCCTCGAGCTGTTGCGTCCGTCGCTCGGACCGGACGGCAAGCTGATGGTCGCGGTCGCCATCGGGATCTCGGCCGCGTCCGCCGCGGCGGACACCGCGGCGAAGCTCGTGGACCTGGGCGTCTCGGCGGTCGTGCTGGATACGGCGCACGGTCATCAGCGCCGGATGATCGAGGCGCTCGAGGCGGTGAAGAAGGTCGTCCGCGGCCGCGTGCCGATCGTCGCGGGCAACGTGTGCACCGCCGAGGGGACGCGCGCGCTGATCGAGGCGGGCGCGGACGTGGTGAAGGTCAACGTCGGGCCCGGCGCGATGTGCACGACGCGCATGCAGACCGGCGCGGGGCGCCCGACGTTCACCTCGGTGCTCGTCTGCGCGCGCGAGGCACGGTCGCTCGGCAAGCACGTCTGGGCCGACGGCGGCGTGCGCCACCCGCGCGACGTGGCGCTCTACCTCGCGGCGGGCGCGGCGCGCGTCATGGTCGGCACCGCGCTCGCGGGGACGTACGAGAGCCCGGGCGACGTGAAGGAGGACAAGGACGGCCTCCTCTTCAAGGAGAACTACGGCATGGCGAGCGGGCGCGCGGTGGGCGAACGCACGGCCGATCGCGATCCGTTCGAGCGCGCCAAGAAGGGGTTCTTCCGCGAGGGGATCTCCTCGTCGCGGATCTACATCCGCGAAGGGCAGGAGAGCGTCGGCGGGATCCTGCTCGACATGATCACCGGCGTGCAGTCCGCGTTCACCTATGCGGGCGCGCACGATCTGAACGCGTTCCACGAGCGCGCGGTGATCGGGGTGCAGTCGCCCGCCGGCTACCTCGAGGGCACGCCTCACGGCTCCGTGCGCCGGTAGGTGATCCGGAGATCGTCCTCCCAGCGGACGTCGTCGCGGCGGAGCTGGCGGGCGCCGGCCATCGTCGCGCCCGGCTCCTGGAGCAGGCCGCGGGCGTCGAGGTAGCGCTCGAGCGCGCCGGCGCGCGCGCGTCGGTCGGCGAACGCGACGTACCCGTCCGGGCGCACGAGGTACGCGGCGTCGCGCGCGAGCCCCGCGTCGCGCACGGCGCGGGTCCAGGGGAACGCGTGGAGGGAGAGGCCGCGCCGCGCGCACGTCGCCGCGAGCTCGGGCGATGCGCGGCCGTACACGTGGACCTGCCACGTCATCGACGCGAGCGGCGCGAGCGGCGCGAAGGCGCCGGCGCCGCCGTCGGCCGGCCGGATCCACGGCAGCCGATCGCCGGCCCGGACCGCGCCGGCGGAGCCCTCGCTCAGCGTGCTGTTCGGGTACGCGATGCGGATCTGCGAGACCGTGCGGAACACCCAGCGGCGCACGCGCGCGCTGCGCAGGAGGAGCGGCACGACGCGCGGCACGAGCCAGACGCGCACCCAGCGCGCGAGACGGCCCGACCGCGTCGCGTAGGTGAACGCCCGATCGGTCGTCGCGACGAGGCGGCGCGCGAATGCGCGGCGCTCGGGCTCGAAGGTGTCGAGCAGATCGTCGCGCGCGCGGCCCTCGAGC
>JBDHVD010000684.1:0-3705 GCA_039809525.1 Labilithrix sp. | reverse complement strand
CGCGCGGTCCGAAGAGCGCCGCGCGGTCCGAAGAGCGCCGCGATCAGCCCGCGTACTCGACGCGGATCGTCTCGATGACCTTCTTCAGCGCCGCGCGGACGACGTCGGTCTTCTCGTGCGCGACGATCACGTAGCCGTCGCCCTCGTAGCCGTCGGCCTTCATCGCGCCGATCGTCGGGAGCTTCGACTCGGCGACGAGGTTGCCGATCGCCTCGTTGACCTCGCCCACGCCGGTGACGCGCGCGACGCGCCCCTGCCCCATGCCGCGGAGGAATGCGCAGCCGACCGCGCGCTTGCGCTCCCACGGCGCGTCGAGCTCGCCGTCGACGACCGCGCGCGCCCAGGCGCGGTACGGATCGATGCCGTGCGCGATGCCGGTCATGAGCGAGATGTTCGCGCCCGGCGGGCGCTGGGCGATCTCGCCGATCGCGAGGGAGCCATCGGCGCGCTGGAACCACTCCATGTGGGTCATGCCGTCGTCGAGGCCGAGCGCCTGGATCGCGGCGTAGCCCATCTTGCGCGCGTCCTCGTAGACCGGCTCGTCGAGCTCGCGCGGGAGCATGCAGACCCACTGGATCCAGGGGTTCTCGATCACCTCGAGGCACGGCGGGAGGTACTGCGAGATCGAGTGGACGCGCGCCTTGCCGCCGATGGTGACGGTCTCGAAGCTGAACTCCCGGCCGCGGAGGAACTCCTCGGCGAGGACCGGCGAGTGCGCGCTCACCGCCATGCCGGAGACCGCGCGGAGGAGCGACTCCTCGTTGGTCACGCGGAAGGTGGCCTTGGCGCCCATGCCCGCCGGGGGCTTGAGGACCATGGGGAAGCCGACCTCGGCGGCGAACGCGCGGGCGTCGTCCGCGGAGGTGAGGAGCTTGTGGCGCGCGCACGGTAGGCCGGCGGCGCGGAGGGCGTCCTTCATCGCGGCCTTCTCGCGAAAGAGATCGGCCGTCTTGCGCGGGGTGCCCGGGACGCCGTGGTGCTCGCGCGCCTCGGCCATCTGGCTCATGAGGGCCTCGAGGATGCCGATGATCCGGTGAGGCTGGCCGTGGCGGCGCTTCAGGACCTCGACCCCGTCGATGACGTCGCGGACGCTGAGCGGCTCGGTCACCCGCACGATGTCGTGGAAGAGGCGGGCGTCGGGGCTCCCCGGATCGGGCGGGGTGTGGACGACGCCGAGGAGGCGGACGTCCTCGAGCTTCGCCGCGGCGCGTGCGAAGCGCATCGTGGTCTCGATGGGGAACGGGGCGACGAAGACGACGTTGCGGGGCATCGGGCCGTGATACTAGAGCGGCAGATGCGCGTCGTCTTCCTCTCGCCGATCTATCCGCCCGAGATGATCGAATACACCCGCGGCCTGGCCGAGGTCGGGGCGACGGTGTACGGCGTGGGCGACACTCCGAAGGAGGCGCTCCCCGCGAGGGTCAGGCCGTACCTCCACGACTACCTGCGCGTGCCGCGGATCATGGACGAGGACGACGTCATGGACCGCGTCACCGAGTGGCTGCGGGGCAAGACGATCGATCGCGTGGTGTCGAACTGGGAGCCGCTCGTGATCCTCGCCGCGCGCCTGCGCGAGCGCTGGGGCATGCCGGGGATGTCGGTCGACGCCGTGCGCGGGTTCCGCGACAAGAAGCTGATGAAGGACCGCGTCGAGGCCGCCGGTCTCCGCGTGCCGCGCTCGCGCCGCGTGAAGACCGAGAGCGAGACGCGCGCGGCGGCCGAGGAGATCGGCTACCCGCTGGTGCTCAAGCCGATCTCCGGCGCGGGCAGCGCGGACACCCATCGCGTGAACGACGCGAAGGAGCTCGAGGTCGTCCTGCCGAAGATGCGCGGCGTCGCCGAGGCGAGCTGCGAGGAGTACATCGAAGGCGAGGAGTTCACGTTCGACACCGTGTGCATCGGCGGAAAGCCGGCCTACGAGAACGTCGCGCAGTACCTGCCGAAGCCGCTCGAGATGCGGACCGTCGAGTGGATCAGCCCGGTGATCATCACGGTGCGCGACATGAAGCAGGCGAAGCTCGCCGGCGGCATCGCGCTCGGCCGCAAGGTGCTCGGCGCGCTCGGCATGGGCGACGGCTTCACGCACATGGAGTGGTTCCTCACGCCGAAGGGCGAGGCGGTGTTCGGCGAGATCGGCTGCCGTCCGGGCGGCGCGCACATCGTCGATCAGATGAACTACACGAGCGACATCGATCTCTTTCGCGAGTGGGCGCGCGTCGTGTGCCACGGGCGCTTCGAGGCGAACGCCGAGCGCCAGTACAACGTCGGCATCGTCTTCAAGCGCGCGCAGGGCCAGGGGAAGGTCACGCGCATCGAGGGCCTCGGCGACTGGCTGCGCGCGTGCGGCGACGCGGTCGTCGAGGAGAAGCTGCTCCGCCCCGGCACCCCGCGGCGCAACTGGAAGCATACGCTGCTCTCCGACGGGCACGTCATCGTGCGCCACCCCGACTGGGACGAGGCCTATCGCATGAGCATGGCCGCGGCGACCGACATCCGCATGTTCGCGGAGTGACCGCAGCGACGCGCATGCGCGGAGCACGGCCGCGCTGCGCGTCCGGAGATCGTTGCTAGGTTTCTCCTCATATCGGGAGACGACCGATGCAGTGCCCTCGATGCGCGCGGCCGATGAAGCCGCTCTTCATCTCGCTGGTCTGCGATTTCTGCGACGGGATCGACGTCGACGACTCCGACTGGGACCTCGGGTTCGTGGTCTGGCGCGGTCGCCCGATGCCGAGCGACGAGTACGTCTTCCCGACGCCGGAGGACGCCGAGCGCTGGAAGCAGGTGAACGGCATGACCGACGAGCCGATCCTCCCGGTGCGCGCGCCGTTCAAGTTCCGCTGGCGGAGGAGCACCGGCACGGTGAAGGACATCACCACCGCCGATCGCCTGGTGACCATCTTCGCCGATCGACGGTTCCCGCCCGCGCCGAACCGCGCGTACATCGCCGCCGCCTGACGGGCGGCGCAGGCGGTACAATCGACCGCGCGTGGAGACCACGATCGCGCTCGACATGGCCGGCGTCCATCTCGTGCGCGTGCGGCGCGAGGGCCAGGAGGTCGTGCTCGCGCTCGAGCACACGCGCGGCGATCGGCGATCGGCGGCGCACGACGCGCTCGCCGAGTGCCTGCGGATCCGGTGCGGCGGGCGCGAGCTCCGCTTCGAGCACGCGACCGCGCGCGCGCCGGCGGGCGACGTCGCGATCGTCGCCACGTTCGACGACGCGCCGCCGCTGGTGATGGCGACGCTCGACGAGACGCGCTACCGGCTCTCGCCGTTCGAGGTCCGCTACGCGTCGGACAACGGACGGCTGCATCCGGTGCCGCTCGCCGCGCGCGAAGCGGAGCGCGCGAGGCCGCCGGTGACCGATCTCCACACGCACTTCGCCGGCTGCGTGCTCGCCGAGGACCTCGTCGCGCTCGGCGCCGCCCAGGGAATCGCCTACCCCGCGGCGCTGCTCGAGGAGGCCGGCATCCGGGCGACCGGCCCGGGCGATGTGCGCCTCGCCGAGCTCGGGCCCGAGCTCCGCGCGAAGCTCGCGTCGCGGCTCGAGGTGCCGATCGATCGGCGCATCACGTTCCGCGAGATGGAGCAGATCTACCGGCTGCGCGCTCCCATCACGAAGGCGCGGGCGATGCTCGTGCCGCTGCTCGAGCGGATCGCGCACGACTACCGCGCGATGGGCGTCCGGCGCGTCGAGCTCTC
>JBDHVD010000683.1:0-3747 GCA_039809525.1 Labilithrix sp. | reverse complement strand
GCGTGCGCGTCCTCCCGCGTGCTCATGCGGCCGTGCACCACGGCGAGCAGGTAGTCGTCCCGCACGGCGGCCTCGACGACGACGTGGGACGCCGCGAGCGTGAGCGTCCGGACGCGCGAGACGCCGGCCGGTGCGTCGGCCGAGATCGTCTCGCCGTCGTAGATGGGCGGCCGCTCCGTCGTCCCCGTCAGCCGCGGGACCGCGCGCTCGAGCTCCGACGCGGCGATGCTCGATGCGTCGCCGATCACCGCGCGGATCGCGGCGAGCATCTCGCCCGCGTCCTGGAACCGGTGGCTCGGATCGAGATCGAGCGCCCGGTCCACGATCGCGGCGACCTCGCTCGGGACGTCGGCGGCGCGGTGCGCGAGCTTCACCCGACGCCCGCAGATCGCGAGGATGATCTCGCCGAGGCTCTGCTCTTCCTCGTGGGGCGTGCGGCCCGTGAGCATCTCGTGGAGCACGACGCCGAGCGACCAGAGATCGCTCCGCGCGTCGATGGTCTTCGCGCTCCGCGCCTGCTCGGGCGACATGTACAGCGGCGTCCCGACGAGCGCGCGATCGCTCGTGAGCGAGCGCCGCCCGACCTCGCCGAGCGCATCGGGCGTGAGGCCCTTCGCGAGCCCGAAGTCGAGGATCTTGAGCACCAGCCGATCGTCCTCGCGCGCGACGAACAGGTTCGCGGGCTTGATGTCGCGATGGAGGATGCCCGCCGCGTGCGCATGCCGGAGCCCGGTGCAAACCTGCGCCGCGATGCGCAGCGCGAGGTTCAGGTCGATCGAGCCGACGCGCGCGAGCACCGACGCGAGATCGGCGCCGCGGAGGAGCTCGAGGACGAGGAACGCGCGGCCCTCATCGATCCCGGCGTCGAGCACCTGCGTGATGTGGCGGCTCTCGAGCTGCCCCGCGGCGCGCGCCTCGCGCAGCAGCCGTTCGCTCTCGCGTCCCCTGCGCTCGAGCACCTTCAGCGCGACGCGCCGTCCGGTGACGAGGTTCACCGCGTCGTGGACGGTCCCCATCGCGCCGCGCCCGAGCGCGCCGCGGATCTCGTAACGACCGGCGATGATCGACGGCGAGAACACCCCGCCGTCGATCGTAGCATCCGGTGCCGTGCGCGCTCACTGCGCCGGCGTCATCATCAGCGGGTACGTCACGGTGACGATGCCGCCCTCGGGCGTCGGGAACGAGAGGCTCTGGAAGTTGCGCACGATGCAGCTCACGACCTCCTGGCTCGGGAGATCCGAGCCGCCGTCGGACGCCATCGAGACCGAGCCGTCGCGCGCGATGACGAACTTCGTCACCACGCGGCCGGTGAGCGACGGGTTCGTGCGGAGCGCGCTGTCGTAGCAGGCCCGGAAGCGGCCGAAGTTCATGCGGACGACGCGCTGGATCGCCTCCGGCGGGAGCGAGCCGTTCGACTTGATGTTCATCTCGCGCATGGTCGGAGCCTTCGCGACGTGGCCACCGCCGCCGGGACCGTGGCCGTTGCCGATGCCGTCCTTGTCGCCGCGGCCGATGCCCCACTTGCCCGGGCCACCGCCACCGCCGCCGATGGTGTTGCCGACGCCGTCGATGCCGATGCCTTCGCCCTTTCCGCCGCCGCCCTCGCCGACGCCCCAGAGGCCGAGGCCGTAGCCCATCTGGTCGTTCGGATCGGCGCCGAACATCGCGCCGATCTTGTTCTCCGCCTCGGTGCCCGCGTGGTCGGTGGTGGCCCACGGGCTCGTCGGGCCTTCGCTCCGGGCGGCGCTCGCGAGGAGGCCCACCATGCCGAAGTTCGCGGCGAGCTCGCGCTCCTCGCGGCGCGAGAGCTGGGGCGCGGGGTCCGAGCCCTTGAAGGACATGTGGCCCTTCGTGGTGACCGGCTTGTTCGTGCCCGCCTCGCCCGACTCGCCCTTGTGCGGCTCGCCGCCGGTCGAGCCGCCGCCCGCGGGATCGGCGCTCGCCGTCTGCTCCTCCTTGATGCGCTCCTGCTCCTTCTCCGCCGACGCATTGAGGAGCGCCTGCATCTGGAGCATCTGCGTGCGGTCGATCGCCTCCGCGTCGTCGGCGCCCATCTTCGGCATGAACATCGCCATCGACGCGAGGATCGCGGTGTGGCCGAGGAACGACAGCGCGATCGCGCCGAGCGCGCCGCCCGCGAGCGAGGCCATGAGCGAGAGCGGGAGCTTCTTGCCCGCGCGCACGCCCGTGACGTCGACGCTGAAGGCGCCGAACGTCATCGTCTTCGTCTCGTTGGGCGCGACGTGGACGTCGATCGCGACGCGCGGTGCACCGAGGACCTCCTCCGGCAGCACGAAGTCGCCGCCCTCACCCAGCGTGAATCCTTGACCGGGCGAGAGGTGCTTCACCAGGAGCACCTGCGTCCCCCACTTCACGGTGATCTCGATCGAGTCGAGGTGCGACTCGACCTCGTCGGGGCTCACGGCGGGGCCCGACTGGACGAGCGCGTAGACCGCCTCGCCGGACTGATCGGCCGCCGGCGCGACCTCGGGCTCGCTCGCGGGCGCGAGGAACGGATTGAACGCGGCGAACGGAGCGGCGAAGGGCTGGGTGCTCATGGTTTTTGGATGGTCGTCGGCTGTGCGAGGCGGACGCCTCGCGGGGTCGTGGGTCACGACGCGCTCTTCGGCCCGGGTTTTTCCCGGCTCGGCCAGCGTCGTCAGGGGGAGAGACAGGCCTCCCGAGAAAAGGTTCCCTCGTCACCCGAGTTGGTGACGCGTTCTAGGGACGCTTCATTTCTCCGAGCTCGACGCGCCCGTACACGTAGGTGATCTCGCGGCTGAAGGTGCCGCGGACGTCGAGCGCGCGGAAGCGCAGGTGCCTCGCGTCACCGCTGCGTGCGACGTCGGCGGGATCACGGCCGACGACGGCGCTCGCGCCGACGTAGCGCTTGCCGTTACGCGTGCGACCGACGATGAGCCCGCACGAGCGCGGAACGGCGTCGCCGCAGCCCTGCACCACGACGAGGTCCTCGTTCGCCACCGGCGTCCACGACCACGCGCGGATGGTCTTCGCGTTCACGTTCGCGCCCACCACGGTGACGAGCTCGTCGGCCCAGGTCGCGGCGAGATCGTTCGTCGCCGGTGCGAGCCCGGGCGTGCCCTCGAGCTTCATCTTCACCTCGGCCTCGTTCTTCGCGCCGGCGCAGCAGCGGAGGCCCATGGTCGGCGCCTTCTTCGACGGCGCGCGGGCGATGCCGTTCGCGCAGCGGCCGGCGAGCTCGCCGACCTTCGCGTTGCCGCCGCGGAGGACGCCGAGCGACGGGTCCTTCGCGCCGCGACCCCACGACGACGACGTCCACTCGAAGACGATGCCGTGCATGTCCGAGACGCCGAACGCGCTCTTGCACTGCGCGTTCTCGCCCGACGGACGGCGTGCGGCCTGCTCGGCGGGCATGCCGGTGCCGCACGTCGCGGAGCGGTACGCGTCGCCGTACTCGTAGGTCGTGTTCTCGGGGCCCTTGCACGCGCGCTCCCATTCGAGCTCGGTGCAGAGGCGCTTGCCCTTCGAGGCGCAGAGGGCCTCGGCCTCGTCGCGCGTGACGTTCGAGGTGGGGATGGCGCCCGGCTCGTTCGGCCAGGGATAGAGATCGATGTAGAATCCACCCATCTCGACGGGCAACCCCGGGAGCTCCTCGTCGGCGACGCGCGGGATCTTCTCCGGCGGCGTGCCCGCGCGGAGCGTCCCCGCCGGGATCCACGCCATCCCGGGCTTCGGCGGCGGGGCGTCGGCCGACTTCGCCGGCGC
>JBDHVD010000682.1:0-3787 GCA_039809525.1 Labilithrix sp. | reverse complement strand
GTGGTGAAGAACGTGCGGCAGCCTTCGCCGCTCGCGCCCCAGGGCGAGATGCGCGACAGCTCCTCGCCGAGCTCGGCGCGCTTGTCGTTGAACATCGAGGGCGCGGCGTAGCAGAGCGTCGCGGCCTGCTCCTGGATGGCCTTCACCACCTTCGGGTGGCCGTGGCCGAGGTTCACGGCGATGAGGCCGCTGCCGAGGTCGAGGTACTTCTTGCCGTCCGCATCGAAGAGATAGGAGCCCTCCGCGCGGACGATCACCGGTGCGGTGAGGCCGCCCTGGACGAGCCAGGGGCTGAGGACGTACTTCGAATGCTTCGCCTGGATCTCGCTGCTGCTCATCGGGCGAGCATCCTACAACGGCTGGCGCGCGAGTGGGTCGTCGCCGCAGCGGGCCGCTCGCGGCAGAGGTGACGATCCCGGTTCCGGCGGGCTAACCTCCTCGCCCCATGGCGGGCAAATACCTCCTCGCGATCGATCAAGGCACCACCGGCTCGACGGCGATCATCCTCACGCTCGAGGGCGAGACCCTCGGCAAGAAGACGGTGGAGTTCCCGCAGCACTTCCCGCAGCCGGGGTGGGTCGAGCACGACGGCAGCGAGATCTGGACGAGCGTCGGCGCGGCCGTCGGGGGCGCGCTCGCGGAGGCCCATGCGACCGGCGCGGACATCTGCGCGATCGGGATCACGAACCAGCGCGAGACGACGCTCGTGTGGGATCGCAAGACCGGCGAGCCGATCGCGCGCGCGATCGTGTGGCAGGACCGGCGGACGGCCCCGCACTGCGACCGCCTCAAGAAGGAGGGGCTCTCGGAGACCATCCGCGCGAAGACGGGCCTGGTCATCGACGCGTACTTCTCGGCGACCAAGATCGGCTGGCTGCTCGACAACGTCACCGGCGCCCGGGCGCGCGCGGAGGGCGGCGGGCTCGCCTTCGGCACCATCGACACGTTCCTCGTGCATCGGCTCACCGGCGGCGTGGTGCACGCGACGGACGTGACGAACGCCTCGCGCACGCTCCTCATGGACCTCACGAAGCGCGCGTGGGACGACGAGATGCTGAAGCTGTTCGGCGTGCCGGCGGGGCTCTTGCCGAAGATCGTCCCCAGCGCCGGCCCGATCGGACAGACGAAGGGCGTGGGCTTCCTCCCGGACGGCATCCCCATCACGGGCATCGCCGGCGATCAGCAGGCCGCGCTCTTCGGGCAGGCGTGCTTCGCCGAGGGCGACGCGAAGTGCACCTACGGCACGGGCGCCTTCGCCCTGATGAACATCGGCGGCGCGCCGACCATCAGCAAGCACGGCCTCGTCACCACCGTCGGCTGGCAGATCGGCAACGAGACGACGTACGCGCTCGAGGGCAGCGCGTTCATCGCCGGCGCCGCGGTGCAGTGGCTCCGTGACGGGCTCGGGATCATCCGGAGCGCGGGCGAGGTCGAGGCGCTCGCGCGCCAGGTCGCGTCGTCGGAGGGCGTCGCGTTCGTGCCCGCGCTCGCGGGGCTCGGCGCGCCGTACTGGGATCAGGACGCGCGCGGGACGCTCGTCGGCCTCACGCGCGGCACGACCGCCGCGCACCTCGCGCGGGCGACGCTCGAGGGGATCGCGTTCCAGGTCTGGGACCTGCTCGACGCGATGACCAAGGACGCGGGCCGCAAGCTGAACGCGCTCAAGGTCGACGGAGGCGCGGCGAAGAACGATCTCCTCGCCCAGTTCCAGGCCGACGTCGCCGGGGTCGAGGTGGTGCGGCCGGTCGAGGTCGAGTCGACGGGGCGGGGCGCCGCGATGCTCGCCGGGGTCGGCGCGGAGCTCTCGGACCTCGGCGCCGCGGCACGGATGGTGAAGCTGGACCGGACGTTCGCGCCGTCGATGGATCCGGCCGCGCGCGCCGGCCACCTCGAGCGCTGGCAAGACGCGATCCGGCGTGCCCGCAGCCAGCCCTGACCTCGCGGCGTATCCGGCCGCCTACCGTGTGCCTACCGTGTGCGCGTGCGGTCGCGCTTCCACGAACGCGGCCGGCGTGCGAGCCTTGGAGATCACTTCGCGTAGCTTGTCGCCGTTCAGCCCGCGGCGACCACCGACTCTGACGCTTGCCTTCGAAGGGAGAATCACAGATGAGCGACGTCCGTCATCCGACGGCCCCCCTCCGCGAAGTGCCCGTGGACTGGGAGGCGCTCGAGGATGCGTTCGAGAACAATGCCCCCGAGGTCCACAGCTATCTCCACCTGACGACCGGCGAGGTCCTCCGCGTGGTCGACGGCGTGGCCGATCCGCACATGCACGCGCGGATCAGCGCGGACCCCAACTACCTGCGCATCGACCCGGTCTCGTCCCGCGAGCAGTACCGCTGGATGGAGCGGTTCATCCCGATGGTCGACGACACCGAGCTCCGCGGGAAGCTCGCGCAGGCGATCGACGGGAAGGGCGCGTTCCGCCGGTTCAAGGACGTGCTGATGACCTACGCCGCCGACCGCGAGCGCTGGTTCGCGTTCCGCAGCGAGCGGCTGCGCACCTTCATGGAGGCGTGGCTGACCGCGCATGCGATCAAGGCGGTCCCGCGCCCCGGATGGGGAGACGCCGGACCTCCGTCGGAGGAGGCACCGCCCGACAGCCTCGTGCCGCTCAGCCAGAGCGCGCCGAACCTCGCGGCCGCCGCGGCCGCCACCGAGGGCGAGGCGCCGCGCTCGCAGAGCGGACGCCGGCAGCGGAACTCCGAGGCGTTGCGCCAGAGCCTGAAGGAGCTCTCGGACGCGCTCGGGCCGCGCGAGCTCGATCTGCTCGTCTCGTTCGCCGAGTTCCTGAAGGCGCGGCGCGCGGCGCGCGGCTTCGCGCACCACCACGAGCACATGATGCAGGAGCGCGAGGCCCAGTCGCAGCGCAGCTCGCAGGTGCAGCAGACGCTGACCGCACCGACGCAGCTCGACACCAAGGGCGGCGGATCGTCCTGAGGTGACGTCCGTGCGCCGGCGGCTCCTCGTCCCCTCGCTCGTTTCGCTGTCCGTCGTCGCGCTCTCCGCGACCGTGGCGTCCTCCGCCCCGGCGCAGGAGCGCGATCGACGGATCGATCCGCGCACGCGCCTGCCCGGAGCGAGCGCCCCGAACGCCGTCTCCGCCGATCGCGTCGCCGTCCGCTACGTCACGCCGGAGACGGGCGGCAACGCGCGGCCGCGCTTCATCAGCGAGCGAACGCTCGCGTTCTTCACGCGCATCGAGGCGCTCGTCGAGCAGACGCCGATCGAGGGCGGGGAGTACCCCGAACGCTACGTCCGCGCGGCGACCGATCGCCTCGTCGCGCGGGCGATGCTCGCGAGCCTGCTCGTGCAGCGCGGGAGCGAGCCGCCCGATCTGCCGCGGCTCACCGCCGAGGCGCGCGCCGAGCTCGCCGAGCGCCTCGGCGGCGAGCCGGTCCTCGTCGCCACCCTGAAGGAGGAGGGGATCGACGAGGAGGAGCTCGGGACGTACCTCCGCGATCAGGTCCGCGCCGCCTGGTACATCGACAAGGTGATCACCCCGATCGTCGCGGTGACCGAGGACGCGCTCCGCGAGACGTACCGCACGGTGCTCCACCCGTTCCGCTCTCTCAAGTTCGACGACGCCCGCGCCAAGCTCCGCCAGTGGCTCGTCGTCGAGCGGATGCGCTCCGCGGAGCTCGAGTTCCTCCAGGGCGCGCGCGCCCGCATCCGGGTCAGCTCGATCAACACGGGCATCAACACGGGCATGAACCGATGAGCGGCCACGCGGACAGCAAGAAGGTCGTCGTCGCCGCGCTCCTCGGAAACCTGGCGATCGCGGCGT
>JBDHVD010000681.1:0-3797 GCA_039809525.1 Labilithrix sp. | reverse complement strand
CCCCTCCCTTTCTCCTGACCTGCCCGCGGGCTCGCCTTCGGCGCCGCGCGCTGCGCGCGCGATGGCCCGCTACGTCGCGGCGATTTCTGCCGCTCGAGTCGCGGGCTCGCGGCATCAGCGCGCGGGCGTGGAGCGCTCCCACATCCCGCCACCGAACGGACGCACTTTGTTGTTCACGTGCCCGCGGGTCGTTTACCCCGAGGCACATGATGTACTTCGTCGCTCACCCCGAAGGCGCAGAGAGCGGGAAGAACCCGCATCCTCCCGTGCGCGATCGCATGCCGACGATCCCGTACGATCTCTCCGAGTACGCGTGGCTCCACACCGGCCCGGCGAGCTGGTCGGCGGAGCCCGAGGTCGACGATCCGCGTCGTCAGGACGTCGTTCATCTCGCCGACGACGCGGACGAGGACGCGTTCGTGCTCGACGACGTCGAGGCGTACGTGCTCTCGCTCGTCGCCCCGAAGGCCACGGTCGCGGACGTGATCGATCTCGCGGGCATCCCGACGAGCGAGGTGCTCGCGGTGCTCGCGAAGCTCACCGATCGCGGCGTCGTCGTGCTCGAGCGCGCGGCTACGCGAGCTTCGCGCTGAGGAAGGCCTTGAGCTTGATCAGGGTCTTCACGTCGCGCGTGAACGACGGGACCTGATACTCCTTCGCCCACGCGTCGACCTCGTGCACGAAGGCGGAGCGCGCGGCGTCGTCGGTCATGATGTCGTCGACCGTGCGGCCGCGGGCGGCGCCCTTGCGGAGGCCCTTCACGTAGCTCACGAGGCGCGCGTAGTCCTCGCCGAGGAACTCCTCGACGTCCTTCGCCTCGTTCGCGAGCCGGCCCACGACGCCGTCACGCGACGCGCCGTCGCTCTCGCACGCGAGCGAAGCGGCCACGCGGATGACGAACGCATCGTCGCAGAACCCGAGGTCGTCGATGCCGTCGGGGATCAGGTCGAGCGACTTGAAGATGTAGTTGAGCCCGGAGATGACGTACTTCTTCACCTCCTCGTTCGACTCGCTCGTGACGAGGCCACCGAGCGCGCCGGCATCCTCGCCCAGTGTGCGGAGCCACACGGGGAAGACGTCGAGGTAGCGAACGAGCTGGGCGTTGTCCGTCGTCATGGCCAGCGAGGCTAGCCGAAGACGGGTGCCTAGAGAATACGGGCCGTCGCCAGACCGAGGAGGAAGCCGGCGATCAGCGCGGCGACGACGAGGAACGCGACGGCGAGAGGCGCGACGCCACGCCGGTCGCCCTGCCCCGGCGCGCTGAGCATCGGCAGGTTCTCGGACGGCAGGGTGCCCTGCGCGGCCCCCACCATCGCGACGGGCGGCGGAGGGGGGTGCGTGCTCACGCCCGAGCGCATCGGGCTCGCGAGCGTTCCGCCGGGGCCCTTGGTCGGCGCGATCGCGGGAGGCGGACCGCCGGGCTGCATCGTGGCGGGCGCGGGCGGGTTCGCCGAGGGGGTGCTCGTGGCGACGGGCGACGGGCCGGTGCCCGCCGGCGTCGGCATGAACACGCTCGGTACGTCGGGCAGGCGCGACAGCGGCATCGCGCCGGTCGTCGCCTGCCCCTCGACGCCGAGCGCGGCGGTCAGGGCGCGCGCCATCTCGAGCCCCGACTGGAAGCGCTGCGCGCGGTCCTTCTGCATCGCGAGCTGCACGAACGCCGAGAGCCGCGAGAGCTGCGGATCGACCGACTCGAGCGGAGGCGGGTTCGTGTTCAGCACCGCACCGAGGCGCGCGTACTCGGTCGGCGCCGGGAAGGCGACGCGTCCGGTGAGCATCTCGTAGAGCATCACGCCCGCGCTCCACAGGTCGGAGCGCGCGTCGACGTCCTTCGCGTTCTTGATCTGCTCCGGGCTCATGTACGCCGGCGTCCCGAGGAGCACGCCGGTGCGGGTCTTCGATCCCATGCCGCCCGCGGCGTCCATCACCTTCGCGATCCCGAAGTCGAGGATCTTGGCCACGAACGTCCCGGTGTTCGAGGCGTCGCGCGCGAGCACGACGTTCTCGGGCTTGAGATCGCGATGCACGATGCCCTGCGCGTGCGCGGCGCCGAGCCCGGCGAGGATGCCCTGGAGGATGGCCGCGGCCTGCTGCATCGGCACGCGCACGCTCGAGCGCGTGTACGCGCTCAGCGGGACACCGTCGAGCAGCTCCATCACGATGTACGGCGTGCCGTCCTCGGCCTGGGCGACGTCGTAGACGCGGACGATGTTCGGATGGATGAGCCGCTGGCACATCCGTCCCTCGTCGAGGAAGCGCGCCTTCACGTCGTCGTCGTGCAGGTACTCGACCGCGAGCACCTTGATCGCGAGCGGGCGCCCGTCCTCGGGCGACTGCGATTCGTAGACGGATCCCATCCCGCCCGAACCGATGAGGCGCTTGAGTGGATACTTCTGGGAGAGGATCGCCCCGACGAGGTCCGTCTGCGGCGCTGCCGCGGCCGTCACGCCGGACATCCTACCCGACAATCGTGCGATAATCCCGGCGATGCGCTCGGCCCTCGCCGCGTCCGACGGCGCGTCGCGCCGCGCGGCGCTCTCAGTTCCCGCCGGAGCTCGATGACGATCCGCCACCTCCGCCCGGCGGCGGAGGCGGAGGCTCGGGCAGGCCGCACTTCGCGTACTCCGCGGCGCCCGGAGAGCATCCGTTCGCGCAGTCGAACGCGAACGTGAGGCCGTTGCACGAGCAGCTGCCGGGGCTCCACGTCCCGTTCGTACCGGTGCAGTCGCAGGTGATCGACTCGTTGCCGCTCGTGCACGTGTAGTCGTGCGTCGTGGTGCACGAATAGCTGCCGTTCCCGTCGCCGCCGCCCGAGCCGCTCTCGTTCGAGTGGATGCAGTCCGGCGCCGGCCCGGCGTCGCCGTCCGCGGCGGGCGCGTTCGCGCCGTCGTCCCCGCTCGCCTCCTTCTTCGCGCCCGGGTCCGCGGTGCTCCCCGCGGTCGACGACGACGTCTGCGTCGACGTCACCTCTTTGCCGCCGCACGCCCAGGCGGACAGGAGGAGCGAAGGCGCGACGACCAGCGTGACGAGGGAGGCGGGCTTCATCGGGTGCGCGGATGTGCAGGGACCAGGCCAAGCGTAACCCCGCGAGCTCACACGGGCGAGCACGCGAGACTGTGCCGGCTCGGCGGGATCCGGCACACCGGCGGCACACCTGATAAACCTGGATGTCGATGCGCGCGGCCCTCCTCTCTCTCATCGCGGTGACGACCGCATGCGGCGGGCGGATCTCGTCGGTCGAGTCCGACGCGGGGCGCGCGCCCGGCGAGACGCCATCGGCGACGGCGACGTCCACCACCGCACCGACGCCTCCGCCGCCGAAGCAGAACCCGTCGCGCCCGCCCCCGCCGCCGCCGAACCCGGGCTTCGTCTCGTGCGGGAAGAGCGAGTGCGTCGTCGGCAAGGAGGAGTGCTGCCCCGATCCGTCCGGTCCGACGTGCAAGACGTCGTGCACGTTCGGCGCGTGGCGCTGCGACGAGGGCGCGGACTGTGCGGCGGACGAGATGTGCTGCGGCTTCGCCGGATCGAGCGGCGGACCGCATGCCCTGTGCACGACGACGCCGTGCGAATCGCAGCGGTACTACGCGGGGGGCGACGTCGGACCGAAGCTCGCCGAGCACCTGTGCAAGACGAGCGAGGAGTGCGCGGCGGGTGAGCGCTGCCTGTGGGCCTCGCGCGATCAGATCGCGTACGGCGAATGCACGAAGTGACCGCCGTCAGCTACTAGGAAGCTTGATGCTCAGCGATCTCGACGGTGACTCCCAGGTCGCGCAGACGTCGAACGAGCCGGCCGACGG
>JBDHVD010000680.1:0-3802 GCA_039809525.1 Labilithrix sp. | reverse complement strand
TCCGGCGTCGGCTCCACGATCGGACGCGGCTCCTCGCGCGGGACCCGCAGCGTGACGTGCGGCTGCGACCCGAGCGTCTTGTCGACGAGCGACGCCTGGAGCCCGTTGATCAGCGCCGAGAGGAAGACGACCACGCTCACCCCGATCGAGACGGCCGCGAGGATCAAGCCCGTCTGACCGCGTGCCGCGCGGAGATACCGCAGAGCGACGAACCACTCGAACGGCATCACGGACCTCCCCGCACGGGCCGGACGCGCTGTCCGGGCGCGAGCACGCGCTCGCGCGACACGACGACCTCGGCGCCCTCGTCGATCCCGGAGAGCACCTCCACGCTCCCCTCGCCGCGGATCCCGAGCTTCACGTCGCGCCTCTCGATCCGCCCGCCCGTGACGACGAGCACGGACGGCGTCGGGGTCGCGGCGCCGCGCACGGCGTCGCTCGGGACGACGAGCGCCTGCTTCTTCGCCCCCACCGTCAGATCGACGGAGATGGTCATGTCCGGCTTGAGGAACGGCGGCGGAGCAGGCACGCGCCGGCGGACCTCGATGCTGCCGCGCGCGGGATCGATCGACGGCGCGATGTAGCTCACCTCCGCGTCGAACGGATCCTGCGGGTACGCATCGGCCGAGGCGCGGGCCCCGAGCCCCGTGCGGATGGCAGGGAGGTTCCGCTCGTCGGGCTCGATCACGAGCTGCGTGTCCGCGTCGGCGGCCATCACGAGCAGCGTCCGCGCGGGCTGGACCACGTCGCCCGGCTCCACGTCGCGCTGGAGGATGACGCCGTCCTGGCGCGCGCGCACGCGCGTCTGCTCGAAGCGCACCGACGCCGCCGTGAGCTGCGCCTGCGTCTGCACGAGCGCGCTCAGCGCGATGCGCGAGTCGGCGCCCATCGGCGCGCTCGCCATCTGTTGCACCTCCGCGGCGTTCCTCTGCGCCCGCGCGAGATCGACCGCCCGCCGCGCGTCGTCGAGCTCCGCCTTCGCGACGCTGCCCGATGCCGCCAGGCTCTCGACGCGCGCGAGCTCGGTCTCCGCGCGCGAGAGGTTCGTCTCCGCCTGCCGCAGCGTCTCGCTCGCGACGATGCTGCCGACCTTGCGGAGCTGATCCACGCGCGCCGCCGCCTGATCGACCGCCGCCTTCGCCTGCGCGACGGCCGCGCGCGCCTCCGCGTCGTCGAGCTGCACGAGCACGTCGCCCACGCGCACGCGCTGGCCCTCGACCGCGCCCACGAGGGCGACGAGGCCGGCGGTCTGCGCGGAGACCTCGACGCGCGACGGCACCCATACGCGCCCGCTCGAGACGAGGTGTTGCTCGAGGTCACGACGCGTCGCGATCGCGGTCTCGACGCGCGGCCCCCGCGCGGACAGGAGCAGCGCGACGGCCGCCGCGAGCGCCACGAACGCGGCGATCCAGACGCCGGGACGTCGAAGCAGTCGAGGCATGCGATCCGCACGGTCGAGAAGCACGCCGCGGTCCAGCCCCGCCCGCCGCGGCGCGCGAGGCGAGCGCGGCCGCGGGCGGTGCAGCGCCTTCGTGACGGCGCAGGACGTGCGCGCCGCTCAGTGCACGGGCTCCGCCGCCGTCTCGCCGACGACGCGCGGCTTCGAGATCCGGCCCTCGAGCCGCGGGGCGTAGAGGTGGGCACGGCTCTCGAGCTCGATCCCGAGCTCGCGCAGGCCCGCGGCGATGGCATGGGGACCGAGCACGAGGCGAGCGCCGCCGGGATCGGCCGAGATGCCGATCTCGCCCTCGGCATCGAAGTCCGACGCGACGAGGCGGTGGTCGTCACGCAGCGTGAAGCTCACGCGATGGTTGCGCTGGCGCATGACGGGGAGCTCGTCGACCTCGAGGGTCAGCACGTGGACGCCGTGCGCCGAGAGCGTCGCCTCGACCTCGCCCGGGCGCGCGAGCAGATCGACGTCCGCCACGATCTTCGGTTGCCCGAAGCTCACCACGCCGGCCGAGCGCGCCTCCTCCGTCGTCACCGGAAGGTGGAGGACCGCGGTCCCGCGCTCGGGCACGCCGTCGTGCAGGCGGAGCTCGACGGGCACCACCATCGCGAGCTCGCGGTAGGGCCGGAGCGGGCGGACGCGGCGGTAGTCGAGCGCGACGATCTGGATCTCGGTGCGACCCGGCTCGAACTCGACGACGCGGAGATCGGCCGACGGCATCCGGCGCTGCGCGGCGGCCGCATCCGCCGCGAAGACCCCTGCGACCATCGCCATGTCGTCGATGTGCAGCGTGGTCTGGATGCGCTTGCCCGTCAGACGATAGGTCGCGCTCCAGAGGGGGTGCGCGATCGATCGGAGCATGGCGGTTCCGGCGCGCTGCACGAGGTTCGGCGATCGCATGACGTTCGCCCGGTGCATCATCGGTGCCCGGAGCCGCGCTCCTCTCGCCGGTCGCGCTCGGGGCGCGAGCTCGTCGTGCGCGCTAACCTTCGAGGGCGTGATGGCCCTCCGCGATCGGATCCGGCGTGCGCGTGCCCTCGGCGAGGACCTCCTCTTCCGCGAGCGGCTCGATCCGATCCCGGCGCGCGTCGCGCGCGTCGCCCGGGTGGCACGGAAGATCGACGTGCTCGGCGACGTGCATCCGCTCGCCGGGCCCGCGCTCGCGCGGCTCGCGCTGCGCTCGGGGCTGTCGGTGCGCACGGTGCACGCCGTCCATGCCCTCCACACGCCGGATCGTCCGGCCCTCGTCGACGCACGCGGGGCACGCACGTACGCGGAGGTCGATCGCGCGATCAACCGCGCCGCGCACGCGCTCGCGGACGAGCTCGGGATCGGACGCGGCGACGCGGTCGCGCTCGCGGCGGAGAACTGCGCGGAGTACGTCATCACCTGGTTCGCGCTGATGCGCCTCGGTGCGCGCGCGGTGCACGCGAGCCATCGCTCGAAGCCGGCCGAGCTCGCGTACCTCGCCGCCCACTCGGGGATGCGCGCCATCCTCGTCTCGGCGGCGTCGCTGGACGCGGCGCTCGAGGTCGCGCGGGAACGGCCCGGCCTCGCGATCGTCACCACCGACGGCGCGGCTCCGGGCGCGCGCCGCTTCGACGACCTCCTCGCGCGCGCGCGCTCGTCCGGGCTGCCGCGGGTGCCCGCCCGGCACCAGGGGAGCGAGAGCATCGTCTACACGTCCGGGACGACGGGCAAGCCGAAGGGCGCGGTGCGCGACTTCGCGCGCTTCGGCGTGGTCGAGGGGGCGCGCCTGCTCGATCGGCTCCCCTTCCGCATCGGCGATCGCCATCTCGTGGTCGCGCCGCTCCATCACTCGGGCGCGCAGGCGTTCACGC
The DNA here is from genome assembly GCA_039809525.1 of Labilithrix sp. Lineage (GTDB taxonomy): Bacteria > Myxococcota_A > Polyangia > Polyangiales > Polyangiaceae > Labilithrix. The sequence continues at coordinate 511 of JBDHVD010000680.1, read as the reverse complement.
TGATCCATTCGGCGCTCGGCGCGACCATCCATCTGCACGCGCACTTCGAGGCGCAGCCCGCGCTCGAGGCGCTGTCGCGCGAGCGGATCCACAGCGTGTTCCTCGTGCCCACGATGATCCGGCGCATCGTGGAGCTCCCGGCCGACGTCCGGGCGCGATGGCCGACGCCGGACCTGCGCGCGCTGGTCTCGGGCGCGGCCGAGTTCCCGGAGGCGCTGCGGCTCGCGGCGATCGACGCGTTCGGCGCGCCCGTGGTGCACGACTTCTACGGGGCGACCGAGCTCGGATGGGTGACGGTGATCGACGGCACCGAGATGCTCGCGCGCCCGGGGAGCGTGGGCCGGCCGCTGCCCGGGCAGGCGGTGGCGATCATGGACCGCGACGGACGACGGCTGCCGGCCGGCGAGACCGGGCTCGTCTACGTGCGCAACGAGCAGACGATGAGCGGCTACCTCGGGGACGCCGCGGCGACGCACGAGACGCGGCGCGGCGCGTGGATCACCGTCGAGGA
>JBDHVD010000679.1:0-3802 GCA_039809525.1 Labilithrix sp. | reverse complement strand
TCCTGGGCATCGAGGTAGTGGACGTCCGCGGCGGGCGGGGCGGCGTATGCGGCCGGAACGGCCGGGGCGGCGGACCTCAGCCGCACGTGCGACTCCTGCCGGCCGCGCGGCAGCGGGGGCGGCGCCGGAACCGTCGCGCGCATCGCGTCCGGCCCCTGCGGAGGCGCGAAGAGAAGTGGCCGGAACGAATGACGTTTCGTCTGCTGCGCCTTCATGATTCGCCTCCGCGGGGTCCCGGCGCATTCGTACGTGGGGGGCCGCGAGGTTCTCCCCTCCGCGCCGTACCTCCCCGGAATTCCGGCGAAAAGCTGGCCTTCACGCGACGCACGTCTCACACTTTCGAGTGGAGGAAGAAGTCGTGGCCCTCCGTCATCCCCTCACCAAGGCGATCTCGTTCGCCGTCCTTCTCGGTCTGACGCTCGAATCAACGGGCGAGACGCCGGCCTCCGCCCGGCCGATCGCCAACGCCGCCGGCGGGCCGATGCCGCAGCCGACGTCGACGTCCGGCCTCGTCCCGAACGTGCGGACCGCGGAGACGACACCTGCCGACCCTGGCACGTGTCCGACGGAGATGATCCTCGTCGAGGGGGAGCACTGCCGGGAGATCGAGCAGGTCTGCGCGCGGTGGGTCCCCGATCCGCCGCCGTACAACAACCTCCGCTGCGCGGAGTACGCGAAGCCCTCGAAGTGCAAGGTCGCGAAGGTGCCGAAGCGCTTCTGCATCGATCGCGAGGAGTACACCGACGGCAAGACGACGAACGACGCGGGCGCGGCGCTCCCGGTGGTGCGAAAGTCGTGGCTCGAGGCCAAGGCGATCTGCGAGGGTCGCGGCGCGCGCCTGTGCAAGGAGAGCGAGTGGGAGCTCGCGTGCGAGGGTCCGGAGATGAGCCCGTATCCCTACGGGTGGAAGCGCGACTCGACGGCGTGCAACTTCGACCGCACCGATCTCGGCGGCGCCGAGGACAAGCTCATCGATCACCGCGCGCCGATCGACTCGTACCCGCAGTGCACGAGCCCGTACGGCGTGCATCACATGGTCGGCAACGTCGACGAGTGGACCGAGCGCGAAGGCGCGTCCGCGCCCTATCGCTCGGCGCTCCGCGGCGGATGGTGGCTCCCGGGCCGCAACCGATGCCGCGCGGCGACGCTGCACCACGACGAGAGCTACGGCGGCAAGCAGGTCGGCTTCCGCTGCTGCAAGGACGCGCCGGTCACCCCTTGAACGCGTCGAGCGGCTCGGACGCCCGCGCGAGCGCCTCGATCCGCTCGCCGTCCTCGCCGCGCCCCTCGTCGCGGGCCACGCGGGCGAAGCGCGCGAGGTCCTCGGGCGAGAGCAGCTCGCGCTCGGCCTCGAGCAGCGGCACGACCTCGTCCCACTTGCCCTCGAGCGCGAGCGCGTAGCCGAGGAGCTGCACGCCGACGGAGCGCAGCTCGGGCGACGCCTCCGGCAGCAGCGCCGGCTTCAAGAGGGCGATCGCCCCGGCGCCGTCCTTCTTCTCGAGCGCGAGGTGCGCCTTGTCGATCGCCGGCGCGAGGACGGCGTCGGCCCGGCGCACGTCCGCATCGCGCAGCCCGCGGAGGTTCGACATCCCGAACATCACCGCGAGCAGCCCGAGGATCCACTCGCCGCGGCGGAAGGCGAGCACCAGCAGCGCGGCGCAGCACACGATCGAGATCATGCGCGCGGGCTTCTCGCCGCGTCCCTTCGTCATCGCGTCGAGCGTCGTCTTGAGGACGTTGCCGCCGTCGAGCGGGAGCAGCGGGAGCAGGTTGAAGATGCCCCAGAAGACGTTCACGACCATGAGCTGCCGCGCCGCGAACTGCCCGAAGCGATCGGGCGGCGGCGACGCGACGACGAAGCCCATGACGAGCGCGGCGAGCAGGAAGCCGGCGAACGGCCCCGCGAGGCTGATCGCGACGCGCCTGCCCGGCCCGAGCTCTGCGCCTCCGGTCCACGAGGTGGTGCCGCCCATGCCGTGCAGATCGATCTGCGGCGTGAGCCCGAACGCGCGCCCGACGAGCGCATGCCCGAGCTCGTGCGCGAGCACGGAGACGAACACCACGACGAGCCAGATGCCGATGAGGCGCGGATCGCGCTCGTTCATCGCCATGAACAAGCCGAGGAGCAGGAACGGCGCGTGGACGCGGACGGGGATCGATCCGAGGCGGAACTTCACCGCTCAGACCACGATCTTCCGGATCTTCTCGACGATCTGCGCCACGGGCGTCGTCTTCGGGACGTACTGGCACGCGCCGAGGACCAGCGCTTGCGTGACCTCCTGCGGCGAGTTCCGCGACGAGACGAACATGATCGGCACGCGCTTGAGCACCACGTTGGCGCGGAGGATCTTCGCCAGCGTGAAGCCGTCGAGGCGCGGCATCATCACGTCCGAGACCACCATCGCGAGGTTCGGCAGGTGCGGCGCGAGCTCGACCGCCTCCATCCCGTCCTTCGCCTCGCGCACCTCGTAGAACGGCTCGAGGCCGCGCCGCAGGCTCGCGCGCATCGCCGCGTCGTCGTCGACGACGAGCACCACCTTCTTCCCCGCGAACGCGGCCGGCGCCGTCGAGCGACCGAGCGCGCCTCCGGCGATGGCGTGCGCCTCCATCTTCGCGTCGCGGATGTTCGACGGCGGACGCACCGACGATCCGGGCACGACGGCACCTCCGCGTGCGGGCGGCGTGGACGGCGAGCTCGAGGGGACGGGCGGATGCGAAGGACGCTTGGGGAAGGTCATGAAGAACTACCGAACGTCATGTCAGCATACCACCGAGGCGCTTCCGGGCGATGCGACCGACGATCGACGCGAAGAGCCGCCGCGCGAAGCGCGGGCTGAGCGCGTTGATCAGCATCACCACCTTCATCACCGTGCCGGGCACGACGATCGCGCGGCCGCGGTCGAAGCCCGCGATCGCCGCGCGCGCGCACTGCTCGGCGGAGATCTCGACGAGCGCGGGCGGCTTCTTGCCGGTCTTGTTGCCGACGTTGGACTCGAACTCGGTGGCCACCGGCCCGGGGCAGACCTGCGTGGCGACGACGCCCGAGCCCACGAGCTCCGAGCGGAGCGCCTCGGTCAGGCCGGTCACGTAGTGCTTCGACGCGATGTACGCGGCGAACATCGGCAGCACCGCGAGGCCGAAGCCCGAGCTGACGTTCAGGACGCCGCCGCGCCGGCGCGCGACCATCGCCGGGAGGAACGCGCGCGTGAGCATCGTCACGCTCGTGACGTTGAGGTCGACCATCGCCATCGTCGCGGCGGCGTCGGCCTGCTCGAAGAAGGTCATCATCCCGACGCCGGCGTTGTTCACCAGCACGTCGACCGCGAGGCCCCGCGTCTCGACGTCCTCGATCAGGCGCGTGACGTCGTCGCGCTTCGACAGATCGCAGGGCATGACGTCGACCACCAGCTCCGGCCGCGCGGCGACGAGCTCCTGCCCGAGCGCCTCCATCCGCTCGGCTCTCCGCGCGACGAGCACGAGCCGCTTCGCGCGGGGCGCGACGAGCCGCGCGATCGCCATCCCGATCCCGGAGCTGGCGCCGGTGATCAGGATCGTCCCGCCGTCGATCGCGCGCCGGCCGTCAGCGCCCACGTCGCTCCCGCTTCTTCTTGTTGCGCTCGCGGCGGCGCGCGTCCGGATCGGCGCGGTTCGCGACGCGCTCGGCGGCGTCGAGGCGTCCCTCGCGCAGATCGCGGGCGAGCTCCGCGAGCACGAGCTCGTAGCCGACGACGTGCTCCCGGCTGAGCGGCGTGTGCGGCAGGACGTGCTCCTTGGCCAGCCAGCGCGCCTCGAGATCGTCCGC
>JBDHVD010000678.1:0-3804 GCA_039809525.1 Labilithrix sp. | reverse complement strand
GTGCTCGCTCGCCTTCGGGCCCTGGAGCGCGACGAGGTCGTCCTCGGCCGGAGGCGCCACGCGATCGCCGCGCGGCGGGGGCGCGGGCGGGGCGCCGTCCTCGCCCTCGTCCGGCACGACGCCGAGCGAGAGGTACTCGGCGAAGCGGCGCGCCGACAGTCCCTCGGCCGCGCACGCGAGCAGCGCGAGCAGCGCGCGCCCCGCGGGATCCGGCTTGCGCGTGCCGCGCGCGAAGAACGCGGGGACCTCCGCGCGCCGGAACGCCTCCGCCAGGTGCGCCCCGTACTGCGGCGTGCGCACGAGCACCGCGATCCGGTCGAGCGGCGTCGCGTTGGTCCGCGCCTCGCGCAGGACGAGCCGCGCGATCTCCACCGCCTCGCGGCTCTCGCCCGGCGCGGAGAGCACGGTCAGCTCCTCGTCGCCCACGTCGCGGGGCTCGGGCGTCTCGCTGGAGAAGAGGAGGTGCTGGAGACGGTCGACCGCGCTCCCGGTCCGCGCGACGTCCTCCTCGACCGTCGTCGCCTTGCCGCCGAAGGCGCGGGCCGCGAGCTCGAGCGCGCGCGCGTCGCCCGCCGGCAGCACGGCGAACGCCGCGGGCGCACGTGCGGCGATCGCCGCGAGGAGATCCGCCTCGGCCCGCGTGCGCAGCGGTACGTCGACGACGAGCACGGCGCCGACCGCGGCCGCGTCCTGCGCCTCGGCCGCGGCATGCGCGAGGGCGAACGTGCGCGCGCGATCGGCGAGGCGCGCGTCGTCGAGCTCCTTCTCGAACGCCGCGAGGAGGCGCTTCAGATCCGGATCCTTCGGATCGGCGATGCCCGCGAGCCTGAGCTCGCCGAGCGTGCGCGCGAGCGCGCGCGGGAGGCCGGGGCGCTCCGCGATCGGCGTGAAGCGCCCGAGGCGCACGCCGTCGTCGTGCACCACGCGCGCGCAGATCGCCTCGAGCGCGAGGGATCCGGCGGGCACGAGGCCCTGGCGCGCGAGCTCGGGCCGCGCGAGCGTCGTCGCCAGCATGCCGAGCGTGGTGCGCTGCCAGCCGAAGGAGGCCGCCGCCCGTCCCTTGGCGAGCGCGCGCCGCGCGACCTCGCCGGCCGCGTCGAGGGAGGCGGCGACGATGGTGACGTGGGGCTCCCCACGGTCGGCCAGGCTCGCTAGCCACGACGCGGCGCGTTCGAGGCGCGTCTCCGCGCTCGGGCTCGAGAACAAGGCGCGGCTCATCGGGGCTTCGTCTCCATACACACGCGGACGCGCCGGCGCTACGGGCGGGCGGCGTCCGTGCGACGGGTGATGTCGCGATCGCCGGTGAACGGGCTTGTGACCCGCGAAAAGGAAGGGTACTTGCCCCGTTCCATGCAGGTCGTCTCGGTCAAGCTCGCCCTCTCCGGGAAGGTGGAAGTCGGCTCGAAGGTCGAAGTGCGCGGGTGGGTCCGCACCCGGCGCGACTCGAAGGCGGGACTCTCGTTCGTGCAGCTGTCGGACGGGAGCTGCCAGAGCCCGATCCAGGTCGTCGCCCCGAGCGCGCTCCCGAATTATCAGGAGCAGATCCTCCACCTGACGGCCGGCGCGTCGCTCGTCGCCCGCGGGACGCTCGTGCAGAGCCAGGGCAAGGGGCAGGCGTTCGAGATCCAGGCCGACGAGATCGCGGTGCTCGGGCTCGTCGACGATCCCGAGACCTACCCGGTGCAGCCGAAGGCGCACACCGCCGAGTTCCTCCGCGAGCAGGCGCATCTCCGGCCGCGGACCAACACGTTCGGCGCGGTCTCGCGCATCCGGCACTCGGCGGCGATGGCCATCCATCGCTTCTTCACCGACGAGGGCTTCGTCTGGGTGAACACGCCGATCATCACCGCGTCCGACGCCGAGGGCGCGGGCCAGATGTTCCGCGTCTCGACGCTCGAGATGGCGAAGCCGCCGCGCGATCCGCAGGGGAACGTCGACTTCACGCAGGACTTCTTCGGCAAGGAGGCGTTCCTCACCGTCTCCGGCCAGCTCAACGTCGAGGCCTACTGCATGGCGCTCTCGAAGGTCTACACCTTCGGCCCCACGTTCCGCGCGGAGAACTCGAACACCACGCGCCACCTGGCCGAGTTCTGGATGATCGAGCCGGAGATCGCCTTCGCCGATCTGAACGACGACGCGGACCTCGCCGAGCGCTTCCTCAAGGCGATCTTCACCGCCGTCCTCGCCGAGCGCCGCGACGATCTCGAGTTCCTCGAGCAGAGCGCCGGCCGCGGGCTCGTCGTGACGAACGGGCTGGTGAAGCGGCTCGAGGACTTCGTCGGCTCGTCGTTCGCGCGCGTCGAGTACGGCGAGGCGGTCGAGATCCTGAAGAAGGCGAAAAAGAAGTTCGAGTTCAAGCCCGAGTGGGGCAAGGACCTCCAGACCGAGCACGAGCGCTTCCTCACCGAGGAGCACTTCCACAAGCCCGTGGTGGTCATGAACTACCCCGAGGAGATCAAGGCGTTCTACATGCGCGTGAACGACGACGGGAAGACCGTCGCCGCGATGGACGTCCTCGCGCCGGGCATCGGCGAGATCATCGGCGGAAGCCAGCGCGAGGAGCGGCTCGACGTGCTCGACGCGCGCATGCGGAAGATGAACCTCGTCCCCGAGCACTACGCCTGGTACCGCGATCTCCGGCGCTACGGCACCGTCCCGCACGCGGGCTTCGGCCTCGGGTTCGAGCGGCTGCTCGTGTACATGTGCGGCCTCGGCAACATCCGCGACGCCATCCCGTACCCGCGCGTCCCGGCCTGGGCGAAGTTCTGATCGCGGAGAAAAGCTTGACGCGGCGCGTTGCCCGACTAGAGACGTACGCGGGAACGAATCTCCCTCGTCGTGCATCTCGAATTTGTCGCCCACCGCTTGCGTGCGACGGCCAGCCGCCCGAAATCATTGCGCGACCGACCCCGTGTCAACCGTCGAATCCGACCCTAAGATGAGCGCCCCATGCCCAAGTCCGTCGTAAGCATCGTCCGAACGAAGCCGGCCACGGTCCGCGAGGACTACCACCGCCTCATGAACCTGGCGCGCTACCAGGAGTTCATCGACAAGGCGGCCGAGACCGCGCTGAAGGTGAACATTTCCTGGCACTTCTTCTATCCGAGCGCGTCGACCACGCCGTGGCAGCTCGACGGCGTCATCGGGGCGATGAAGAAGGATGGGTACAAGAAGGAGCTCATCCACGCGTGCCACAACCGCACCGTCGTGATCGACGCGCACCTCGGTGAGCGCGAGAACAAGCAGATCGATCCGGTCCGCGATCACGGCATCGGCAACGTGCACCTCTACGAGGGTGAGGAGTGGATCGACATCCGCGATGCGGTCGGCGATCTCACGAAGAAGTTCCTCTGCCTGAACGAGGTCTACCCGAAGGGCTTCTCGATCCCGAAGCGGTTCATCGGCGAGAACATCATCCACCTGCCGACGATCAAGACGCACATCTTCACGACGACCACCGGCGCGATGAAGAACGCGTTCGGCGGCCTCCTGAACGAGCACCGTCACTGGACCCACCCGGTCATCAGCGAGACGCTCGTCGACCTCCTCATGATCCAGAAGAAGATCCATCGTGGTCTCTTCGCGGTCATGGACGGCACGTTCGCCGGCGACGGCCCGGGACCGCGGTGCATGGTCCCGCACGTGAAGAACGTGCTCCTCGCCTCGCACGATCAGGTCGCGATCGACGCGGTCGCCGCGAAGCTGATGGGCTTCGACCCGCTGAAGGACTGCAAGTTCATCCGCCTCGCGCACGAGCAGGGGCTCGGCTGCGGCGACGTCCGCGACATCGAGATCGTGGGCGAC
>JBDHVD010000677.1:0-3805 GCA_039809525.1 Labilithrix sp. | reverse complement strand
TCGCCGTCGCGGCCTGGTTCGCGGCGCGCTGGTTGTTCTCGTACTCCGCGTCGACGAACTCGGCGTAGTTGCCGGTGTAGACGGTGACCGTCTGGTAATCGACGTCCGCGATGTGCGTCACGACCTCGTTGAGGAAGTGGCGGTCGTGGCTGACGACGACGAGCGTGCCCTTGAACTCCTGGGTGAGGAAGTGCTCGAGCCAGCGGATCGAATCGAGGTCGAGGTGGTTGGTCGGCTCGTCGAGGAGGAGGACGTCGGGCTTGCCGAAGAGGACCTGCGCGATGAGGACGCGGAGCTTGTAGCCGCCCGCGAGGCTCTTCATCTTCGACTCGTGCTTGTCGGCGGGGATGCCGAGACCGACGAGCAGCTCGGCCGCCTCGCTCTCGGCCATGTAGCCGTTCTCTTCCGCGATCACGCCCTCGAGCTCGCCGAGGCGGATGCCGACCTCGTCGGTGACCTCGCCGGCGAGGAGCTTCTCCTTCTCCTCCATCGCGTCCCACAGGGTCTTGTTCCCCATGATGACGGTGTCGATGATGCGCTCCTCCTCGTACTCGTAGTGGTTCTGCCGGAGGACGCCGAGGCGGAGGTTGCCCGGGATGGTGATCGCGCCGGTGTCGGTGTCCTCGTTGCCCTCGAGCATCTTGAGGAGGGTGGACTTGCCGGCGCCGTTCGCGCCCGTGAGGCCGTAGCGCTTGCCCGGGTCGAACTGCATCGACACGTTCTCGAAGAGGATCTTCGGGCCGAAGCGCTTGGTGACTTTGTCGAGGACGATCATGGAATGCCGCGTGCCTCTTAGCACGGACCGGCAGGCGTTGTCGCACCCGCGCGCGCTCGCCGTACGGCCGAGCCCCTCAGGCGGCGCGGCGGACGTGGCGGCGGAGCGCGACCAGGCTGACCGCGAGCGCATCGAGCGCGAGCCGCGCCCGGGCGGGCACCGCCGTCTGCTCGCGGACGCGGCGGACGTCCTCGGCCAGCCCCTCTCGCTCGACGCGCGCGAGATCGAGGATGTCGGGCAGGAGGTCCTCGTCGCCGGCGTGGCGTTCGATCACGATCGTCGCGATCTCGTCGGCGAACGCGGAGATCGACTCGGCGACGGCGTCGAGCGTCTCGATCGCGGCGTCCCGCGCGAAGCGGGCGGCCTCCGCGAGCGCCTCGGCGCAGGGCTCGACCTCTTCGAGATAGCGATCGACGCATGCGCGCTCGGCCGGCCCGAGTCGATCGCGCTCGCGGCGCAGGCGGTCGAGGGAGCTTGCGGCACGTCCGAAGGATTCCATGCGCGGCGCGGAGTGCACGCGTCGTGCCTCGAGCTCGCTCAGTGCAGGAGCAGCGACGCCGGCGCGTCGCCGTCCTCTTCGTCGCTGCCTTCGTCGTCCGTCTCGACGGTGATCGCGGAGATCCCGGCGCGGCCGATCGCCACGACGCGGTAGCGGCCCTTGCCCGGGACGATGGCGAGCCAGTCGGCCATGCGCCGCTCCGCCGCCTCGTCGAACGCGTGCGCCTCGAGGATGCGCGCGAGCGTGTCGACGGGGAGCATGATGCAGACGGCGTCTTCGGTGCGCGCGCCTTCGCCTTCGAGCAGCACCTCGCCGATGGGGCTGTCGGCGGGGGCCGCCGTGAGGACGTAGGTGGAGGGATCGCGACCGTCGCGGAGGAGGTCGCCGACCGCGTCCGCGAGGCGCGCGAGCGCGAGCGCGAGGAGCTCGGTAGGGTCCATGGTCGAGCACTCCAAGCAACGGGTCTGCCAGGATTTGTCGGCAAATTCGGGATCCCGAACGCTGTGGCATTTCCCCCCGTTGTGGACATCGCTTCCGCAGCGCTACGCCTGAACGTACCGGGGGGGTACCGGGAGTCCATCCACAATGGCGATGAAGCAGGTCGGGGACGGCGCGTCCCGCGGTCGGGTGCGTTCGAGCAAGCAGACCAAGGGCACGCCTCGTGATCCCCGACGGGGAGAGAACGGTCACGCTCCGACGATGCAGAACGCCGTCGGCGGGACCGTCCCCATCACCGAATGGGATCGGCTCTCGGCCGACAGCCGGAGCGAGATCGAGCACCTGCTCGAGGTCTTGAAGGCCGTCAAGCAGGGCGACTTCAGCGTGCGCTTCGAATACGAGAAGCACGGCATCCTCTCGCGCGTCGGCGAGCTGCTCAACGACGTCGTCGGGCTGAACGAGCACGTGGCGAGCGAGCTCGTGCGCGTCGCCAAGGTCGTCGGCCAGGAAGGCAAGATGCACGAGCGTGCATCCGTCGGTGCGGCGCGCGGCGCATGGGCGCAGGGGATGGCGAGCGTGAACCAGCTCATCGGCGACCTGGTCTCGCCGACGAACGAGGTCGCCCGCGTCATCACCGCGGTCGCCCGCGGCGACCTCTCCCAGAAGATGGTGCTCGAGATCGACGGGCGCCCGGTCCGCGGCGAGTTCCTCCGCATCGGCACGACCGTCAACAGCATGGTCGATCAGCTCAACTCGTTCGCCGCGGAGGTCACCCGCGTCGCGAAGGAGGTCGGTAACGAGGGCAAGCTCGGCGGCCAGGCCGACGTCAAGGGCGTCAGCGGCACGTGGAAGGACCTCACCGAGAACGTCAACGGCCTCGCGGCGAACCTGACCGCGCAGGTGCGAAACATCGCGAAGGTCACCACCGCGGTCGCGAAGGGCGACCTGTCCCAGAAGATCACCGTCGACGCGAAGGGCGAGATCCTCGAGCTGAAGAACACGATCAACGTCATGGTCGATCAGCTCTCGTCGTTCGCCGCGGAGGTCACGCGCGTCGCGAAGGAGGTCGGCAACGAGGGCAAGCTCGGCGGGCAGGCCGAGGTGCGCGGCGTCTCGGGCACGTGGAAGGACCTGACCGACAACGTCAACGGCCTCGCGGCGAACCTGACCGCGCAGGTGCGGAACATCGCGAAGGTGACCACGGCGGTCGCGAACGGCGACCTGTCGCAGAAGATCACCGTCGACGCGCGCGGCGAGATCTACGAGCTGAAGAACACCATCAACACGATGGTCGACACGCTCCGCTCGTTCGCCGCGGAGGTCACGCGCGTGGCGAAGGAGGTCGGCACCGAGGGCAAGCTCGGCGGCCAGGCGGACGTCAAGGGCGTCTACGGCACGTGGAAGGACCTGACGGACAACGTCAACGTCCTCGCGTCGAACCTCACCGTGCAGCTCCGCGACGTCTCGAAGGTCGCGACCGCGATCGCCAACGGCGATCTCACGCAGAAGATCACCGTCGACGTCAAAGGCGAGATCCTCCAGATCAAGGACGTCATCAACAAGATGGTCGATCAGCTGAACAGCTTCTCGACCGAGGTCACGCGCGTGGCGAAGGAGGTCGGCACCGAGGGCAAGCTCGGAGGCCAGGCCGACGTGAAGGGCGTCAGCGGCACGTGGAAGGACCTGACGGACAACGTCAACGGCCTCGCGGCGAACCTGACCGCGCAGGTGCGAAACATCGCGAAGGTGACGACGGCGGTCGCGAACGGCGACCTCTCGCAGAAGATCACCGTCGATGCGCGCGGCGAGATCCTCGAGCTGAAGAACACGATCAACGTCATGGTCGATCAGCTCTCGTCGTTCGCCGCGGAGGTCACGCGCGTCGCGAAGGAGGTCGGCACCGAAGGAAAGCTCGGCGGCCAGGCGAACGTGAAGGGCGTGAGCGGCACGTGGAAGGACCTGACGGACAACGTCAACGGCCTCGCGTCGAACCTCACCGTGCAGCTGCGTGACGTCTCCGCCGTCGCGACCGCGATCGCGAACGGCGATTTGACCCGGAAGATCACCGTCGACGTCAAGGGCGAGATCCTCCA
>JBDHVD010000676.1:0-3817 GCA_039809525.1 Labilithrix sp. | reverse complement strand
GCCTCGGCGATCGCCGCGGGATCGGGACGGCTGGGGTCGACGGAGATCACGCGCGGCACGGCCTCCCGAGGATAGTAGGATTCGTCGCGATGCGGATCCGCGCCGTGCTCCTCGCTTCGTCGGCCTCGCTCGTCCTCGCCTTCGCCTTCGCGTTCGCCCTCGCCGCGTGCGGCGGCGGCGGCGGCGGGAACCAGGTGGTGATCCCTTCCGCGGGGGGCGATGCGGGCGCGGAGGCCGGGGCCTCGCCGTTCGCGACGACCGCGCCTCCCGCCGGGCTGCCGCCGATGGCGGCGATGCCTCCCCCCGGCGTCGCCGGATCGAAGAAGGCGAAGCGGAAGAGCGACGGCGCGATGTTCGCGTGCGGGGGCGGAGCGAAGGCGGCGGCGAAGGATCCGCTCGAACACGTGAAGCGCATCGGCGAAGCGTGCGCCGCGGCGACGAAGATGAAGCCGGTCGGAGCGCCCATCCGCGGGCAGCAGTCGGACAAGGATCCGCACGCCGAGCACAAGCTCCGCGTCGAGGCGAACAAGTGCTATCGCGTGTACATTGCAAGCGACGAGGGGGTGAAGGACATCGTCGCCGCCGTCCGCGACTCGAACGGCGACATGGTCGCGGAGTCGAACGGCAACGCGGCCGTGCCCCACGACGGCGCGATGTGCTTCACCACCGCCGACGAGGTCACGCTGATGATCGGCGTCGGCGCGGGCAAGGGCAGCTACGCGGCGCAGGTCTGGTCGGACTGAGCTCAGGCAACCTTTTGGTTGCATTTGGTGGGCGCGGGATCCAACATGCAACCAGGAGGTTGCGTATGGCATCGAGCACCGATCGCATCGAGAAGAAGGTCCACCTGAAGGCGCCGCGCGCGCGCGTGTGGAAGGCGCTCACCGACGCGGAGGAGTTTGGCCGCTGGTTCGGCGTGAAGCTCGAGGGTCCGTTCATCCCCGGCGAGCGGGCGCGCGGCCGGATCACCCATCCGGGCTACGAGCACGTCACGATGGAGATCGTCGTCGACCGGATGGAGCCCGAGCACACGTTCGCCTGGCGCTGGCACCCGGCGGCGGTCGAGCCGGACGTCGACTACGCGTCCGAGCCGATGACCGTCGTCGCGTTCACGCTCGAGGAGCAGGACGGCGGGACGCTGCTCACGGTGGTCGAGAGCGGGTTCGACGCCGTGCCCATGACGCGCCGCCAGACCGCGCTCCGCCTGAACACCGAGGGCTGGGAGGGCCAGATGCGGAACATCGAGAGGCATGTCGGCTAGACGCCTCGCCGCCTCCGCGCCCCTGTTCGCCGCGCTCGGGGACGAGACGCGCCTGAAGCTGCTCGGGCGCCTCGCCGCCGGCGGGCCGATGTCGATCGCCGAGCTCACCGAGGGCACCGACGTGACGCGGCAGGCGATCACCAAGCACCTCCGGGTGCTCGAGGGCGCCGGGCTGGTGCGGAGCGCGCGCGCCGGGCGCGAGAGCCGGTGGGAGCTCGAGCCCGAGCGTATCGACGACGCGCGGCGTGCGCTCGACCTCATCTCGGCGCAGTGGGACGACGCGCTCGCGCGGCTGAAGGACTTCGTCGAGCGCTGACGTATGCTCGTGGGATGACCGAGCAGGGTACCGCGCCGCCGCCGCCGCCATCGCTGCTCGAGCGCATCAAGGGCTCGCCGCTCACGTTCGCGATCGCCGCGATCAACGTCGCGGTGTTCCTGTGGGCCGAGTCGCACGGCGACACGACGCGCGTGCCGACCCTCCTCCGGTTCGGCGCGGACGAGCAGCTGCACGTGGCCTCCGGCGAGTACTGGCGGCTCGTCACGTCGATGTTCCTCCACATCGGGTGGGTGCATCTTGCATGGAACACGTACGCATCCGTGGGGTGGTGCACGGCGGTCGAGCGCGTGCTCGGCAAGGGGCGCTTCCTCGCCATCTACCTCGCGAGCGGGATCGGGGGGGCGTGCGTCAGCGCGCTCGCGCACCGGGTGACCTCGGCGGGCGCGTCCGGCGCGATGTTCGGCATCGTCGGCGCGACGCTCGCGATCCGGTACCGGCAGCTCGGGAGCCTCCACGCGTTCACGCGCGACCGCTTCGTCCGCGCGAACCTCGTGAACATGGCGATCTGGACGGTGATCGGGCTCACCGCCGTCAGCATGGACAACTTCGCGCACGGAGGCGGGCTCGTCGTCGGAACGGCCGCGGCGCTCGCCGCCACCTCACGGCGGCGGAGGGCGGCGGCGTGGGCCTCGGTCGGCGCCGCGACGCTCGCGCTCGTGGTCCTCGCCGCGCGTCCGGGATGGACGCCGCGCGACGACGCGGCCGGCGCGGGCGCGGCGTACGCGACGGGCTACGCGCTCGGGCTCGAAGGCTTCCCCCGGAATCCCGCGCGCGCGCAGAGGCTCGCCGAGCTCGTGTGCCGCGCCCCGGCGACGCCCTCGTGCGCGCAGGCCGCGTGGGCGCTCCGGGACAGCGACGACGCCGCCGCGAAGCGCCGCGGCGCCGAGCTCCTCCAGCGCGCGTGCAGCTCGGGCTACGCGCTCGCGTGCCCGGGTCACGACAGCGCGAACGCTCCGTAACCGACGACCTCGTCACGCACGCCCGCGGTGTCCCCCGACGAGCGCAGATCGAGCGTCTCGGCGCGAAGACCGTGCGCGCGCGCGCAGAGCAGGAGCGCACGCATGCTCGCACGACCGCACGCCGAGTCGGGACCGAGCTCGTCCGGCAAGAGACGCTCGATCGCCGAGGCGGTCGCGCCGTCGACGGCCCTCGCCTCCTCGTACGAGAGGTAGTGGCTGAGATCCGACGAGACGACGACGAGGGTCTCCGGGCCGCCCCACACGCGCGTGAGCGCCCCGGCCACGTCGTAGTCGGTGGCGTTGCCGACCAGCAGCGGGACGATGTGCACGTCGGGGCCGAGCACCTCCTGCACGAACGGGAGCTGGACCTCGAGCGTGTGCTCGCCGGCATGCGCGCGGTCCGAGGCGATCACCTGCGGGAGCGACCGCAACGAGCGTCGCGCTTGCTCGTCCACGAGCAAGAGCCCGAGCGGCGTCGCGAACGCCGACGCCTCGGGCAGAGCCACGCCGCGGAACGAGCTCCGGTGCGCGGGGCCGATCAGCACGACGCGGGTAACGCGACCGCGCAGCGGCGCCACCGAAGCGAACGCGCTCGCGGCGACCGACCCCGAGTCGGCGTAGCGCGAATGCGGCGCGACGATCGCCTTCGGAGGGTTCGTCCGTACGTCGGCGCGCGCGAGCCGGCGGAGCACGTCGCGACGGAGCTCGGCCGCGTCCGCCGGGTAGAAGGTCCCGGCGACCGCGGGCGCGCGCACGTTGGGCAGCGAGAGGTTCTGCATTCGACGACTCCCTTCGACGCGGCTAGGTCCCAGTTCACATGCAACGACAGCACCTGCACCCGACGAGGTACTGGAGCCGGCTCGAAGACGGCCGCGTCCAGTGCGACCTCTGCCCTCGCGCGTGCCGCCTCCACGAGGGTCAGCGCGGCCTCTGCTTCGTGCGCGCACGTGCGAACGACGCGATCGTGCTGACGACCTACGGCCGATCGAGCGGCTTCTGCGTCGACCCCATCGAGAAGAAGCCGCTCAACCACTTCCTTCCCGGGACCGCGGTCCTCTCCTTCGGGACCGCCGGCTGCAACCTCACCTGCAGGTTCTGCCAGAACTGGGACATCTCGAAGTCGCGCGAGGACGACACGCTCGCCGACGCGGCGTCACCCGAGCGCATCGCCGAGGCCGCCGAACGGGCCGGGTGCCGGAGCGTCGCGTTCACGTACAACGATCCGGTCGTCTTCCACGAGTACGCGATCGACGTCGCGCA
>JBDHVD010000675.1:0-3817 GCA_039809525.1 Labilithrix sp. | reverse complement strand
TTCGAGCCATGGCCGACAAGAAGACGTCCCCTTCCCTCGCGTTCGTCCCTCCGCACCCCGACCACGAGGACCTCGTGCGCGCGGCGAAGGGCTGCACGGCGTGCCACCTGTACCAGCGCGCCACACAGACCGTGTTCGGTGAGGGGCCGACGCCCGCCGCGCTGATGCTCGTCGGCGAGCAGCCCGGCGATCAGGAGGACATCCAGGGTCATCCGTTCGTCGGGCCCGCGGGACGCGTGCTGGACGGCGCGCTCGAGGCCGCCGAGGTGCCGCGCGATCGGGTCTACGTCACGAACGCGGTGAAGCACTTCAAGTGGGAGCCGCGCGGCAAGCGCCGCTTGCACTCGAAGCCGAACGCCGTCGAGATCCACGCCTGCCACGGATGGCTCGAGGCGGAGATCGCGGTGGTGAAGCCCGAGGTCATCGTGTGCCTCGGCGCGACGGCGGCGCAGGCGTTCCTCGGCCGGAAGTTCAGCATCACGAAGAGCCGAGGCGAGCTGCTCGACGGCGCGCCGTGGGCGCCGCATCTGCTCGCGACTTATCACCCGTCGGCGATCCTGCGGATGATGAGCATCCACGACGAGGACGCGTACGAGAGGGCGAAGTCCGAGCTCTACGCGGACATCGCGAGGGCGGCCGAGACGATCGGCTTCGGGGCGGCGCGTCCGCGCCTACGGAAGCACGATGGTGCGCGGGGCCGACGTGCTCGCCGCGCGGTATAGACGCACGTCGACGCCGGACAGCGAATCGACGAACTCGAAGTCGGGGAAGTCGCGCACCGTCCACGCGTAGCGGCCGCGCGCGGGCGGCAGCCCGAGCGACGCGAGATCGGGGACGGTGGTCTCGATCGACGCCGTCATGACGTGGATCGTCACGCCGCCTCCGCCGCCGTCGAGCGGGACGAGCTCGTGCTCGAACACGCCGGCGCCGCTCACGCGGAGCACGCCGCCCTCGGCGACGGCATCGGCCGCGGGTGCGACCGCGACCGGCGCGTCGAACAGCGTCAGGGTGATGTCCTCGCGAGGCGCGAAGGGCACGCGTCCGGACGAGGCGACCGCGCCGTCGCGCGTCGCCCGCACGCGCACGGTCCAGTTGCCGTCCTCCATGATCGGGAGGGCGATGCGCTGACCGAGCCGGACGCGGCCCGCGGTGGCCTCGCTGAACCGCGTCCCGAAGTCGAGGATCAGCTCCGCCTCTTCGGGCACGAACCCCGGCGGCGGCTCGGCGAAGAAGGAGGCGTTCTCCGCCCGCTCCACCGGCGAGAGCGGGACGCTCAGCGCGACGCTGCCGTTGCCCTGCACGCGGAGATCGACGCTGCCCTTCGCGACCGCGGCGGCGAGCCCGCCCTCGATCGGGTACTCGACGACGTGGATCTTCCCGGTGATGTCGAAGGACTTCGACGAGACGGTGAGCGCGCTCCCGATCGCGCCGGTCAGGCCGAGCACGTCGCCGCTCGCGAAGGCGGCGAGCGCGTGGCCCGGATGCGGCGCCCCCGGCACCGTGAGCGTGATCTTCCCGGTCCAGGCGCGCGGGGCGACCTCGCGCTCGACCGCGAGGTCGAGGAAGCGCGAAGCGGCCCCGCGGAAGACGACGACGTCCTGCGCGAGGCGCGCGGAGACGTCGTAGCGGAAGGGCGCGTAGTCGAAGAGGTAGAACCCGGCGGCATCCGTGGTCACCGAGCGATCGCCGATCCGGACGAGCGCGTTCGGCACGCGCTCGACCCCGTACGAGACGAACCCGGCGGTGTTCCGCGCCCAGCGGTCCTCGGTCCAGAACTTCGAGGGCATGCAGCGCTCCTCGCCCGTCCCGACCTTGTCGGCAGCGGCGCAGTCCTCGTACACCGACGCGCTGTCACAAGCCGTGACCGTCGAGAGCGAGACGAGGGCGACGAAAGCAAGGAGTGCCGCGCGATTCGGCGTCACGCCGGCGAGACTACCACGCGGCGGCGCATCGGGTGGCGATGCGGAACTGCTGCTTGGCCGGCTGCGACGACGACGTCGTCTCCGCCTTCGTGCTGGCCACGCGGAGCGTCCCCGTCTTCGCGTCGAAGCTCGTCCGCGGCGCCCCGAGCACGTCGGCGACGCTGTCCGCGGTCCCCGACGGCAGCGCGACGCGCCGCACGCTCGTTCCGTCGACGACGAGGGCGAACGGCTTGCCGCCCGCCACCAGGAGGCGATCGGCCTTCGTCGCCAGCGTCACCGGCGTCGTCTCGTAGGTCGCGCCCTTGCCGGCGGAGAAGCTCGCCCACGGGACCTCGGCGAAGCCCTTGTCCGTGAGCACGAACGCGCCGCGCTCGCCGGCGGCGACGCGGCACGAGCTCGCCTCCGCCGTGCCGACGACCCGGCCGGCGGCGCCTTCGAGGACCGCGCGATCGCCCTGGTTGATGAAGCAGGTGAGCGGCGCGCTCTGGTAGAGCACGGAGTCCTCCGGCCAGGAGATCGACGACTCGAACTTCTCGTCCTCGCGCCACTTGCCTCCCTCGCGCCGGACCTCGGTGTAGGAGGCGAACGACTGGGTGAAGATGCTGATGGTGCCGTCCGGCTGCACCACGGGGATGAGCGCCTTGTCGCCGTCGGCCTTGACCGCGGTGTCCTCGTTCGTCCCGTCGTCGCACGCGATGCGGAGCGTGCGGCCCGCGGAGAACGCGTAGACCGCGCAGCGCCTTCCGCCGTCGACGAACGCCGCGGCGTGGAAGCCGTAGGTCGTCGCGTCGGCGACCTTCGCGATCTCCTTCGGCGCCCCCTTCGCGTCGAAGAACGCGAGCTCGACGGTCTTGTTCGCCACCTCGCGATGCGCGAGCACCGACGCGGCGCCGTTCACGTCGGCGATGCCGTCGAGCGACCACGACGCGAGCTGCTTCGATCCCGGCTTCGTCTCGAACCACTCCACCGTGGACTCGAACGCGTCGTCGGCCGTGGTGCATGCCGGCTTGGGCTCGGCGCCGCCGCCGTTGCTCGAGGAGGACCCGGGCGCGTTGCCGTCGCCGCCGGGTGAGTTGCTCGTCGCGTCGTCCGACGACGAACAAGCGAAGATCGAAGCCGAGAGGAGGAAGAGAAGCGATGCGTTTCGCATGCGCGGCAGACGAGCTCGCGCGGGGCGGTATTCACATCACCGTCACTGCCACTCCTTCGGGAACGCGCACGTCGCACCGCGCGAGCTCCGCACGCGCACGGGATCGCTGCACACGCGTGCGTAGAGCTGCTTGGCGCGCGCGAGGTCGCGCGGAACGCCGAGGCCGAAGGCGTGCGCGGCCGAGGCGAAGGCGCACCCCATCGAGCTGCCGTCGGTGCGCTTCATCGAGTCGTCGCAGAGCTGGATGGCCTTCTTCATCATCGCGAAATCGCCGCGCGCACGGAGGCCGCTCCGGTAGAGCTCCGCGTAGCGATCGCAGTCGCGGGTCGCGTGCTGGCACGCGCGCGCCCGCACGTCGGCGAGGAACTGGCGGCGCTGCACCGGATCGGACGGCCCCGCGCCGCGCTCGAGGGCGTCGCCGAGCGCGCTGCAGCCGGCGTCGCCGCTGGTGCACGCGTGCTCGAGCATGCGATACGCCTCGTCGCTCTTGCCCTGCTCGTCGAGGCTGGAGGCGACCTCCAGGCATGCGCTGTTGTCGCCGAGATCGCATGCGCGCTGCGTGAGCCATTCGAGGTCGGCGAGCCTCTTCTTCGTCCGCCGCTCGAAGAGATCCACGTCCGTCCGCGCAGCCACGCACGCGCCGACGTTCCCTCCGCGACAGAGCTCGGCGAGCTTCGCGACGACGAGCGGCGCCTGGACCTCGTCGGTGCCCTTCCCGTCACTCGAGAGGAACACCTGGTTCGAC
>JBDHVD010000674.1:0-3818 GCA_039809525.1 Labilithrix sp. | reverse complement strand
AGCGAACGATGACGTCGAGCATGGCCGCCCCCTTTCACTGGTTGGAGGTCGGGACTGCAAGTAGTCGGCCACGGGTACCTCGACCGAGCGCGCTGATCGACGCGGTGATCCCGCTCAGTACCGCCGCGACAAAGCACCAGACCGAGATGAATCCGGCACGGTAAAGGAGCCCTGTAGCGCTGAACGAAAGGAACGCGACGACCGCGAGGAGTGTCGTGCCGCGTACGGACGAGACGAAGAGCGGGACGATGATGAAGGTCGCGTACGTGAGCGCCATGAACGGCTTCAGCGGCGCATCGAACTGCACCCAGTAGTAGAGATTGTCGAACGCGATGCACGCGTCGGAGCGGCGCAGGGTGGCGCACGACATCAGATATGCGCCGAGCGCGAGCCCTCCTCCGGAGAACCCCACGAGCGCCCACCGTCTCTCCCGCGACGCTTCGATCGGAGCGAGCGCGCCCGGTATGTATGCAGGCCAAAGCATGAGAGCGAAGAACAAGAAGACTCGTGCGATCGATGTCTCGCTCCTGTGGAACGGGGCATCGCGGACAGCGAGCCACACCAGCCCTTCGCAGACCTGCTGCGCAGCGAAGACCAAAGGGATCGCCGCGAATGGCACGTGCGCTCGCGACGGTGCGCGGCAGACGGACAGGCCTCCGATGCCGGCGAGTGCCGCCGCTGCGCCGAAGCTCGCCTCGGCCGAGAAGCACACTCAATCGACCTTCGCAGCCGGGTCCGTACGCTTGTCTGCCGGCATCAGCTTCCCGACCCATGTGTCCACGACCGACGAAAGCAACTGGAACACCTTGGTCGAGAACATACCCGCGAGCAGCCCGAGGAGCGCTCCGGTCGCCGGGCTCGTGTACGCCGTCATCGACGTCCCACTGAGCGGGATGCTGCCGCCGGTGATCGCGAGATAGCAGACGACGCCTCCGCCCGTCGCGCGGAGGACCCTGCGGAAGGCGTCATCCTTCCGATCGTGCTCGTCCTCCCCAGGAAGGTAGAGGCGAATGAGCGCCCCGCCGATCGCGGCGATGACGATCAGGAACGCGAACACGTCGCCGCTCGAACGCTGCTCGGCCGTGCGCTTCAACGCCACCTCCGCGAGGAAGTCGCGAAACCGATCCCGATGAGCATCATCGACGTCGCACGTCACGCTCGACGCTCGAACCTTCGTGAGCTCGCAGAGAATGTCCTTGAGCGGGCGCGTCTTCGGCTGGATGGAACCGCCGACGATCAGCGTGGTGGTACGCGCGCGTAGCCCCTGGATCTCGCGGCGCTCCTTCTCGAGCTCGAGCCTTCGCGGATCATCGGCATTCGTATTCGGAGCGAGCGCGGCGGCAAGCTCGTTCTCGCGCGCGGTCAGCAGGGCGAGAACCTTGTCGCGTCGTTGCAGCTCCTCGATGGCGAGGATGCCAATCAACGCGATGTAGACGATCGCGAAGCCACGTATGAGCCGGCCGGGCCATCGCCGCATCCGCGCCCGAGACGTGATGAACGAAGCGTCGCTCTCCTTGTTGTCCATCCTCTCACCTCCCCGTGTGCGGCGCCGTGAGCTGCTGGTCGATGAGCTGATCGGCGTCGTACGTGAGCGCAATCGTGGCGAGGAGCCCGGGGTTCTTCATGTCGCTCGCGAGAAATCGCGGACCGATTCCGAGCGTAGTGAAGCTCTGACCGAGCACCTTGGCGCGGACGGTCGGCGTGATCCGGTACTCGACATCGTCGACCGGGGGTGCGTAGGTCGTCCCGAGCGCGTAGCTGTAGATGGCGAGCAGGTCGATGCCGATGCGCGCCCATGCGTCCACGCCGGAGGCCTTCTCGCCGCCGACGTTCGCCGACAGAGAGAACCCGCCGCCGTACGCGTTCATGCGCCGCGGCTCGAGGTAGCCCTGCACGAACGCATTGAAGTAGATGAACGGCGCCGGCGCCCACACGAGCGCGCCGGCGATGACCTCCGTCTTCGTGCGTCCGTTCGCGCCGTCGGGCCGGATGAACCCGATTCCCCATCGCCACGAGAGCCGACTCTGGTACGCGGCGATGCGGTTGCAGACGTCGTAGAGCTCCTTGCGTCGCGCGAGCCTCTCGTCCGCTTTCGCCGAATCCTCCGCCATCGCGGTGTACGCCGCCGCGGCCGCGTAACACCCATCGTGCGACGGGAGGCGCGTATCGGTCTCGTCGAGGAAGCTCGAGCCGACGATGACCGAGAAGCGCGCCCCCTCCGGCGGCGGCGCCGTGGTCGTCGTCTCGACCGCCGCCTGCTGCTGTCCCTGCTCGGTCGCGCGCTCAGAGGAAGCACGGTGCGCAACGTCATGTTCCGCGCAAGGGGGTGCAGGCGGAGGCGCGCCTCCTCGCTCTTCGCGAAGAGGCTCGCCAAGTTCAGCGACGCGACGATCTGCGTACCGTTCGTCTTCCGATCGGCGCCGAGCGCCGTCATCGCCGAGAGCGCGATGTGGTCGGGCGACCCCGCCTGATCGAGGATGCCGTTTCCGGAGAGCGCCCCCGACACGATCGCGGGCGCCTTGCGGAGGATGTCCTCGTGGTGCGCGCTCGCGCGCGCGTCCTTGGTCTCGCGCTGGATCACCTTCGACGCGAACGCCTCGCGCCTGCGCGTGGCGAAATCCACACACGCCTTCACACGTTCCGGGCTCTCGATCAGGGCTTCGAACTCCTCGCGGGTACCCGCGTCGAGCGCGGCATCAACGGCCGCCGCCATTGCGTCGCGCGCCGCTCGGAACTCCTTGGTCGCCTCGACCTTCGCCTCTGCCTCCGCCTTCGCCGCCGCGTCTTCGGCCCTTCGCCTTGGCTCGCGCTTCCTCGAGCGCAGTGTTCGCCGCGGCTCCGGTCAGCTTGCCAGTGCGAACCTTCTCTTCCGCGAGGTCGAGCGCCGCTCGTGCGTCCGTCGCATCCCTGCGCGCCTTCGCGGCCGCTGCGGGCAAACCGTCGTCCGCCCCCGGCGAGCATCGCGCGATCTCGCTTCGCGCACCCGCGACCGCGAGCGCCGCGCGCGCCTTGGCCTCGACGAGCGTTGCCGCGTTCAACACTGCGCCCCAGCGGTCGGCGGCGGCCGCGCCGTAACAGGTGCGTAGCGCGCCGTGCTCACCCGACGGCTCCTTCTCGAACGACTCGGCCTTCCGGCACGCGACGTCGATCTCCACCGTGGCGTCGTCGGTGATCCGGCGCGCGGCGACACCGCTCGGCGGCGCGTCCTGCGCGGACGCGTCGATGGACG
The DNA here is from genome assembly GCA_039809525.1 of Labilithrix sp. GTDB lineage: Bacteria > Myxococcota_A > Polyangia > Polyangiales > Polyangiaceae > Labilithrix. The sequence continues at coordinate 589 of JBDHVD010000674.1, read as the reverse complement.
CCAGCCAAGCCACCGCGAGAGCGGCGGCGCTCGAAACGCGGTGACGCGTCATGCGCGCTTGATGTCGTAAGCGTGGACGTCACCCGCGTCCTTGCTCGCAAGGACGCTCGTCTTGCCGCTCGCGATGTCGACGATCTTCGTCGCGCCGCCGTCGACGCCGTTGAACTTCACTTCGATCTTGAAGGTGTCGATCGGCCGATCGATCTCGTACGCCAGATCGTGCACCTGCTGCGCGTCGAAGAGCTTCCCGTCCTTGTAGAGCATGAAGCCTTCGAGCTCCCCGGTGTCCCAGACCCAGAGCTGCAGCTTCATCCCCGCCTTGTACTCGACCATGCCCACCCTCCATGGTCGACGAGACGCGATCTTCAGCCCCAGGACAACGGGGGACGAATGTTCATCGGCCCCAGGGGGTATCCGGCGCGGACCGTCGCTTCGATCGCCGTGCGATCAGGCGGCGGCGGCCGACTCTCCCGTCGCGTCCGCCGACGGGTCGTCCTTCTTCGGCTGGCCGCCCTTCGTCGGATCGCTCTTCGTGATCCAGTTGCGGCCGAGCCAGATGCCGATCGGCCCGAGCAGCGTCGTCAGCCCG
>JBDHVD010000673.1:0-3822 GCA_039809525.1 Labilithrix sp. | reverse complement strand
CAGATCGGCTCGATCGCGCTCTTCACCTTGCCGGGGATCGCCTTCGCGATCATGCGCTCGACCTCGGCGAGCACGGCGACGGGCGGAGCGTCGACGCGCACCTTCACCAGGTTGCACGCCGCGACGACGATCGCGCCGATGGTCGCGTCGTCACGCCAGCGCGTGATCGTCGTGCCGCGCGTGATGCCGAGCAGCTCCCGCGCGACGCGGCCGCGCGTGGCCGGCGAGAGCGGCGCGTTGACCTGCGCGCCGACGACGAGCGCCGGCACCTTGCCGGGGATGCCCTGCACGCCGCCCGGATCCTTGCCGCCGACGTAGAGCTCGAACTCCTTCACGCCGAACGCGGTCGCCCATTGCCCGATCTCCTGGCGGAGGGCGAGACCGCTCTTCGCGTCGACGCGGTCCTTCTTCGTCACGCCGAGCTGCTCGCGCGTCGGTCCGAGCGCCTCGGCCAGCGTGGGGCCGAGCGCGGCGAAGAGGTCCGCGAGCGGGCCGTCGTCGCCGGGCGCGAGCACCGTCCGGAGCATCGGCTCGGTGAGCGCGACCTGGGGCGCGCGCGCCTTGCGGCTCGCGAGCAGCGCGATCATCTGCTCGCTCGATCCGTCCGGACCGCCGAGCGCCACCGCGCACGAGAGCGCCGCCTGCTCGAGCGTGCCGTCGCCGAGCGCGTGCGAGATCCGCGCGAGGCGCCGGTGCATGTCGACCTCGCCCGGGTGCTCGTGGAGCGCCATCAGCAGCGCGTCGCGCCCGCGCTCGAGGAGCGAGCGGCGCTGCGGCGTCGCCGGATCGAGCGCGACGACGAGATCGAGGCCCTCGCCGTCGGTCGGCGCCTCCGACAGGAGCTTGTTCGCCGCGGGCAGCGCGCCGAGCGGCGAGAGCAGCCGATCGCGATGGATGGCCATCGCGAGGCGCGCCGCCTCGACGCGGCCCTCGCGCTCGGGACGCTCCTCCATCAGCTCTTCGAGGATGCGCGTCGCCTCGGCCCACGATCCGGTGCGCGCGGCGGCGCGCGCGAGGCGCTCGCGGACGGGCAGGGTGGTGAGCCGCGCGGCATGCAGGCCGAGGAGCACCTGGAGCGCGAGGTCGTGACGACCGAGCTTGTTCTCGTAGAGGTCGACCGCGGCGACGCCGGCGGTGACCCGGTTCTTCGCCGGCGCGGGCTCCACGCGTGCGAGGCGCGCGAGGCTCTCGGCGGCCTCGGCGAACATTCCTTTACGGATGAAGATCTCGCCGGTGAGGGCGAGCGCGCCGACGTGGTTCTCGTCGAACGTGGTGACGTGCTGGAGCGCCTCCATCGCGGCGTCCGGGTCGCCCTTCTCGCGGAGCACGCGGGCCATCTCCCAGTACATCTTCGCGATCTCGGTGGGCTCGTCGATCACCTCCAGGCGGCGGGCGACGATGTCGAGGAGCTTGTCGTGGTCCTTGCGCTCGCGGACGCGGCGGAACAGGCGGTCGAACGCGACGGGCCGCGTGGCGTCGCGCGCGAAGCTCGCGTCGAGCGCCGCCTCCGCGCGATCGTCGGCGCCGATGTGCAGCCACGCGAGCGCCGCCTGCTCCCAGAAGGCCGCGCCGCGCTGATCGCTCCGGCAGCGCAGCCCGAGCTGCTCGCACGCGACGCCGTACGCCTCGCGATCGACGAGCTGCTCGGCGGCCGCCCGCATGCCCTCCCACGCGTGCAGATCGTCGGCGCGCTGCGCGGTGACCGCGCGGAACACGTCGAGCGCCGTCGTCGCGTCGCCCGCGGCGAGCGCGGACCACGCCGCGAGGCCGAGCGCGTCGAGCTCCGCCTCCTCGCCGAGCGCTCCGTCGAGCTCCGAGAGCACGGAGGCGCGGCGGCGCGGATCGCAGCCCGGGGGCGCGAGCTCGAGGTTCGCGAGCCGTGCGGCGTGCGAGGAGCCGGCCTCGAGCGCATGGCTCTCGTCCGGATTCAGCACCGCGTCGAGCAGCGTCGCGCTCGCGTGCATCGCCTCGCGCGCCTCGTCGGTGAGGAGCTCGGCGAGCGCGCGCCGCGCGGGCACCTCGGCCTGCGCGTCGCCGCTGGCCATCGATGCGGCGATCCACTCGATCGCCGCGGCCGCGCCGCCGCCGGCGTCGAGCCAGGCCTTCGCTGCGCCGACGACCTCGTCGCCCGGACCGGCGCTCTCGCGCGCGAGGCGGAGGCGCTCGGCCGCCGCCGCGGTCTTGCCCCGGTCGCCCTTGGCCGCGAGCGCGTCGAGCGCGGCGGCCATCGCGTCGGGCTCGGTCGCGCCCTTGTCCCAGAGGAGCCGCGCGAGCGCGCCGGCGAGCCGGATGTTCGCGCTCGAGGCGATCTCGACGGCGGCGAGCGCGTTCGCCGCCTCGTCGAGATCGCCGGAGACCGCCTCGAGGGCGAAGCGCTCGAGCGAGACGTTCGCGTCGCCGCCGGCCACGTCGAGCGCACGCCGCCGTCCCTCGACCGAATCGACGTCGACGCCGCGCGTGGCCCACGAGACCATCGCCCGCGCCGCCTCCGGCGCCGCTTCGCCGGCACCGAGGAACGAGGCGAGCGCGGCCTGGCGATCGCCCGCGCGCCACGTCTCGAGGCCCGACTCGAGGAGGCGCGCGGCCGCGAGCTCCGGATCGTCGCCGAGGGCGGCCTCCGCGAGCTGGTGCGCGATCCGCGCCGCGGCGGCGCGATCGCCGGCGATGCGGAACAGGTCGCCGAGGTACGCGGCGACGAGCGGATCGTGCGCGTCCTCCGCGGCGAGCTTCTCGAGGTGCCGGAGCGCGCCGGCCTGATCGCCCGCCGCGTGCGCGCGCATCGCGCACACCACCGCGAGGCTGCGCGCGAGGGTCGGGTCCTCGACGTCCTTGGCGAGCTCCTCGACCGCGGTGCGCGCGCGATCCGGATCGACGTCGGCGGACGCGAGCCCGTCGAGCACGCGGCCGATCCACGCGCCCTGCGGCAGATCGCGGAGCGTCGCGGTCGCCTTCGCCGCGCCCGCCTCGTCGCCCTGTGCGAGACGGAGGCGCGCGATCTCGATCCACAGGAGGGGCGTCTCCGCCGGATCGCCGCCTTCGCCTGCACGCGCGTCGATCAGCTCGCGCGTCGCGTCCTCGTACCACTCGTCGTCCGAGCGCACGCTCGCGAGGCTCCGGCCGAAGCGCGCGATCGTCTCCTTCGGAACGCCGCAGGCGGCGGCCTGACCGAGCGCGGCCCGGGCGCGGCCGGCGTCGTTCGCCCGCGTCGCCCAGACGTAGGCCGCGAGCAGGAGCGCGCGGCCCTGGGCGTCGCCGGTCACGCAGTGACGCGAGAGCTCCTCGAGCTCGCTCGCGAACCGCGGCGCGTCCGGGCTCGCCTCGAGGATGTCGATCTCGAGCGCGCGTGCGGGCGCCGACGTCGGATCGCGCTGCGTCGCGGTCGTGAGCGCGTCGAGCGCGCGCGCGACGTCGCCCTCGCTCGCGGCGTGCTCGGCCACGCGCATGGCGAGCGCCGCGACGAGCCCTCCGTCCGTCTCGCCGACCATGCGCTTCTGCGCGAGGTCCGCGGCGAGCTCGGTGTTGCCGATCTGCTCGGCGAGCCGGAGGCGCGCGGTGAGCACGAGCCGCTCGATCGCCGCGGTCGCCTCGCGCGCGGCGTCGCCCGCCGCGGTCGGCTCGTCGGGGTGGCGCGGGCGCTCCTCGCCGAGCACCTCGAGCGCGCGGTCGAGGTCGTTCGCGGCGCGCCCGAGCTCGCCCGCGCTCCGCCGCGCGTCGCTCGCCCGGAGCAGGAGATCGACGACGTGCTCGACCGCGCGGCACCCGCGGGGCACGCCCTTCGCGTCGCCCTCGTCCGGATCGCCGATCGCCGCGCGCAGCATGTCC
>JBDHVD010000672.1:0-3828 GCA_039809525.1 Labilithrix sp. | reverse complement strand
CGAAGCTCGTCGCGAACACGACGCCCGCGAAGAAGATCGGGGCGACCACCAGGGCCGACGACAGCACGATCTGCTGCACGCGCGCCATCCCGAGGAACGCCTCGAGCGGCACGAACACCCCGGCGAGGAGCGCGACGAGGAGCCCCGCGTAGTACGGCACGAGGTTCTTCGGCCGGAGCCGGAGGACGAGCAGGTTCGCGAGCAGGATCACGAGGAGGACGGCGAAGAACACGATCGAGTTCACGATCCACGTGCTGCCGAACAGGAGCGCCATGCGCACCACGGCCTTCGTCTCGACGAGCATGAAGCCCGCGCCGAGGAAGAACATGCGCCAGTCGAAGCCGGCGAAGGTGCCCTTCCCCTCCGCCTTCGCGCGCTTGCGATCGAACAGGACGAGCAGCGCGACCGCGAGCGCGCCCATCACCAGCGCCGCGCGGATGCTGAGCGCCGGGATCATGGGCTTGCGCAGGTAGAGGAACGGCCAGTCGTCCGTCGCCATCGGCAGGTCCTCGCCCGGCTGCACGACCGTGGCGCGTCCGAAGCGCATCCAGCGCTTGGTGTCCTTGTCGCCGACCTCCGCCGGGAGCTTGTCGAGGAAGCCGTTGCGCGTCGCATCCGGGCTCGCGTTCTCGGCGTCGAGCCAGTAGCTGCCGTGCTCGTCGAACGCGCGCCGGAGCGGCGCGAGCGCCTGCTCCGAGCCGGAGAGGAAGATGGTGAACGAGCCGAACGTCGCGTCCGGCTCCACCTTCTCGCGGTAGGGCAGCATCATCACGAGCGGATCGGTGCCGAACGCGCTCTTCAGCGTCTTCTCGACGCGCGCGACGACCCAGCCCTGGCGGAAGTAGTTGTACGTCGCGAACACGCCGTTCGGCTTGAGGTGCCGCCGGACGTCCTCGAACGCCTCCTTCGTGAACAGGTAGCTCTCGAGCCGGATGTTCGAGAACGACGAGTGCAGGACGAGCGAGTCGACGAGCGCGTACACGACGAGGTCGTACTTCTTGTCCGTCGAGCGCAGGAAGTTCCGCCCGTCGTCGTTGTACGGGGTGACCCGCGGATCCGAGTACGGCTGCGCGGGGTGGTCGCGCCGTCCGAGGCGCTGGATCACCGGATCGATGTCGACCGCGTCGATGTGCCCGACCTTGAACTTGAGCGCCCGCGAGAGATCGTTGCCGCTGCCCGCGCCGATGACGAGGACGTCCTGGAACGCGATCGGCTCGTCGCCGGGGTTGGCCAGCCGCTGCGCGTCGCGGTCGAGGAGGTGCGTGATCTGGTACTCGGGGATGTTCTCGAGCGGCTCCATCCGCTGGAAGCCGATCAGGTTCACCGAGATGTTGCGGCTGGGCGCGTGCTCGTAGTCGATGCGGTAGTACGGCGACCAGTAGTGCGTGCCCGGAGCGGAGCGATCGAACCCGAAGCCGCCGGTGCGCCACGACGCGAGCACCACGACGAGGACGAGCGGCACGGCGACCGCGAGGCGCTCCTTCGTGCCCGCCTTCATCCGGCCGAGCAGCACCCAGGCGACGAGCGCGCCGACCGCGGTGAACCAGTAGGTCGGCGTCAGCTCGAGCCACGATCCGAGGGAGAAGAGCGCGATGCCCACCAGGCTGCCGGCGATGTTCACCGTGTACGCCCGCACGCGGTCCGGTACGCGATCGAGCGCGCGCCCGAGCGCCTGGCCCGGCCCGATGTTCACGAGCACGATGAGCACGAAGAACAGGCCGCAGAGCACCTCGATGGGGATGAAGAAGCGCGCCGGGTCCGAGTAGCGGTCCGCTCCGAAGTAGACGACCTCGCTGTTGTCGCCCACGTCGACCATCCGCTCCATGCGCGGGATCAGCTCGGCGCCGTGGCCGAGGAGCATGCCCACGACGAGGAGGGGCCCGGTCCACTTCAGGTACGTGCGCTCGTGCCTCGCGACGAGGCAGCCGATCGACATGCCGACGAAGCATGCGAGGAGCACCGAGTTGGTGAAGAACGTGAGGAGCAGCACGTGCGCCGGGAACCACCGGATGCACGCGAGCTCGAGGAACAGGACGAGGACGCTGACGGCGAACAGCTCGACGACGTCACGCGCGCGCGTGGACGGGGCTCCCCCGGGGATGGACATGGCGGCGGAAAATGCCCTCGATCGCCTCCCCAGGCAACGATCATGGTGCGCCGCGGGCTCGCACGGGCGGCCGGTCCCGACCCGGATCACTCCCCCGCCGGCCGCACGCGGGCGCGTTTTCGCCGCCGATCCCGCTGGCTCGCGGGTTGCTCGACGTGCGGGCATGTCGGTCCGCCTGCATGCCATGCTCGTCACCTTCGTGGCCCTCGCCACGACGCCCTCGTGTGCCGCCGACCCGGGGGACGGCGAGGACGAGCACGAGGACGAGCCGATGGGCGCCACCGAGGAGGAGCTCCGGAGCGGCGTCAGCTGCACGAAGCGGTCGGTCACCGGCTACCGCCGGGGCTCGCCCTACGCGATGCAGGTGATCACCGTCGGCGGCAAGCCGACCGCGCAGGCGACCGCGCATGCGTTCCTCCGCTGGCAGGCCGCGGCCGATCGCGCGGGCGTCTCGCTCAGCATCCGCAGCGGCTTCCGCACGATGGAAGAGCAGCGGCACCTCTACGACTGCTACGTCACGAGGAGGTGCAACAACGGCAACCTCGCGGCGAAGCCCGGGTACAGCAACCACCAGAACGGCGAGGCGCTCGATCTCGCGACGAGCAACTGGTCATGGGTCCGCAGCACTGCCGGCACCTACGGCTTTCGCGCCACCGTCCCGAGCGAGCGCTGGCACTACGAGTACTCCGGCTCCGATCCGGGCGGCATCTGCTCCGGCGGCGGCGCCGCGCCCGCTCCTTCGTCGTCGACGGACGACGAGACGGACGAAGCGTCCGCCGGCGCCGGCTGCAGCTCCGCCACGCTCGGACGCACGCTCCCCGAGGGGGCGTGCGTGCAGTCCGAGAGCAACGAGCTCTGGTACCAGTGCGAAGCGGGCAAGTGGTACCGCGGCGTGACGAACGGGACGGGCCCGTACGGCCGCTGCACCGAGACGCATCCGCTCTGACGGGCGGCCCGGATCAGAGCTCGCCCGGGCGCAGCTCCACCTTCACCGGCTCGGCGCCCCAGATCTCCTTCGCGTACTCGCGGATCGTGCGGTCCGACGAGAAGCCGCCCATCTTCGCGATGTTGATCACCGCCTTGCGATGCCACGCCGCCTTGTCGGCGAAGGCCTCGCTGACCTGCTTCTGACAGCCGACGTACGCGTCGAAGTCGGCGAGGAGCATGTACGTGTCGTGATCGAGGAGGTGATCGGTGAGCGGCCGGAACAGCGCCGGATCCTCCTGGCTGAAGAAGCCGCCCGCCACGAGGTCGATGACCTCGCGGAGGCGCGCGTTCTTCTCGTAGATCGAGCGCGGGCGGTACCCGGTGCGCTGGAGATCGTGCACCTCGTCGGTGGTGAGGCCGAAGAGGAAGAAGTTCTCCGCGCCGACCGCCTCGCGGATCTCGATGTTCGCTCCGTCGAGCGTGCCGATGGTGAGCGCGCCGTTCATCGACAGCTTCATGTTCCCGGTGCCCGACGCCTCGAGCCCGGCGGTCGAGATCTGCTCGGAGAGATCGGCGGCCGGGATGATGCGCTCGGCGAGCGAGACGCGGTAGTTCGGGAGGAACGCGACGCGGAGACGGCCCTCGAGATCGACGTCGCTGTTCACGACGTCGGAGATGGCGTTGATCAGCTTGATGATCAGCTTCGCCGCGCGGTAACCCGGCGCCGCCTTCGCGCCGAACAGCACGGTGCGCGGCACGGCGAGCGTGCTCGGGTCGCGCTTGGCGTCGAGGTA
>JBDHVD010000671.1:0-3840 GCA_039809525.1 Labilithrix sp. | reverse complement strand
AAGAACTACGTCAAGGCGCTGAAGAAGGGCCTGCTCAAGGTGATGAGCAAGATGGGCATCAGCACCATCGCCAGCTATCACGGCGCGCAGATCTTCGAGGCGCTCGGCATCGCGAAGGACGTCGTCGATCGCTACTTCACCGGCACCGTCTCGCCGCTCGGCGGCATCGGCCTGCGCGAGATCGCGCTCGAGGCCCGCATGCGCCACGCGGCCGGCTTCCTCGCGTCCGAGGCGCACCTCCACGAGGACCTCGACGTCGGCGGCATCTACGCCTGGCGCGCGCCCCATCTCGGGGGCGAGCGTCACCTCTGGTCGCCGCAGTCGGTCGCCGCGCTGCAGAAGGCGGTCCGCCTCGAGGACGCGAAGTCGTACGAGGAGTACGCGCACCTGATCAACGATCAGAAGGACCGCCCGGTCACGCTGCGCGGCCTGCTCGATCTCGTCCCCGCGGGCGCGCCCGTGCCGATCGAGGAGGTCGAGCCGGCCAAGGAGATCGTCAAGCGCTTCGCCACCGGCGCGATGAGCTTCGGCAGCATCTCGAAGGAGGCGCACGAGACGCTCGCCGTCGCGATGAACCGCATCGGCGCGCGCTCGAACACCGGCGAGGGCGGCGAGGACGAGGCGCGCTTCGCCCGCGACCTCGTCAGCGGCGATCTCCGCCGCTCGTCGATCAAGCAAGTCGCGTCGGGCCGCTTCGGCGTCACCGCGCACTACCTGGTCAACGCCGACGAGATCCAGATCAAGATGGCCCAGGGTGCCAAGCCCGGCGAGGGCGGCCAGCTCCCGGGCGGCAAGGTCGACGCGGTCATCGCGCGCGTGCGCCACTCGACGCCGGGCGTGACGCTCATCTCGCCGCCGCCGCACCACGACATCTACTCGATCGAGGACCTCGCGCAGCTCATCTTCGATCTGAAGAACGTCAACCCGCGCGCGCGCATCAGCGTGAAGCTCGTGTCCGAGAGCGGCGTCGGCACCGTCGCGGCGGGCGTCGCGAAGGCGCACGCGGACGTCATCCTCATCGCCGGACACGACGGCGGCACGGGCGCGAGCCCGCTCTCGTCGATCCAGCACGCGGGCACGCCGTGGGAGCTCGGTCTCGCCGAGGCGCAGCAGGTGCTCCTGCTCAACGATCTCCGCTCGCGCGTCATCCTCCAGGCGGACGGTCAGCTCAAGACGGGACGCGACGTCGCCTTCGCCGCGCTCCTCGGCGCCGAGGAGTTCGGCTTCGCCACCGCGCCGCTCGTCGCCTCGGGCTGCATCATGATGCGGAAGTGCCACCTCAACACCTGTCCGGTGGGCGTGGCCACGCAGGACCCGGTCCTGCGCGCGAAGTTCCAGGGCCAGCCCGAGCACGTGGTGAACTACATGTTCTTCGTCGCCGAGGAGCTGCGCCGGATCATGGCGAGCCTCGGCTTCCGCACGCTCGCGGAGATGATCGGCCGCTCCGACTGCGTCGTGCCGCGCAAGGACGTCGAGCATCCCAAGGCGAAGCTCCTCGACTTCGGCCGCGTCCTCGCCGGCGCCCCGCACGCGAAGAAGGCGGCGGGCGAGGGGACGCTCCTCGGCAACACCACCGAGCAGGACCACGGCATCGCCCACGTCGCCGATCGCACGCTCATCGATCTCGCGCGCCGCGCGCTCGAGCGCTCCGAGCCGGTCGCCTTCTCGTTCGGGATCACGAACGCGCACCGCACGTTCGGCGCGATGCTCGCGGGCGAGGTCGCACGCCGCCACGGCGCCAAGGGCCTGCCCGACGGCACCATCTCGATCGAGGTCAGCGGAACGGCCGGCCAGTCCTTCGGCGCGTTCGCGGCGAACGGCATGTCCCTCGTCCTCGAGGGCGACGCGAACGACTACGCGGGCAAGGGACTCTCCGGCGGCATGCTCGTGGTCAAGCCGCCGCCGGCCGCCACCTTCGTCGCCGCCGACAACGTCATCGTCGGCAACACCGTCCTCTACGGCGCCACCAGCGGCAAGGCGTTCTTCGCCGGGCGCGCAGGCGAGCGCTTCGCCGTCCGCAACAGCGGCGCGCTGGCGGTCGTCGAGGGCGTCGGCGATCACGGCTGCGAGTACATGACCGGCGGCGTCGTCGTCGTCCTCGGCAGGACCGGCCGCAACTTCGGCGCCGGCATGAGCGGCGGCATCGCCTACGTCATCGACGACGACGGCGCGTTCGCCTCGCGCTGCAACATGGGCATGATCGAGCTCGAGGAGCTCGGCGACGACGAGGCCCTCGTCCTCGGCCTCGACCCCTCAGATGCTCCTCGCTCGCTTCGCTCGCTCGTCGAAGAGCACGTCGCCCGCACCGGCAGCGTCCGCGGCAAGGAGATCCTCGCCTCCTGGGCGGACATCGCGACCAAGATCAAGAAGGTCATCCCCACCGAGTACAAGCGCGTGCTCGCAGAGCAGCAGAAGCCGGAGAAGAAATGGCAGACCCCCGCGGCTTCCTGAAGGTGAAGCGGGCCGAGCACCACGACCGCCCGGTCGCGGAGCGCCTCGCCGACTATCACGAGATCACCGTCGAGCCGTCGCCGGAGGAGATCCGCGCGCAGGCCTCGCGCTGCATGGATTGCGGCATCCCGTTCTGCCACAACGGTTGCCCGCTCGGGAACGTCATCCCCGAGTTCAACGACCACGTCTACCGCGGTCGCATGGACGACGCCGAGCGCGTCCTCCTCTCGACGAACAACTTCCCCGAGTTCACCGGCCGCGTCTGCCCCGCGCCGTGCGAGGCGTCGTGCGTGCTCAACATCGAGGACGTTGCGGTCACCATCAAGGACGTCGAGCGCACCATCGCGAAGTCGATCTTCTCCCGTGAGCTCGTCCCCGAGCCGGCCGCCGCCCGCAGCGGCAAGCGCGTCGCGGTGGTGGGCTCCGGCCCGGCCGGCCTCGCCGCCGCGCAGCAGCTCGCGCGCGAGGGCCACGACGTCGTGGTCTTCGAGCGCGACGACCGCATCGGCGGCCTCCTCCGCTACGGCATCCCCGACTTCAAGATGGAGAAGGGGATCATCGATCGCCGCATGGCGCAGATGACCGCCGAGGGCGTCACCTTCCGCACGAGCGTCGACGCCAAGGCGAGCGAGCTCCTCGACGGCTTCGACGCGGTCGTCCTCTGCATCGGCGCGCGCGTCCCCCGCGATCTCCCGGTACCCGGCCGCGACCTCGACGGCATCCACTTCGCGATGCCGTTCCTCGAGCAGCAGAACAAGCGCGTCGCCGGCGACGCGGTGCCCGACGAGGGCGCGATCCTCGCCACCGGCAAGCACGTCGTCGTCATCGGCGGCGGCGACACCGGCTCCGACTGCGTCGGCACCTCGAACCGCCAGCACGCCGCGAGCGTCACCCAGCTCGAGCTCATGCCCAAGCCGCCGCTCGTCCGCATGCCGGAGAATCCGTGGCCGGCGTGGCCGCTCATCCTCCGCACGTCGTCCTCGCACGAGGAGGGCTGCGAGCGTGACTTCGCCGTCATGAGCAAGTCGTTCCTCCCCGATGCGAGCGGCAAGCGCGTGGCGAAGATCCACGCGGTGCGCGCCGAGCTCTCCGGCGGCAAGATCCGCGAGCTGCCGGGCAGCGACTTCGAGATCCCGTGCGACCTCGCCCTCCTCGCGATGGGCTTCACCGGCCCGGAGAAGAACGGCCTCGTCGAGGAGCTCGGGCTCGCGCTCGACGCGCGCGGCAACATCGTCACCGAGGCGACCGGCGCGACCTGCGTGCCGAAGGTCTTCGCCGCGGGCGACGCCCAGCGCGGCCAGTCGCTGGTGGTATGGGCCATCGCCGACGGCCGCCGCGTCGCCGCAGGCGTGCACGCGTACCTCGGCAGCACGCTCCTCCGCAAGGTCG
>JBDHVD010000670.1:0-3867 GCA_039809525.1 Labilithrix sp. | reverse complement strand
CAGGAGCTCGATCGCGCCTGGCAGCTCGACGCGTCGGTGAAGGCGAAGATCGACGCCGTCTTCGGCGAGGGCGTCGACAAGACGCTCGACCGCGCCTACGCGAGCCGCGAGCCGGGCAACGGCATCCTCCGCTCGAGGGACTTCCCCGCGCGGATCAAGGACCCGCGCACCGGTCAGTTCGTCTCCGCCAAGCTGTCCGACGCGATCGGCACGAGCCGCGGATGGTGGTCGCCGCGCGAGGGCCAGTACGCGTGGAACGAGGTGAACTACCCGTCGTCGCAGACCGAGCGTCGTGCGTTCTGGAAGCGCGTGCAGAAGGCGCTCCACGACGGCCAGCCGGTCATCACCTCGTGGAAGGTCGACTTCAACGCGCTCACGCGCGACTCGCACTTCTCGCTCGAGGAGCTGCAGCGCCGCGGCCCGGGACGCCAGGGCGGCCACATGACCGTCATGCACGACTACCAGGCCGAGGTGCCCGGCGTGGGCCTCCTGAAGGCGGGAGAGACCGCGACGCCGGAGCAGATGCAGAAGGCGCTGTCGGACGACACGAAGATCGTCTTCGTCCGCGTGAAGAACTCGTGGGGCGGCATCCGCCCCGATCGCTGGGACCAGGCCGCCATGCCGGGCTACCACGACCTCGACCTCGCCTACCTCGACGGGCCGATCAAGGAGTGCAAGGAGGACGAGCACGGCAACACCGACCCGAACCAGTGCGCGCGTCAGGTGACGCCCCTCTGGGACGTCGTCCTCCCCGCCGGCTACTGATCACGAGGGCGCGGCGCGGCGCCGAGCACGCGAGCGCGCGGGTGAAAGCCATACGCTTCACCTGCGCGTTTTCGCGTTTTGTGCCAAATTCTCGATCGTGGACAACGCTCCCGTAGCTCATCGAGACAGCGTTCTGCGCGCCATCACCGACGACGGCGCGTTCCGCGTGATCGCGGCCGATACCACCGCGACCGTACGCGGCGCGCTCGAGGCGCAGCGCGCGCCCACGGCGGAGCTCGCGCGGACGTTCGCCGATCTCCTGACCGGCGCCGTCCTCGTCCGCGAGAGCATGGCCCCGGACAACCGCCTGCAGGCCATCCTCCAGGGCGACGATCCGCGTACGCGCATGGTCGCGGACACGCATCCCGACGGCGCGACGCGCGGGCTCATCCAGATGCCCGAGAACACCAAGTCGATGGCGTTCGGCGAGCGCGGCCTCCTGCAGATCGCGCGGACGCTGCACAACGGCAGCCTCCACCAGGGCGTCGTCTCGGTGCCCGCGGGCAAGAACGGTCACTCGGTGTCGTCCGCCCTCATGGCGTACATGCAGGAGTCCGAGCAGACGGTCACCGTGGTCGCCGTCGGCTGCCACGTGGCCGCCGGCCAGGTCGTCGCCGCCGGCGGATACATGGTCCAGCTCCTCCCCGAGGTCGAGGAGGGGCCGCTGATGGTCATGACCGAGCGCCTGCGCGACTTCGAGGACATCGTCCCGCTCCTCGCGAAGGGGCAGGCCTCGCCGGAGGCGCTGCTCCGCGAGACGCTCTACGGCATGCCTTACACGAAGGTCGGCGACCGCACGGTGCACTTCGGGTGCAACTGCTCCCCCGAGCGCCTCGCGGTCAGCCTCGCGTCGCTCCCGCGCGCCGACATCGAGTCGCTGATGGAGGGCGGCAAGAACCTCGAGATCGAGTGCGACTACTGCCGGAAGAACTACGAGTTCACGATGGCGCAGCTGAAGAGCCTGCTCGAGCCGGCGAACTGACGTCCGCTCAGCGGCACTGGTAGGCGAGGCTCGTCGCGGCGGGCGTCGCGGTCGCGTCGAGGACGGTGAGCGGCTCGCTCCCGCCGCCCTCGGTCCGCAGCTCGGCGGGGGTGTTCGGCGCGAGCGCGCTCGGGAACACCGCGGTCTTCGTGACGCCGTCGAGGTCGAAGGTCACGTAGGTGGTCGAGCCGCGCGAGGCGCCCTTCATCGGGCGTTCGAGCATCGCGCTCTCGGGGCCGAAGAAGACGCGGAAGTCGTCGTAGGTCCAGTCGTGCTCCGGCCGCGTGACGACGATGCGACGACCGTCCGGCATGCGGCCGTCGTGCTCGACGAGGACGGTCGCCGGCAGGTCGCGCACCGTCAGGCCGCTCAGCGCGCCGGCGCCGAGCAGGGTGAGCACGTCGCCCTGCGTCCCGATCTCGAACGTCTTCGTGTCGAGCGGCGGGCCCCGATGAACGCCCATCCGTGTCGGCTGCGCCCCCGCGAGATCCACCTTCAGATCGAACGCACCCTTCGCGTCCCTGCTCGAGACGGAGACGGAGTCCGGCGTGGTGCCCGAGCCGAGGGAGGGCGTCCGCACGAGGTCGGTCCCGCTCGAGACGAAGACGCGGTACTCCGGGCGGCCGCGATCGATGACGTAGATCGTGCCGTCGGCATGCTTGCCCGCGGCGACGAGATCGACGAGCGCGATCGAGCTCGCGGCGCCTTCGAACGGATTGCATGCATGGAGCGTCGCGGTGCTGGATGAGTCGTCGGTGGAGCCGCTGCCGCCGGGCGTGCAGGCCGCGAGCAGAACGCATGCGAGGGCGAGGCGCGCTCTCATGCTCCTCGCGTCAGGATAGCAGTCAGCCGACGAGGCGCGCGAGCAGGCCGGCGCTCGCGACGAACGTCGCGAGGATCGCCAGCGTGCGCGCATCGCGCAGGCGGCGCATCGTCCCTTCGAGCCAGCGCTCGTGCGAGCCCGCGGCGATCCGTCCGCGCACGATCACCGGCAGCCCGCGGTAGACGTCGTGTCCCTCGAGGGCGTCCTGGTCGACGATGACCGGACCGGCAGGGACGCGTGCGCCGCGATCGACCGTGCCGAGCGCGGTGCCGCCCTCGCTCTCGAGGAGCCCGTCGGGTCGGAGGCGCGCCTCGGTCCAGCGATGCATGCGCGTGGCATACGCGGCGGCGCGGCGCGCGCGGCCGAGGCCGAGGGCGAGCGCGCCGAGGGCGACCAGCGTGATCACGCTCGGCAGCTGACCGGGCGAGAGGACGTTCGCGGGCACGAAGCGGTGGCCCGGACGATCGACGCGGCGGAAGACGACGAGCGTCTCCGGCGGTGGCCTCCGGCCGCCGGTCTCGTGCGCGGGGACGGTGACCGCGAAGCGATCCGGCGCGAGCTGGCGAACGTCGATGCGCCAGATCCGGCTGTCGTCGTGGAGCCACGGCACCTCGACGTCGTTGCACGCGGGGGGAGCGCCCTCGCGCGTGGCGACGACGCGCACGTTCTCGTAGCCCCCCTTTTCGGCGTCGTACGCGACGCGGAAGTCGCCCGGCGGAGCGAGGCTCGCGCCTGCAGCGTCCCTCGACGTGATCTCGGTGACGAGGTCGCCCCGGCACTCCACGAAGACGTCGCGCGCGGCGCGGCGGAGCGTGAAGAAGGAGAGGAGGAGGACGGCGGCGGTGGAGGCCGCGAGGAGGGCGAAGGTCCAGGAGAGACGGGTGCGCACGTCGGCGTTTCCTCTGTCTTCTACGTCATGGATCGTCATTTTGTTCTCCGCCGAGTTCCCGAGGGATCTCGCGGATCCGCGACCGTCTCAGGACGGTCTCGGTAGGCAACGGTGGGTAGATGGGTTGCAGTCACCTACATGTCCGCTAAACCCGACGCACTCCCATGAAGCTCTCCCTCACGAACTTCCCGGTCCTGATGCTCCTCGCGGCGTCCCTCTCGACGGCGGCCTGCGCCGCCGACACGGCGGACGAGAACACCGAGGCGGGTGAGGACGATCTCACGAGCCTCACGGCGCGCGCGCGCAAGCTCGAGTTCGCGGGCTACGTCTACGTCGACGAGGGCACGAGCGACGCCGCGATCGTCGGCGAGGTGAAGCGCCAGACGCAGTCGGCGTTCGGTGCGCTCC
>JBDHVD010000669.1:0-3883 GCA_039809525.1 Labilithrix sp. | reverse complement strand
TCGTCCTGGAAGGCGCGGACCTTCGCGTAGTGACGATCGAAGCGCGCGAGGTACTCCTTCGCCTCCTGCGCCGAGATGCCGAGCGAGAGCGCGAGCGCGCTCGCCCCCTGGCCGGCGAACGTCGCGAAGTTGACGACCTTGCCGATCTGCCGCTGCTCGGTGGTGATCTCCTCGGGCGATCGCTCGAGGACCGCGGCCGCGGTGAGGACGTGCATGTCCGCCCCGCGCCGGAGCGGCTCGACGAGCGCGGGATCCTTCGTGAGGTGCGCGAGCACGTAGAGCCCGAGCTGATGGAAGTCGACCGACATCAGGAGGCGCCCGGGCGGCGCGACGAACGCGCGGCGGATGCGCGCCATCTCCGGCGTGCGCCCGGGCACGCGCGCGAGATCGGGGTTGGTGTTGACGATGCGTCCGGAGAACGAGCGCGCCGGGTGGAAGCGCGAGTGCACGCGCCCGTCGACGTCGATGCAGCGGCGGAGCGCGAGGACCCAGTTGTCGCGCAAGCGCCGGAGCGCGCGCCATCGCAGGACGAGCGGGACGATCGGGTGCGCGTGCTCGATCTTCTCGAGCGCCTCGATCGAGGTGCTCCACCCGGTCTTCGTGTGGCTCGCGATCGGCAGGCGCAGCTCCTCGAACAGCACCGTGCCGAGCTGCTTCGACGAGTTGATGTTGAACGGGTGCCCCGCGAGCTCGAAGATCGCCTCGTCGAGCTCCTTCTCGATGTCGGCGAACGCGGCCTCGGCGCGATCGAGCTCGCCGGCATCGACCGCGAGGCCGGTGAGCTCGAGGCGCGCGCAGAGCTCGGTCAGCTCGAGGTACTCGGCGAGCGGATCGGCGGGCAGCGCGGGCGAGAGCTTCTGCCAGACGGCGCCCGACGCATCCGCGAGCCTCGCGGCGTGCTCGGCGGCCGCCCGGAGAGGCAGCGCGCTCCACGCCTTGCGCTGCTTGCCGATGCCGCGCACCGCGTCGTCCTCGGGGAGCGCGCGGCCGAGCGCCAGCTTCGACACGATCGTGAGGTCGTGCGGCGCCCAGTTGCTCGGCTCCGTGAGATGCGAGGCGCACGCCGAGTCGCCGCGGATCCCGCGCAGGGTCACGCCCGCGCGCCGGAGGTCGACGACGGCGCCCACGAGATCGTGACCGACCTTCGGCGCGCGATCGTCCTCGAGCCACGCTGCGAGCTCGGGCCAGGCCGCGCTCTCGAAGGGCACGTAGCACGCGTCGCCCTTCCCGTTGCCGACCGCGACGCCGGCGACGGCCGAGCGGACGGGCGCCGGGTCCTCGACGAGCGCGTGCACCGCGAGCACGCCGTCACCGAGCCGCGCGAGCGCGCTCGCGAGATCGCCCGGGCGATCGCAGACCTCGGTCGCGCCAGCGGCCGCGGCGGCCCCCGTCGCGGCATGCGCCGAGAGGAGCTCGACGAACCCGAGCTTCTCGTAGAGCGCGTTGAGCGCCGTCGGATCGGGCGGCGCGTAGACGAGGGCCTCGTCCGCGAGCGCCACCGGCAGCGGACGCGTCTGGTCGAGGCGCCCGCGCGCGAGCTCGCGCGCGATCTCCTCGCGGGCGGCGACGAGCGCCTTGCCCGTACGTCCCTCGAGCGCGTCGAGCCGCTCGAGGGCCTTCGCGATCGAGCCGTTCTCGGCGACGAGCGTGGTCGCGCCCTTCGCGCCGATGCCCTTCACGCCGGGCAGCACCTCGTTGCCGCTGTCGTCGCCGACGAGCGCGAGCCATTCGCCCACGTGCGCGGGGCCCACGCCGAAGCGCTTGGTGACGATCTCCGGCGTGTAGCGGACGTCCTTGTTCGCGTCGTACCACCACACGCGATCGCTCACGAGCTGGGCGAAGCGCTTGTCGACGCCGACGACGATCACGTCGTCGCCCGCGTCGAGCGCCGCGCGCGAGTAGCTCGCGACGACGTGCTCCTCGCCCTCGACCTCGACGACGGCGAGCCCGAGCGTGCGGAGCAGCTCGCCGAGCCTCGGGCGCTGGGCATCGAGGATCGCCGGCCATGCCGCCTCCGGGGCCGCGCGCTCGACGACCGCGACCGCACGCGCGGGTCGCTTGAACGCGAGCGCGCGATGGATCGCGCGCGCGACGGCGTACAGCGCGTTGACCGGCTCGCCGTCCGGCGCCTTGCGATCCGTGGGGACGACGAGGAAGCCGCGGGCGAGGACGTTGGTGGCAGCGACGACGAGCGTGCGTTCGCCCATGCTCTCGGCGACACCCTACCATCCGTCGCCGCGCGACGCGCAGGGACGAGCTCGACGAACCGCGTGGAATGTCGACGACTTACAAAAAGATCGCGGGCGGTGTCGATCGGTCGCCGGCTCGCCTGTCGTCCCATCGAACGAGCCGGCGAGGGCCGGCCGAGAGCTGCTAGGAGACGACCCATGCGCTTCATGATCATGCACAAGAACGATCCGAAGACCGAGGCCGGCGAGAAGCCGCCGATGGAGCTCGTCGCGAAGATGGGCGCGTTCATCGGCGAGTACGCGGGCTCGGGGCGCTTCCTCGACGGCGCAGGCCTCGGCGCGAGCAAGACGCGCACGCGCCTCGTCTTCCGTGACGGGCGCGCGACGGTGAAGCACGGCCCGTACCGCGGCGAGCACGAGCTGCCCGCGGCGACGCTCCTCCTGAAGGTGAAGACGCGCGAGGAGGCCATCGGCTGGGCCGAGCGCTACGGGAAGATCCTCGGTGACTGCGAGATCGAGCTCGGGAAGGTCAACGAGCCGTGGGACATCGGGCTCGCGCCCGTGCCGGAGAATCCGCCCCTCCATATCCTCCTCATCGAGAAGGCGGACGCTGCCACCGAGGCCGGCGGGCGCACGTCGAAGCAGAAGGCGGACCTCAGCCGCCTGAGGACCGAGATGACGAAGGCCGGCGTGCTCGTCCGGGCGAACCGTCTCGAGCCGAGCGCGAAGGCCAAGCGCCTGGTGTTCACCAACAACGACCTGCGCGTGATCGACGGTCCCTTCGTCGAGTCGAAGGAGCTGCTCGGCGGCTTCGCGATACTCGAGCTGTCCGGCATGGACGAGGCGATCGCGATGTGCCGGCGCTACGCCGAGATCCTCGGCGGCACGCTCGAGATCGACGTCCGCCTCGTCGACACCAGCGAAGCGGCCTGACGTCGCCGGCGCTCACGGGCGACGCGACGGCGCCTGCTCGGCGGCCGCCGAGAGCAGGCCGGGCAACAGGGTGCCGTCGACGTCGGGCAGATCGAGGCCGAGGAGCGCCGCCACCAGCGGCGCCACGTGCTGCATCGGGAGCAGCGGCACGACCGCGCCCCGGCGGATGCCCGCGCCGGCGGCGACGAACCCGGTCATCATGTCGCCGAGATCGGGGTGGTAGCCGTGACCGGCTCCGTGCGCCGCCTGGACCGCGGGGCCTTCGCGGTCGGGCGAGAACACCACGCCCGCCACCGCCGCGAGGGCGAGCGACGCATCCGGATCGGCGCCGAGCGCATCGAGCTCCGCACGCTCGACGATCCGGAACAGCGCGCGCACCCCGCGCGGGAGCGCATCGAGCATCGCGCGTGCGGACTCGCGCGTCCCCGCCTGCGCCGAGGGGCGGATCCGGAGGAACGCCGAGCCGCCGCTCGCGTGGAAAGCCGCGCGCCACTCCCCCTCGCCTGCGCCCGCATCGAGCAGCCCCGCCTCGCGGAGCCACACGTTGGGGAGGAGCGTCGTGTGCACGTCGACGCTCCCGTGATCGCCGGTGACCACGAACGTGACGCGGTCGTCGAGCCCGAGGCGCTCGACCGTCTCGACGATCCGGGCGAGCGCGCGGTCGGCGGCCGCGACCGCACGCGCGGCGGCCGGGTTCTCGCGCCCGAGCCGGTGCCTCACGTGATCGAGCCCGATCACGTGGACGAGCGTCAACGTCGGGC
>JBDHVD010000668.1:0-3887 GCA_039809525.1 Labilithrix sp. | reverse complement strand
CGAGAACCCGAGCTTCACGTCCTTGAAGGTCTCGAACCACTCCGCCATGTTCTGGGCGATCGCCTCGCGGCCGTTCACCTCGTTCAGGCCGGCGACCGAGATGACGCCGCCGTCGCCGTAGACGCTCGCGAACATCTTCGGGTCGTGGCCGTTCAGGCCCTGCAGCGCGGTCGCGAGCCCCTGCTGCTGCATCTGCGCGAGCGACGGCTTCGGCGCGGGCGGCGCCTCCTGCTTCACCGGCTCCTGCGTCGGCGGGGGCGGCGCGACCGGGGGCGCCTGCGGGGCGACGGGCGGCGGCTCCTCCCCACCGCACGCGGCGAGGGCGAGGAACAGGGACGAGAAGAGGAGGGCCGGGACGGACGCACGACGCATGGTCCAGCCGTCATATCCGGCTTCCGCCGGTGCTGGAAGGCTGGCGCGTCCTGATGGATCGCGCGTCGTCCATGAGCGCCGGCCGGCGCTCCATCCTCGTACCCCGTTCATGCTCGGTTCCTGCGCAATGTACGCATCGAACCCACCTCTCCCCACTGGCATGTGCCGTGCTCTACGTCGTCCCGGGAGTCGAGACATGAACCTCCGGAACCTTCGGTCGCTTGGTCTGATGTTGGCGCTCACGGCGGCGGGCACCGCGCCGTTCTTCGCGTGCGCCGCCCCCGAGGAGACCGACGAGGAGCTCTCGGAGGACGCGGTCACCGGCGTGAACAACCCGCTCGGCCTCCGCCTCACCTACGACGCGGAGACCAAGAGCGTGAACGCGACGCTCAAGGACTCGCTCAGGAACGGCGAGACCCTCCGCGTCCGCATCACGCGCGGACAGCCCACGCTGACCTCGCAGAAGGATCTGAAGTGCGACGCGATCCCGAAGGCGCGCGCGAACGTCTCGCGTGACCTCGCGAACGTCGGCAAGGTCGTCTACCGCACCGATGCGACGATCGATCAGTCGATGCTCGACCTCCTGAAGGTCTACGACGATCACCGCTGGCAGTCGGACCCCGCGTGGGCCGCGCAGCGCACGCGCGAGATCAACGCCGCGGGCGGCCCGAAGGTCCTCGTCGAGGCGTGCATCACGAACGGCGACAAGGTCCGGGCGAAGCTCCAGACCACGCTCGAGTACGCGTGGGATCAGGGCAAGCAGGACGAGAAGCAGGCCAAGCAGCTCGCGCTCGGCGGCTCGATCGACATCCGCGCCGACGCCGGCGGCGGCGGTCCGGTGGAGGAGCGCGAAGAGGCCATCCACTCGATGGAGAAGTACGCCGAGAAGTGCGTCGAAGACATGGGCGAGATCCCGTTCTTCAAGAAGCTCGCGGACGGCAAGTACGACACGTTCGACTGCCGCGACGCGATGGGCACCGGAGAGGGTCACGATCCGCAGCCGATCGAGGGCGTCGAAGGCGCGCTCATCCCGCTCACCGTGGACGGCCAGCCGCACGAGAAGTGCGACGGCGAGGGGCCGAACGGCAAGAAGTCCTTCTCCGGCTACGACTGCGTCTCGAAGTGCGACCGGGCCGAGATGCTCGGCGAGGCTTGCGAGCCCGGACCGACGGTCACGCACGCGAAGAACGACAAGGGCACGCACTGGGTCCTGCTCTGCCGGAAGGTCTCGGGCGGCGAGGACAAGGGCTGGCTCAAGACGAAGAAGTTCGACGACATCGCGATGATCGGTCACAACCCGAAGACCGGGAAGACCTGCTTCTTCCAGAACAACATCGGCTCGGGCACCGACGGCGAGCACGTCCCGCACCCCGCGGACGTCGAGAAGTCGCGCACGCTCTGGGACAGCCCGAAGGGTTACTGCTTCGAGAGCTGCCACGGCACCGACCCGTACATCCAGTCGCCGTGGATCAACGGCGCGCGCAAGGCGAACAACAAGCCGGTCGTCCCGATGATGGGCTTCGAGCCGGACTTCGAGATCAGCTGGCTCGAGTCGCCCTACTACGTCGTCAACATGGACGCGCAGGGCTGGACGATCCCGAAGCAGCTCGTGAGCGAAGAGGCCGGGCCCTGCGTCTCCTGCCACCGCGCCGGCGGCGGCTCGTGGATGCGCGAGTTCGCGAACTGGACCACCGGTCACAGCGCGGGCGGCGGCGACATGGCCTCGGGCGACAGCTACTGGAACAAGATCACCGACTCGTACAAGGCCTTCGAGAAGAGCCACTGGATGCCGATGCGCCTCGACGGCGTGACCGCCGAGACGTGGGCCGACTCCAAGTGGGAGAAGGCGGTGCAGCACCTGAACAAGTGCAACAGCAACCCGAGCGACCCGTCCTGCGTCTGGGCGGACGTCCCGCGCGGCGACGGCAACCCGCCCGCACCCCAGCGCTGATGCGCTGAGCCAACCAAAGAGCTTGCGGCACGGGTTCCTCCTCCTCCTCCCAACCGGGCCGCAACGATCGCCTCTCCCCGTGAATGGTCACGGGGGAGGCGTTCGCCTTTTGTCTTTTCGGTCTATCATCCGAGCGTGCGTCGCACCGGCATCGTCGGCCTCGTCCTCGTCGCGAGCAGCGTGGCCTGCTCGTACGACTGGACGATCGGGAGCGGCTCCGGTGCGAGCAGCTCGAGCGGCGGATCGAGCAGCAGCAGCGGCTCGGTGGGGACCGACGGCGGCTCCTCCAGCGGCGGCGCGGACGCGGGACGCGCGGACACGGGCGCGCCGGCGACCAAGGAGTGCAGGAACAACTGCACCTGCACCGACGGAGACACGTGCGACTTCGTCTGCACCACGCCGCCCTGCACCGTCACCTGTGACAACGCGAGCAAGTGCTCGATCGCGTGCACGTCGGGGCCGTGCAACATCCGCTGCCAGGACTCGGCGCGCTGCTCGGCGACGTGCACCTCGAACTTCTGCAACTTCGACTGCACCGACGACACGGTCTGCAGCGGGACGTGCACCGCCGGCACGTGCACGAAGGACTGCAGGCGCGACGCGCGCTGCAACGACATCAAGTGCACTCCGCCTGCGCTCTGCCCATGAAGCTCGCGCGCGCGCTGGTGATCGCCTCGTTCGCGTCGCTCGTCTCGGCGAGCGCGTTCGCTCAGGCTCCGAGCGCGGACGCGCGAGCCCGCGCGAAGGAGGCCTACGATCGGGGCGTCGAGGCCCACGGCAAGGGCGACATGCAGCGCGCGGCGCAGGAGTTCGCGCGCGCCGACGCCCTCGCCCCGACGCCGGTCGCGCTGCAGGCCGCGCTCGACGCGGCGATCGAGGCCGACGATCCGGTGCTCGGCTCGGAGCTGCTCGAGCGGAGCACGCGCGCCAAGCCGGCCGGCGCGCTCGCGGCGAGCGTGAGCACGGCGCGCGCGAGGTTCGCCGGACGCGCGGGACGCGTGCGCGTGCAGTGCCCGAGCGGCAGCACGTGCATGGCCACGCTCGACGGCGCGTCCCTCGAGACGCAGAAGCCGGTCTGGGCGCGGACCGGGCAGCACACCGTGGTCGTGCAGGTGGACGGCGACGCGCAGACGAAGCTCGTTCGCGTCGAGCCCGAAGGGATCGCCGACGTGGCCGGGACGAAGACGGGCGCCGCGTCGCCCTCCCCTGCGCCGGCACACGACGAGCCGAAGGGCAGCGGGCGCGGGCTCCGCGACGGCTTCCCGCCCATCGTCTTCTACGCCGGCGTCGGCGTGACGGTGCTGCTCGCGGGCGCGACGACGTACTTCGCGATCGACACGAAGAACAAGCACGACGAGTTCGACAACCTCGGCTGCGCGCGGGCGAACCTCTCCGACTGCGAGGACCTCAAGGACCAGGGCCAGAGCTCGCAGACCACGACGAACGTGGGCCTGGTGCTGACCGGCGTGGCCGGCGTCGCCACCGCGGTGATCGGCGCGGCGTTCACGAACTGGAAGGGCCCGATGATCGCCGCCGCGCCCCTGCCGGGCGGCGGCTCGGTCGC
>JBDHVD010000667.1:0-3909 GCA_039809525.1 Labilithrix sp. | reverse complement strand
GGTGACGACGCTCCTCATGCAGGCCGGACACGATCCCGGCGTGACGGATCTCGTGGCGATGCTCCGGACCTGACGCCGATCGCATCAACCGCGGACCGCTCCGTCCGTGGCGCGCTTCGTGCGTTCGCGAGGACACACCTGGAGGAGCCGTCCCATGAGCCTCGCGAGGAAGTTCAACACGTCGGCGTTCGGCCGCTGGATCAACAGTCCGGCGGGCAGGGTCTTCCGTGTCGCGGCGGGCTGCGCCTTCGCGATCGCCGGTCTCCGTCGCCGCCGCACGGCCGCCGGCAAGGCCGCGCTGATGTGGAGCGTGCTGCCGCTCTCGGCCGGCGGGCTCGACCTCTGCTGGATCAGCGGAGCTCTGGGTGGGCCGCTGCGAGGCGAAGCCTGCCGAGCGGGTCGCGTACGCGCATGGCTCTCTGCGTCGGCCATGGCGTAGCGGCACGGCGCGGACGTTCACCGCGCTTCACGACGGGCTCATCCGCCCGACGGCGCGAACGACACGATCCAACCGAGCGCGGCGAAGCGGCGCCGGATCTCCGGAGACGGCCGAGGCCGTGCCGGACCTCGGCGAGCCCGAGCCCGGAGAACCGACGGACTTGCGCGATGACCTCGATCCTCGGCTGCCCGACGCGCTCGATCGTGATCGCCGCCGCGGTCGCGATGGCCGGAGCGACGACGACGCCCGCACCGCAGAACCTGCACGTGAGGTGCGCGCCGGTGAACGCCTCGGGCGCCATCGGCGCGCCGCACGACGGACACCGGGTCTCGCGCAGCGTCATCGCTCCAGCATCGCAGAACGACGGCGAGGCGTCAGATGACCTTGACGTTCTCCGCCCTCGGTCCCTTCGGGCCCTGCCCCTCGTTGAACGAGACGCGCTGGCCTTGACGGAGGTCTTCGAAGCGAACGCCTTCGACCGCCGACATGTGGAAGAAGAGGTCCTTCCCCGTGCCGGTCTCGATGAACCCGAAGCCCTTGTCCGTGAGCCGCTTGATCGTTCCTTCAGCCATGATTGCCAGCCTTTCGTGTCGGTGTCGTGACGGGAATGGGAGGCAGCAGACGGCTGCCCCCTCGAGTGTCAGGTCGGAGCACGGAACTGCTTCCGTATCTTCTTCAAGAACGTCTTCGTGCACTGACCGTGCGTCGCTTCGTGATCGATGATCTCGCGCGTGAGTCGCGTCTTGGTTTCCGCCGAGAGACCGGTGGCGTCGCGGATCTCCTTCGCGAGGAGCGCGCCGTCGGGCGTGGCCGGCCACGTCTGCTTCTCGACGACCGGCGCTCGGTTCGACGGCTGATGGTGCGCCGGCTTCGTCTTCGTCACGTCGTGGAAGCCCGTGTCCTCGCGCCGGCGCCCGCTCCCGTGGCAGCTCGGGCACTTCGCGACCTGACCCCAGGCGTTCTCGAGCCGACCGTCACCGCCGCAGACGCCGCAGAGCTCCGCATCGCGCGGTCCGCCCGCTCCCCCCCGTGAATCGTTCATTCCCGCACCGTAGCGCGCTCGGCCCCCGTCATCACGTGCGAAGTCTCAGCCGCCTGCGGCGGACTTTCACGGATCGAGGAGCTCACGCACCTGGGCGATGCGCGACGGGTGCCGGAGGCGGGCCATGGCCTTCGCTTCGATCTGACGGATGCGCTCCCGGGTGACCGAGAACATCTGTCCGACCTCTTCGAGCGTGTGCTCCTTCTGCTCGCCGACACCGAAGCGCATGCACACGATCTTCCGTTCGCGCTCGGTCAGCGTCGACAGGAGGCTCTCGGTGTGCGCCGCGAGGCGTACGCTCATGGCCGCATCGAGCGGCGAGACCGCCCGTTCGTCCTCGACGAAGTCGCCCAGGACCGCCGCCCCGTCCTCGCCCGTCGGCGTCTCGAGGCTGATCGGCTGCCGCATGCAGCGCTGCGCCGTCTTCACGCGCGCGACGTCGATCTCGAGCGCCGCTGCGATCTCCTCGACGGACGGCTCGCGCCCGTACTCCTGGACGAAGGTGCGCGACGCACGGGTCACCTGACCGATCAGCTCGAACACGTGCACCGGCGTTCGGATCGTCTGGCTCTGATCGGAGATCGCGCGCGAGATCGACTGCCGGACCCACCACGTCGCGTACGTGCTGAACTTGTAGCCCTTCTTGTAGTCGAACTTCTCGACCGCGCGCATGAGGCCGATGTTCCCCTCCTGGATCAGATCGAGGAACTGGAGCCCGCGGTTCATGTACCGCTTGGCGATCGACACCACGAGGCGGAGGTTCGCCTGGACGAGCTCGCCGCGGGCGGCGGTGCTCCGCCGATCGCCCTCCGCGATCCGTGCGCACGCGATGCGGAGGCCTTCGACCTCGAGGCGATCTTCGGGCTCGCGCTCCGCGGTGCGCAGGCGGCGCCGGATCTGCTCGACCATCGCTCGGATCACGGCCCCGTCGAGCCCCATGGCGACGAGCGCGTCCATGCCGCGCCCCGACGGGACGCAGGTCCCCTTGGCCGCGCGCGCCGACGCGAGGACGGTCGTCACGAGCTTCAAGAGCCGTTTCGTCTCCCGCTCCGACCAGGACGGGTCTTCCTCGTCCACCGTGCGGACGACGTCCTGCGCGCTCGTCTCGCCGCTACGAAGTCGCTTCCCGAGCTGCGCGATCTCCTCGACCCCGCTCGGGCATCCGAGGATGGCCCCGAGGACGGCGTGCTCGCCGAGCTCGATCCGCTTCGCGAGCTCGACCTCGCCTTCGCGGGTCAGGAGCGGGACGCGCGCCATCTGCTGGAGGTAGAGGCGCAGCGAGTCGCGCGTGATCGACGCCTGGAGGGGCGGCGCGACCTTCGCGTCGAGCGGAGCGGTCCCGGCGAGAGGTGCCTGCGTCTTGCGCGCCTTCATTGCGTCAACGTCGATCCCGACTGGCGGCGCACCGTGAGCGCGTTCTGCAACCGGAGCTACCGTGTACTCCCTTCCCGCCCGTGGCGCGACCGGAATCACCCGGGGTCCTCCGAATGAAGGGCCGCGGCATCGATCTCTGCCGTCGCCCTGGCGTACGGTGGTCGCCATGAAGCTGCCGCTCGAAGGGACCTGTCGCTGTGACGCCCTCCGCATTCGCGTCGACGCCGCGCCGCTGATCACCGCGGCCTGTCACTGCCGCGGCTGTCAGCGCATGTCCGCGAGCGCGTTCTCCCTCACCGCGATCTGCCAGGCGTCGGCGCTCACCGTGACCCAGGGCGAGCCCGTCATCGGAGGTCGCCGGAGCGACGAGCTCCAGCACTTCTTCTGCGGGCGCTGCATGACCTGGATGTTCACGCGCCCCACCCCGTTCCCGCAGATCGTGAACGTCCGGCCGACGATGTTCGACGACCACGCGTGGTTCGCGCCGTACATGGAGACGTACACGAAGACGAAGCTCCCCTGGGCAGAGACCGGCGCGGTCCGCTCGTTCGAGGAATTCCCGCCGATGGATGCGTTCCAGGAGCTGCTCGACGAGTACGCCGCCCACCAGAAGCGCTGAGCCGCAGGACCGGCGCGATCGCGGGGCGCGTGGCGGCGATTGTCTCGCCGGTGCTACGTTCCGCGGATGCGTCGCTCTCTGGTCCTGCTCGCGCTCGTGCTCTCCTGCCGCTCGCCCCACGGCACCGACGCGGGCGTCGCATCGCCTCCGTCGGCCTCGGTCAGCGACGCCGCGAGCCCGGTCGATCGAGAGCTCGCGGACATGCCGCGCGACCCGCGCGAGGCGGTCCTGGCGAGCGCCGCGAGCTCGCTCCTCGGGCAGGAGCACGTCCTCGCGAGGAACATCGACGACGACGTCTCGAAGCAAGCCTTCCACCGGCTGATCGAGGAGCTCGACGTCGGGAAGCTGTTCTTGCTCGAGAGCGACGTGCAGAAGCTCGCACGACAGACCGCGCCTCGATCACGACAGCTCATCCTCGTCATCGACGACGACGAC
>JBDHVD010000666.1:0-3933 GCA_039809525.1 Labilithrix sp. | reverse complement strand
GCGCGGGATCATCGGTTCGGCCTCCAGCGAGCCGCCGCTCGCCCGGATGCGCGCGCGATCGACGAGCTGCGCGCGGAGGTCCCAGGCCTTCTCGCCGATGCGCGGATCGGCGGGCGTCGGCCTGCGGAAGTCCCAGAGCGGCAGCCCGTCGTGGGGCGAGTCGACGACGAGGACGTGGCGCTCGAGGAACGGCAGCATCTCGAGCACCGTGCCGAGCACCTCCTTGCGCGCGTTCTTCACCGGTCCGTCGACGAACGCCTCCGCGACGAGCAGCGCGGTGCCGGGCGTCGCGAGCGGAGACCGCTGGAGGTGCACGCGCGGCCCCCGCTTCGGGAGGAGGAACGACTCCGCCGCGAGCGGAGCCGGGAGCCCCTCGGGCCGGGCGACGATCGAGACGACGAAGCGCTGGTCGGCGATCTCGACCGACGGGGCCTTCTCGGGCCGCGCGGGATCGAACGCGCGCGCGAGCTCGAGGAGCGCAGGCGACGGCAGATCCGAGACGACGAACGTCACGCCGACCGGCGTCTCGTCGCCGTCGATGTGCACGCCGCGGACCTTGCCGCCCTTGTGCGTGAGCGCGGAGGCCCGCTCCGCCAGACGCGTCTCGCCGCCGTGCGCGCGCACGCGATCGAGGAGGAAGTCGACGAGCTCGTCCTCGCCGCCGGAGAGGTGGCTCACCCCGCGCGTCCACGCCCCGTGCAGGCGCGCGAGCGCGAACGCGCAGAGGTCGTTGTCCGCGAGGTCCGAGGCGAAGCGCGCCGGCGTGGTGACCACGTCGCGGAACGCGTGGTCGCGCGGGAACTCCGCGAGGAAGTCGGATCCGTCGAGGTACGGCAGCGTCGCCGCCACGCGCGACGTCTCGCGCCGCTCCCAGAACCCGCCCGGCGGCCACACCGCGTCGCGCTCGAAGGCGGCATCGGCCGACGCGTTGGTGCGGGCGAGGTCGGTGTACAGGTCGTCGACCACGCGGCGGACCGCGGGGAACTCGCGATCGATCTCGCGCGCGAACAGCTGGGTGTCGGGCGGCAGATCGAGCCGCAGGTCCGAGCCGAGGATCTGCAGCATCGGGTCGAGCGACGAGAGGCGCCGGCGGAACGTCTGCGACTGCGCGAGCTCGACGAGCACGCGTCCCCATGCGGGCGACGACGCCGACAGGAACGTGAACGGACGCCGCGCGAGCGCCAGGCCGTCGTAGGTGTACGACGAGCGCCGGTAGCCGTGGCCGAGCACGAGCACCCGCCACGATCGGCGCGCGAGGAGCGCGGCCGCGGCGAGCGCGCCGATGTCTGCGCCGAGGACGACGACGTCGTAGTGCTTCGACGTGGTGGTCATGCGGCGCGCGGCTTGATGCGGACGCGCGGCCGACCGCCGGCCGCCGCGGGGGGTACGACGTCGACGCGCCCCTCGACGATCCACTGGAGCACGTCGGGCAGGAGCGCGTGCTCCTGCTCGAGGATGCGGTCGCGGAGCGTCTCCTCGGTGTCGTCGTCGAGCACCGGGACCGTCGCCTGCGCGATGATCGGCCCGGTATCCATGCCGGTGTCGACGAAGTGCACGGTGCACCCCGACACCCGCACGCCGTAGGCCACGGCCTGACGCTGCGCATGCACCCCGGGGAACGCGGGCAGGAGCGCGGGGTGGATGTTCACCACCCGATGCGGGAACGCATCGAGCAGCACCGGCGTCACGATGCGCATGAAGCCGGCGAGCACGACGACGTCGACCCCCTCGCGCCGCAGGATCTCCACGACCTCGGCGTCGAACGCCTCGCGCGACGGATGGGCCTTGTGCGCGACCACCGCCGTCTTCACGCCCGCCTTCGCCGCGCGCTCGAGCGCCTTCGCCGTCGCGACGTTCGACACGACGACCCCGATCCTCGCGTGGAGCTTCCCCGAGGCGACCGCGTCGAGGATCGCCTGGAGGTTCGAGCCCGAGCCGGACACGAGGACGCCGAGCGTCGTCATGGGAAGATCACCCGCGCCTCGAAGTCGGTCTCCGGCGGGACGCTCACCACCTCGCCGAGATCGATCGGCGTCTCGCCCAGCGCCCGGAGCGCGTCGCCCGCCTTCGCCGCATCCTCCTTCGCGACGACGAACACGAAGCCGACGCCGAGGTTGAACACGCGGCGCAGCTCCGCCTCGTCGACCTTCTCGGCGATGAGCTCGAGGATCGCCGGGCGCTTCCACGCCCCGGCGAGCTTCACGCCGAGGCCGTCGGGCAGCACGCGCGGCAGGTTCCCCGGCAGCCCGCCGCCGGTGATGTGGCTCATCGCGCGGACGTCGGCGCCCGCGCCGAGGACCGCCTGCACGTGACGCGCGTAGAGGCGCGTGGGCGCGAGCAGCGCCTCGCCCACCGTCTTGCCGCCGAGCGCGCCCGGCTTGTCGTTCGGCGAGAGCTTCATCGCCTCGAGCACGACGCGGCGCGCGAGCGAGTAACCGTTCGAGTGGAGCCCGCTCGAGGCGACGCCGATCACCCGATCGCCCGCGGCGACGCGCTTGCCGTCGACGATCTTCGAGCGCGCGACCACGCCGACCGCGAAGCCGGCGAGATCGTACTCGCCGGCCGCGTACATGCCGGGGAGCTCCGCCGTCTCGCCGCCCAGCAGCGCGCAGCCCGACTCCTTGCACGCCGCGGCGATCCCCTTGATCACGCTCTCGGCCACGCCGACCTCGAGCTTGCCCGTGGCGAAGTAGTCGAGGAAGAAGAGCGGGCGCGCGCCCGTCGTGACGATGTCGTTCACGCACATGCCGACGAGATCGAAGCCGATGGTGTCGTGCACGCCGGTGAGGAACGCGACCTTCAGCTTCGTGCCGACGCCGTCGGTGCCGCTGACGAGCACCGGCTCGTCCACGCCGCCGGGCACCGCGCACAGGCCGGCGAACCCGCCGACGTCCGCGAGCACCTCGGGGATCCGCGTCGCCTTCGCGAACGGCTTGATCCGCTCGACGAGCTCGTCACCCGCATCGATGTCGACACCCGCCTCACGATACGAAATCGAAGCCATCGTGGAGGCGGGTCTTAGCATAGGATCCGCGCGGAAGAAGCGGTGCCGGCAGCCCCCATCGGCCCCAGCCGTGACCGCGCGCCCCTCCGCTCGCGCTCGCCACGACGACCCAGCGCCGCGGCGACCCGACTCTCGCGCGCCTCCACTCGATCCGTGCAGTGACGCTCGTGCGTGCGCGACGGCTCGCCTGCACCACCATCCGTGCGCGGGTCCTGCCCGATGACGGAGCAGCGCGTGTCGCGCCGACGTCCCTGCGTGCGTCCTCACCACGTCGAGCTCGAGCCCCTCCGCGCACGCCGCGCGGGCCCTCCACTCGATTCGGGCGATGGCGCCGACGCCACCGCGTGCGCCGCGCCGCAGGAAACTCTCCCTCCAGGGCTCTTCACCCGCCCACTGCATCGCGGCCACGCGTTCGCGCGCGCGCCATGCCATCGCGCCGCGCCCACTCGATTCGGGCGATGGTGCCGAACGTCATCGCGTGCGCCGCGCCGCAGGAAACTCTCCCTCCAGGGCTCTTCACCCGCCCACTGCGTCGCGGCCACGCGTTCGCGCGCGCGCCCTGCCATCGCGCCGCGCCCACTTGATTCGGGCGATGGTGTGCGCGCGTCGTCCTGCGTGCCCTCATCATGGCGGGCTCGCTCGCGACCCTGCCCTCGCAACCAACTCCGACTTGATTCGGGCGATAGTGTCAGCGCGTCGTCCTGACGAAGAGGGGCTCGAGTGCTTCGCCGCGCGGCCCCTCCACTTGATTCGGGCGATGGTGCCGGCGTCACCGCGTGCGCCGCGCCGCAGGAAACTTTCCCTCCAGGGCTCTTCACCCGCCCACTGCATCGCGGCCACGCGTTCGCGCGCCCTGCCCTCGCAACCAACTCAGACTCGATTCGGGCGATGGTGCCTGCGCACGCGTCGTCCTGCGCGCGTCCTGACGA
>JBDHVD010000665.1:0-3937 GCA_039809525.1 Labilithrix sp. | reverse complement strand
CGCTCCTCGCGCCCGAGCCGCCGCGCGCGCCCGCGGGCGGCCCTCCGCGCCCGCCCGCGCGTCCGGCCGCGCCCGCGGCACCGAAGGTGTCCGAGCCGCCTCGCCCCGCGGCGTCTCCTTCGCCGCCCGCGGCCCCGCCGGCGCGGAGCAACGTCGTCCCGTTCCGCTCGCCGAACATGGAGGACGCAGCGCCGCTGACGTCTCCACTCGCGGGGGGAGCTGCCGCGGCGCGCGCGCCGGCGCCCGCGTTCGCGCCGTCACCCGCGCCGTCCGCCTCGATCGCCCCGGCGGTCGACCCGTTCGCGATCAACCCGATCGTCCCGACGCCGGCGCCGGCTCCGGCCGTCGATCCGTTTGCGATCCCGCCTCCGCCGGCGGCCCCTGCGATGGCTGCTCCTGCGCCCGCGATGCCGACGAGCCCGTCGATCCCGCCCGGCTACATGCCGATGGAGCAGAAGCGGGGCGTGCCGCTGTGGTTCTGGCCGATCCTCCTCCTCGCGCTCGGCTTCGGCGGCACCGTCGCGTTCCTCGTCTTCCGCCCGCAGCCCGCGCCCGCGCCGGTCGTCATCCAGATGCCGCCGACCGCGACCGCGACGGCCGAGAAGCCGAGCGAGGTCCCCCCGCCTCCTCCGTCCGCCGAGCCGACGGCCGCGCCGACCGAGACGGGAAAGAAGAGCGGACCGGTCGCAGTGGCGCCTCGTCCGGCGCCGACGACGCCGGAGAAGAAGACCGCCGACATCTCCGGCCTCCTCGGCGGGACCGGCGGACCGTCCGCGGGCGGCGGCAGCGGTCCGTCCGCCGCCGGCGGCGGCGGCTTCGATCAGGCCGCCGTCGAGCGCGTCGTCGCCAACCATCGCGCGGGCGTGAAGCGCACGTGCTGGGAGCGCGTGAGCGGCCCCGACCAGAAGTCGAGCGTCAACGTGACCGTCAACGCGACGGTCGCGCCCAACGGGACGGTCTCGAGCACGTCGTCGAACGGCGACGATCCGGTCGTCGCCAAGTGCATCGAGAACCAGGTGCGCTCCTGGCAGTTCCCCGCGCCCGGCGAGTCCAAGCAGATCGCGCTGCCGTTCAAGTTCGTGCGCCAGTGACGATTCACGCAACCCGGGCGGCGGACGGCCGACCGGGTGCTACGTGAACCACGTGAGCTCGCGATTTCGGCTGGTTGCGGCGCTCGCCGCTGCGGCGTTCGTCCTCTTCTTCACGCCCGCGGCGGCGGCCGACGAGGTCGCCCCCGAGCTCGAGTCGCAGGATCTCCGGACCAAGGCCCAGCTCGAGCTGAAGAGGCTCGTCGCCGCGCTTCCGGTGCCCGATCAGCGGCGGCTCACCGGCATCTACGTGGCGTTCCACGGCGAGGCGAGCGATCCGTTCGCGCTCGCGAGCTGCGACGACGACGGCGACTACGTCGTCGTGCTCTCGGACGCCATGCTGCGGCTCGTCTCGCACGTCGCGCGCGCCCAGAGCTACGACGACGCGAACGGCTCGCGGAAGATCGAGGAGTACGCCGCGTTCCTCGCGCGCTCGCAGCTGCCGGGCCGCCGCCTTCTCCCGCCGCCGCCGGGCTTCTACGTCGCCGAGAGCGCCGCGGGCACGTACGAGGATCGGCTGCGCGAGAGCCTCGCGTTCGTCGTCGCGCGCGAGCTCACGCACCTCCGCACCGGACAGCTCGTCTGCGCGCATCCCACGGCGACGAAGGAGGCCGGCGACGACACGTGGACCGCCGCCGAGCAGCGGCGCGCGCTCGAGAACGCCGCGACGTTGTACCCCGGCCGCGCGACGCACGACGCGGAGGCCGTCGTGCGCGTCCTCGACGCGGGGCGCATGGAGCGCGGCGCGCTCGGCCTCCTCCGCTTCCTCGAGCAGTACGAGGCGGAGCAGCGCGTGTTCGTGCCGCGCTTCGCGCCGACGTACCGCACGCACTACCCGCAGTCGGCCGCGCGCGCGTCGGCGATCCGCGTCGCGGTCGAGGGCCATCGCGAAGCCGACGGAGATCGCGCTACCGTTCAGGAGAGATGAGCTCTCTCCGCCGCGTGCACTTCGCTCTCCTCGGCGGCCTCGCGGTCCTCGCTGCCGCGCCGCTCGCATGCGGCGGCAGCGACAAGCCGGCCGCGAGCGCCAGCTTCGGCGTCGGAGGCGATGCGGGCGCGCCGCCCGCCGCTCAGCCGTGCGCGCCGGGCCAGCCGTGCCCACCGCCGCCGCCGGGATACGCGCCGCCCGCGAGCAGCATGACGACGACCGATCCGAACGCGCTCGCGGCGTTGCTCGCCGCGGCTGCCGCCGCCGGATCGGCGCTGCTGCAACCGATGGGCACCGGCGACGCCGTCGAGGTCGGGATCCGCACGGCGGCCGCGAAGTACGCGTCGGGGATGAGCCCGGAGGGCGACATGGCGAAGGCCAACCTCGCCGAGGGCGGGCACGTCGGCTTCGTGTTCCAGATGGATCCGACGAAGTGTTACACGATCGTCGGCTACGGGGTCGGCACCACGGACCTCGATCTCAACCTGCTCGCGCCGCCCTTCTACAACTTGCTCTCCGCGCAGGACGGCATGGCCGGCCCGACCGCGGTGATCGGCGCGACGCCGAAGCCGATGTGCCCCATCGCCCCGATCGCGGTGCCGTACAAGATCGACATCTACGCGAAGAAGGGCGGCGGCCCGGTGGGCGCGCAGGTCTACTCGCGGCCGAAGAAGTAAGAGCGGCGCAACTTCTCGCGCCGTGCGGCCGACAGCGCCGCGTGCTGCTCGCCCCCGACCACCCCGCCTATCCCGTCCGCCTCGCGAACCTCGAGCCGAAGCGGACGCTGACCACGTCCGGACCGCTCGACCACACCGGGATCGCCGTCGCGATCGTCGGCTCGCGCGAGCCGATCCCCGAGGCGGTGGCGTTCACGCGCGATCTCGCGCGGAGGCTCGCGCGGGCGAACGTGCTCGTCCTGTCGGGCGGCGCGGTCGGGATCGACAGCGCCGCGCACGAGGCCGCGCTCGAGAACGGCACGACCTGGTGCGTGGCGCCGAGCGGGCGCGATCGTCCCTTCCCCGAGGAGAACGCGGAGCTGTTCGCGCGCATCGCCGCCTCCGAGCGATCGCGCATGATCTGGCCGTTCCCCGACGATCAGGGGAAGACCACGGAGACGCCGAAGCAACGCAACGCGATCCTCGTCGCGCTCGCCAAGGTGGTGGTCGTCGTGCAGGCCCACGTCCAATCGGGGTCGCGGAACGCGATCACCCACGCGCGGCGGATGCGCAAACCGCTCTTCATCGTCCCGGCCGCGCCGTGGACCACGAGCTTCGGCGGATCGCTCTGGGAGCTCTGCCGGGGCGGCGCGTACCCGCTGGCGCACGCCAGCCAGCTCTTCCGTTACCTCGGGATCCCGTGGACCGGACCTCGGACGAGCTGGACCGTTCCGGAGAAAGTACGGCCGAGCTCGACGGATCTCGAGGACGCCGAACCCCTCGAAACACCGTCGGCCGCGGCAGCGCTGTCGCCCGAAGAAAGCGCCGTGATTTCAGCACTTTCAGAGCAACCTCAGCATGTCGACGAGGTCATAGCAAGAACCGGGCTCCGAGCGAGCTCGGCCATCACGGCGCTCTTGACGCTGTCCTTGAAGGACGTAGTAGTAGAGGGCCCGGACGGGTTCTACCGCCGCAGGTAAGGCAACCTAACTCGTCGGAATCTCATGGCAAAAACCCTCGTCGTCGTAGAGTCTCCGGCCAAGGCCAAGACCATCAAGAAGTACCTTGGCACGGGCTACGAGGTCCTCGCGTCGAAGGGCCACGTCAAGGATCTGCCCAAGAAGATGGGCATCGACGTCGAGAAGGGCTTCCTCGAGACGTACGAGGTCGTCCCCGGCAAGGAGAAGGTCCTCCAGGAGCTGAAGGCTGCGGCCAAGCAGGCCGACGACATCCTCCTCGCGACCGACCCCGATCGCGAAGGCGAG
>JBDHVD010000664.1:0-3956 GCA_039809525.1 Labilithrix sp. | reverse complement strand
CACGCGCACCTCGCCCTTCGGCGTGAAGACGTAGACCTCGTCCTGGAAGAGGTCGACCTTCACGCCCTCGAGGAACTCGGCCGGGTCCTTGAGGTCCTTCTGCCACTCCATCAGCTGGCGCAGCCAGCCGAAGCGCTGCGCGTCGGTCTCCGCGATCCCCCCTCCGCCCTTCTCCTTGTACTTCCAGTGGGCGGCGATGCCCCGCTCGGCGACGCGGTGCATCTCGTGGGTCCGGATCTGGATCTCGATGCGCTCGCGTCCCGGGCCGATGACCGTCGTGTGGAGCGACTGGTACATGTTCGGCTTGGGCAGCGCGATGTAGTCCTTGAACCGGCCGGGGACCGGGGTCCACTTCGAGTGGATGACGCCGAGCGCCGCGTAGCAGTCGCTCACGCTCTCGACCAGGACGCGGAAGGCGATGATGTCGTGGATCTGATCGACCGACGAGTCGTTCGCCTTCATCTTGCGCCAGATCGAGTAGAGGTGCTTGGCGCGGCCGGTGACCTCCGCGGCGAAGCCCTGCTCGGCGAGGCGGCTCGCGAGGGTCTTCGAGACCTCCGCGATGTAGCGGTCGCGCTCCTTCTTGGTCTTGAAGACGCCGCTCTGGACCTCGTGGTACGCGTCCGGCTCGAGCCAGCGGAACGACAGGTCCTCGAGCTCGCTCTTGAAGGACTGGATGCCGAGGCGGTTGGCGAGCGGCGCGTAGATCTCGAGCGTCTCGCGCGCGATGCGCTCCTGCGCCTCCGGCTTCATGTGCTCGAGCGTCCGCATGTTGTCGACGCGGTCACAGAGCTTGATGAGGAGGACGCGGATGTCCCGCGCCATCGCGACCACCATCTTGCGGAAGTTCTCCGCCTGGCGGTCCTCCTTCGAGGTGAAGTTGATCTTGCCGAGCTTCGTGACGCCGTCGACGAGCGACGCGATCTCGCCTCCGAACTCGCGCTCGATGTCCTTCGTCGTCGCGAGGGTGTCCTCGACGACGTCGTGGAGGAGCCCGGCGCAGACGCTCGCCGTGTCGAGCCGGAGCTCGGTGATGATGCCGGCGACCGACGCCGGATGAATGAAGTAGGGGTCACCCGACTTCCGCTTCTGGCCGTCGTGGGCCTTGCGGCTGTAGTCGTAGGCTCGCTTGATCAGTTCCGCGTCGGCGGCAGGCTGATAGGCGCGGACACGGTCGATGAGATCGGGGATCTCGAGCATGCGAAGGATCGGAAACCAGGGGTTTCCGCGGGAAAAAACCCGATTGTGAAGGTAACACCCCCTCGTTTTTGCGGCAATCCCGCGACAAGGCTCAGCCGTTTCGACGGGCTCGGCCCAGGTTCTTGGGCCAGGTCCTTGGGCAGGCCCGCGCGCGCTCGGCGTCGCCGGCTGATAAGGTGGACGCCGTGCCGATCGGCGCCGGCGAGACGTTCGAGCGATACGCGATCGAGGCGCTCATCGGCCGCGGCGGCATGGGCGAGGTCTATCGCGCCGTCGACACCCGCCTCCGGCGCAAGGTCGCGCTCAAGGTCCTCCGGCCCGACAAGGACCGGCCGGACGCGGTCGCACGCCTCCATCGCGAGGCGCGCGCCGCGGCGGCGCTCACGCATCCGAACACCGTCGCGGTGCACGACGCCGGCGAGGCGGAGGGCGTCTTCTACCTCGTCATGGAGCTCGTGCGCGGCGAGCCGCTCCTCGCGTACGTCGGCGACGCACGCGTGCCGCTCGAGCGCACGATCGGCTGGCTCGTCGACGTGGCGCGCGCGCTCGCCGCCGCGCACCGCGCCGGGATCGTCCACCGCGACGTGAAGCCGTCGAACGTGATGGTGTCCGAGGACGGACCGGCGAAGGTGCTCGACTTCGGGCTCGCGCGGCCGATCGACGGCCCGGTCGATCCGGTCAGCTTTCGCACGCAGGACGGGCACGTGCTCGGGACGCTCCGCTACATGGCGCCCGAGCAGCTCGTGGGCGCGATCGCCGACGAGCGGAGCGATCAGTACGCGTTCGGCCTCCTGGCGTACGAGCTCCTCTCCGGGACGCATCCGGGAGGCGCGCTCGTCGAGGCCCCGCCGAGGCCGCTCGTCGAGGCGGCGCCCACCGTCCCGGTCGAGGTCGCCTCGATCGTCATGCGCGCCCTCGCGAGGCGCCCGAGCGAGCGTCATGCGTCGATGGACGACGTCGTCGACGCGCTCGAGAAGGCGCGCCACGCACCCGCGCGCGTGCCGCCGTCGCCGGGTCCGATCCGCATCGCGACCTCCGATCCGCCCGCCGCCTCGGCCGCGACGATCGCGGCCGGATCGGTCCTCGGCAAGCTCGCGAACGCGGCGAAGCCCGAGCCCGCCGCGACCACGCTGGTCTCGAAGGAGGCGCCGTCGGCGCTCGTCCGCGCCCGCGACCTCGTCGCCGCGGCCGCGGCGAAGGACGCGAAGGCGAAGAGGAAGGAGCTCGCCGACACCGCGAAGCGCCCCCGCGCCGGGAGCCCGAGCGCGCCGAAGCAGGAGCCCGAGCCGGCGACGCGGCGCCGGTGGAGCCCGACCGTGATCGCGGTGGCGGTCGCGGTGCTCGCGGTCGCGACGCTCGCGGGGACGTACCTCGCCGCGCTGACGCGCTAGGCTCTCGGCGCTTGGCATCCATCTACGTCCATTTTCCCTGGTGTCTCGCGAAGTGCCCCTATTGCGATTTCGTCAGCTACGCGGCGAAGCGCGAGGACATCGATCACGACGGCTACGCCGACGCGGTCATCCGCGAGGCCGAGCACCGCGCCCGCACCTTCGCGGGGACGATCGGCAGCGTCTTCTTCGGCGGAGGGACCCCGAGCCTCTGGGATCCGCACGCGCTCGGCCGCACGCTCCGGCGCTTCCGCGAGGTCTTCACCATGGCGGGCGACGTCGAGATCACCGCCGAGTGCAACCCGACGTCGCTCGATCGCGACCGCGCGAAGGCCCTGCTCGACGCCGGGGTCGACCGCCTGTCGATCGGCACCCAGTCGCTCCGGCGCGAGCAGCTCACGTTCCTCGGGCGGCTGCACGATCCGGCGGGCGCGCAGCGCGCGATCGAGGGGGCGCTCGCGGCCGGCGTGCCGCGCGTCTCGACCGACCTCATCTTCGGCCTGCCCGATCAGAGCCCCGACGACGCGCGCGCGCAGGCGACGGCGCTCGCGGACCTCGGGCTCTCGCACCTCTCCTGTTACCAGCTGACCATCGAGCCGGGCACGCAGTTCGGCGAGCGGAGGAAGCGCGGGCTCCTGCCGATGGCGGACGAGGCGCACGTCGCCGAGTCCTTCCTCGCGATCGACGAGGCGCTCTCCGGCCGCGGCCTCCGCCACTACGAGATCTCGAACTACGCGGCGCCCGGGCAGGAGGCGCGCCACAACCTGGCGTACTGGAAGGGCGACGAGTACGTGGGGCTCGGCTGCGCCGCCTACGGCTTCGTCCGCACGGCGGACGGCGGCCGGCGCTGGCGCAACCCCACCGATCCGCGCCGCTACGTCGCGTGGACGCGCGGCGAGATGCACGACGACGACGTCGAGGCGCTCTCGCCCGAGGCGCTCCTCCGCGAGCGGATCATGCTCGGGCTCCGCATCGCCGAGGGCCTCGATCTCGGGCACGCGGGGCGCGATCTCGGGATCGATCCCTGGACCGCGGAGCGCACGCGCGCGGTCGATCGCCTCTCGGAGCGCGGGCGCGTCGTCCGCGAAGGCGACGTGCTCCGCATCCCGCGCGACGCGTGGCTCTTCACCGACGACACCGCGTCGCGCTTGTTCTGACTACTTCCGATCGACGAGCGCGCGGTTCGACGGAGACGGCGGCGGCTTCGCCTGCGTGGTCGCGGCGGGCGCGGCCGAGGCCGCCGGGGCGCTCGCCGCCGGCGCGGCCGGGAGCTTTCGCGTCACGAGCGGCGCGGCCTTCGCCGGAAGCGCCGGAAGCGCCGGAGGCGACGCGACGGCGCTCGCGACGGGCTCGGGCTCGGGCTCCGGA
>JBDHVD010000663.1:0-3960 GCA_039809525.1 Labilithrix sp. | reverse complement strand
AGCTTCGCCTCGAGCGCGGGCGGCTGCTTCACGCCGATGAGGTTCGGCACGTCGTGGCTCATCGCGTTCATCGTGTGATGCGACTTGTGGCAGTGGAAGGCCCAGTCGCCTTCGACGTTCGCCACGAATTCGACCGTGCGCGTGGTGCCCACCGGGACGTTCACCGTCGTCTCGGGACGGCGCGCGGACTTCGGCACCGGGCCGCCGTCGGTCGCGACCTCCTCGAACGCGTAGCCGTGCAGGTGGATCGGATGGCTGTCCATCGACATGTTCCCGAAGCTGAAGCGGACGCGCTCGCCCTTCTTCACCACCCACGGATCGGTGCCGGGGAACACCTTGCTGTTGAACGTGAACATGTTGAAGTCGGTCATGATGTTCGGGTTCGGCGTGGCGGTGCCCGGCTCGACGAACCACTCGTGCAGCATGACGACGAAGTGCCGATCGACCCTGGGCACCTCCGGCACCTTCGGGTGGATGACGAACATGCCCATCATGCCCATCGCCATCTGGACCATCTCGTCCGAGTGCGGGTGGTACATGAAGACGCCGTTCTGCCGGAGCGTGAGCTCGTAGACGTAGGTCTCGTTCGGCTCGATGTGCGGCTGGTTCAGGCCGGCGACGCCGTCCATGCCGTTGTCGAGGAAGATGCCGTGCCAGTGCACGCTCGTGCGCTCGGGGAGCTTGTTCGTCACGATGAAGCGGACGCGATCGCCCTCGACCGCCTCGATGGTGGGGCCCGGCGTCGAGCCGTTGTAGCCCCACGCGTTGACGATCATCCCGGGCGCGAACTCGCGCTTCACGGGCTCGGCGGTGAGGCGGAACTCCTTCACGCCGTCCTTCATCACGAACGGCAGCGTCGAGCCGTTCGGCGTGACGACCGGCGTATACGGCAGCTTCGGCTGCGCGGCGGCGAGCTTCGGCAACAGCAGCGAGACGACGAACAGGACGGCGGCCGCGAGGGCACGATAGGTCTTCATGGCGTTCCTCGGTGGGAGTGAGCGGGGGGCGGCGGCGCGACGGCAGCCGCGGGGTGGTTGACGACCGGAGGCGGCGGCGCGTCCAAGCGGCCCGCGACGGCGCGCTCGAGATCGCTCTTCGCGATCCAGTAGTCGCGGAGCGCCTCGATGTACTCGCGGTACGCGTCGAACTCGGCCTGCTTCGCCTGGATCAGCTGGTAGGTGCCGAGCAGCATGGCGTCGTACTGCTCCTGCGAGAAGCGAACGACGTTCTCGCGCAGCGGCACGAGCACCTTGCGGTAGTCCTCGACCACGCTGCGTGCGGTGAGCACGCGCGCGCGAGAGGAGCGCACGTCCGAGCGTACGTCGACGGCGAGCGCGCGGAGCTCGCTCTCGCCCTGGCGCACGAAGGCCTCGAGCCGGGTGATCTGCGCCTGGCGCTGATCGAAGAGCGGGATCTCGAGGGTGACGCTCGGGCCGAACGAGAAGCGACGGTTGTGGCGGAGGCGCCCGGCCTCCACGCCGACGTTCACCGTTCCGACCCAGCGCGTGGTCTTCGCGAGGCCGAGCGCGTACTGCATCGCCTGCACGTTTCGGCGAGCGGCGGCCACGTCGAGGCGCTGTCCGATCGCGAGCGACTCGAGGTGCTCGAGCGCGGGCTCCGCCGCCGGGAGCTCGGGCAGGCGGGCGGCCATCTTCCACGCGGTCCGCGGTCCCCACAGGCCCATTCGCTTGTTCAGCGTCTCGCGGAGAACGGCGGCCTCGCCCTCCGCGCGCTTGCGATCGAGCGAGGTCTGCGCCGCGAGCGACAGCTCCGTGCTGAGGGCGAGGTCGCTCATGTTGCCCGCGTCGTACTGACGGCGCGCGAGCTCGGACGACATCTGCGAAGCCTCGTCCACCAGGCGGCGCATCGCGACCACCTGCTCGGCGGCCTGCGCGGCGTAGAACGCCTCGCGCACCTCCGACGCGAGCTCGAGGACGTGGTCGCCGACCTCGAGCTTCGTCGCCTCGAGCTCCGTCGCCGCCACGCGCTTCTTCAGCGGCAGGGTGAGGATGCCGAGGAAGTTCTGCTCCACGCTGGCAAACAGATTGGGCGCGATGTGCTCCGCCTCCCACGCCGTTCGCCCGAACGTGAACGACGGGTTCTCGAGCAGCCCTGCCTGGACGAGGTCCGCTTGCGAGATCGCGAGCTCCTCGAACTTCGCCTGGAGCGACGGGTTCGAGAGGAGCGCGACCTGGACCGCGCCGTCGACGGTGAGCTCACCTGCGAGGATCCGGTCGATCGCGCGCTCCGCCGCCTTGTCGTCGTCGGTCGCCTGGTTCCAGTGGATGGTGTGACCCGATCGCGTCGCGACGTCGCGCGAGACGTCCTTGAACGGCTCCTTCGGTGACGTCGACGCGCATCCGGCGAGCAGCGCGAGGGCGGCGGCGACGATGATCTTTCGCGGGCTCATGGCGCCTTACTCCTTCGGGACGAGCTTCATGTTGCACTTCGGGCAGAGCTGCCCCGGTTCGCTCGACGTCACCTCCGGGTGCATCGGGCACGCGTAGACGACGGCGTCCGATTCGTGAGCGTGGTGGTCGTGCCCGCTCGCCGGAGCGGCCTTCGCGGTCGGCGGCGGGGGCGGCGTCGGGACGGCCGGCGTGGTGCCCTCGGGCGCGGTCGGGCTCGAGGGATCGGCGGGCGACTGCGAGACCGGCATCGGGGCCGGCGAGCACGCGATGAGCACCGCCGGAAGGATCACGGCGGACAGCAGCGAAGCGGGAGCGTGGTGAGGTCTCATGGTCCTGCGCGGCTGACGCAGCACCGGCCCGGGCATTACACGGAAAGCGCCAGGGGCTCGCCGTCGTCGACGATCCGCCGCTCGTCGACCCGCACACGGCGAGCGACGAGCTTGCGGACGCTGGGCAGCTCGCGCGGGCGGTTCATGACGAACGCCCCGCGCACGCAGCCGCCCGCCACGAAGAACGCCGCGAAGGAGCGGTCTTCGAGCGAGCCGCGGACGAGCACGCGCTCGGCCGCGCCCGCCTGCCCGACGATCTGCATGCGCACGCCGAACTGCTCGGTGCCGGCGCCCGGGGTGATCGCCGGGATCGCCTTTCGCCCGGCCATCACGCGGCCCGCGACGCCCCCTTGCTCGCTCGCGCTCGCGTACTGCTCGAAGCGCACGTGACGGCGGAGCTCGGGCTGAAACGCCCGCGCCGCGTCGCCCGCCGCGTAGATGCCGGGCACGTTCGTCTGGAGCGAGGCGTCGGTGAGGACGCCGTCGTCGAGGTGCACGCCGGATCCGATCAGCCACTCGATCGCGGGGACCACGCCGATGGCGACGAGGACGACGTCGGCGGGCACGCGCTCGCCGGTCGAGAGCACGACCTCCTCGACGCGGCCGCGGCCGCGGAGCTCGGTCACCGTCGTCGACGTGCGCACGATGGTCCCGTGGTCGCGATGGAGCGCCGCGATCGCGCCGGCAACGGCCTCGCCGTGGAGAAGACGCGCGAGAGGCTGTCGCGCCGCCTCGATGACGGTGACGTCGTTGCCCGCCGCGCGCGCGACCGCGGCGACCTCGAGGCCGATGAGCCCACCGCCGATCACGACGACGCGCCCGCCACGCATCAGCTCCGCCCTGAGGCGGAGCGCGTCCGCGCCGGTGCGGAGCGTCAGCACGCCGTCGAGATCCGCCCCTTTCACGGGGAGGCGGCGCGGAGCGGCGCCGGTCGCGACGAGCAGCTCGTCGAATGCGATGCGGCGGCCGTCATCGAGCTCGAGGACCCGCACCGCGGTGTGCAGCTGCCGCGCCGCGGCGCCGAGGACCAGCTCGACGTCGTGGTCGCGGAAGAACCTCTCGTCGTGGATGCGCGCGTCGTCGATCGTCGTCTCGCCGCGGAGCAGCTCCTTCGACAGCGGCGGACGGTCGTACGGCAGGACGCGCTCGGCGCCGATCATCACGATCGACGCCGAGCTCCCGCTCTCGCGAAGGGCCTCCACGGCACGCACCGCTGCGAG
>JBDHVD010000662.1:0-3983 GCA_039809525.1 Labilithrix sp. | reverse complement strand
GCGTCGCGGCCCGCCGGACGTCGTCGTTCGTTCCCGACAGGAGGGGGAAGACCTGGGGGAGCGCCTTCTTCGCTCCGACGCGTGCCAGGGCGTCGAGCGCGTGCACCTGCAGGAGCGGCACCCCGCTCGCGAGCAGACCGGCGAGCCCCTCGACGACCCCGGGCCCCTTGGCCTTCAGCTCGCCGAGGACGATGGCGGCGGCGATCTGCTTCTCGATCGCCTCGTTCTTCAGCAGAGCTACGATCTTCCCCACTTCGCTCATGACGCACTGATATTCCAGCGGGCCGCGCGCGGATCAAGCGTTCTCGTGCGGTTTGTCAGCCCCGGTTT
The DNA here is from genome assembly GCA_039809525.1 of Labilithrix sp. Lineage (GTDB taxonomy): Bacteria > Myxococcota_A > Polyangia > Polyangiales > Polyangiaceae > Labilithrix. Next base: position 3,653 of record JBDHVD010000662.1, on the reverse strand, counting down.
GTCGTAGGATGGAGGGCGTGGGACGGCGGGCCTTCATCCTCCTAGGCGCCCTAGGAAGCGGCGCGCTCGGGTTTTTCGCCTGCAATACCTACGATTCGTCCCTGCTCGAGCCTGCGCCGGGCGGCGCGGTCGAGTCGCGGAACGGCATCGGCTGGTGGTCGAAGGAGGACAGCCGGGGTTGCTTCTCCGCCGGCGTGCCGTCGCTCGCGGACCGGCCCGGTCCGCAGGACGCGAAGGACGTCGGGCCGGTGATCATGGCCATCGAGTCGATGAAGGTCGGCTCGCTCAACGATCAGGGCGCGCTCGATCCGAACGCGTGGAAGGACCTCGGGTTCGATCTCGACGGGGTCTGCACCGCCTCGGACACGTGCGAGTCGGTCGACCCGCCTCCGAGCTGTCAGGTCGGGGGCTCGGCCCTCCCGCGCGACGGCAAGTACTGCCGCGACAACACGTTCGGGCGGCTCGAGTACGCCGCCGCGCTGATCCCCGAGCTGACGACGAAGTACGGGCTGTCCGACGACCGCTTCAACTGCGCGCTCTGCGTCGGCCACTACAACTTCCTCATCCGCGTCACCGGCTACAACGGCGAGCCGAACGACGATCGCGTCCGCATCGACTTCTATCCGTCGCCCGGCCTCGAGAAGCCGCTCCCCTGGGACTGCTCGAAGCCGGACTGGCGGACCCATCCGTGCTTCACGCCGGACATGCCGTGGACCGTCGAGGAGGGCGCGACCGCCGACGGGCGTCCCGGTCCGGAGCTCGGCGACGGCAAGATGTTCGACGACGCGGCGTACGTCCGCGACGGCTACATCGTCGCGAGGCTGCCCGAGGACACGCTCTTCTGGTTCCCCGGATACAAGGCGCTCGTCGTCGCGTATCCGCTCCGCCTGCAGAACGCGGTGGTCACCGGCCGGATCGCGCGAGGCGCGGACGGCATCTGGCGCATCGGCGACGGCATGATCGGCGGGCGGACGCTCGGCGACGACGTGGTCAAGGGCTTCCGCCTCATGGGGTTCTGCGACACGAACGATCCGCAGAACTACGATCTCATGACCACGTTCGTGCGGTCGAACCTCGACGTCCTCGCCGACGGCAGGTCCGACTCCAACGTGCCGTGCAATGCGATGAGCGTCGGCATCGGCTACACCGCGGTGCAGGCGCGGGCCGGCAAGCTCGAGCGCGTCGAGCCGCTCGTCGAGTGCAAGCTGCACGCGAGCGACGGCGACGCCGGCGCCGACGCGCAGCCGAAGGACGCGGGCGTCGACTGACGGTCGCGCTGTCGAACGTTCCGGCCCGGAGCGTGCAGACGCGGGTCGTCATGAAGACGACCGCACGAAGCGCCCTCGCGCTCGCCGCCCCGATCGCTGGTACCGCCGGCTCCGCAAGCCGCGGCACACGCCGCCCTCGTGGGTGTTCGGTCCGGTGTGGACGACGCTCTATGCCGCGTCGGCGATCGCCGCGTGGCGCGTGTGGCGGAGCGCGCCCAGCGCGGCGCGCACGCGTACGCTCGCGCTGTGGGGCGTGCAGCACGCGCTGAACGCCGCGTGGTCGCCGCTGTTCTTCGGTGCGCACCGCACGCGGGCGGCGCTCGCGGACGTGGGCGCGCTGCTCGCGACGAGCGCGGCGTTCGTGCGCGAGGCGCGCGGCGTCGACCGGACCGCGAGCTGGCTCATGACCCCGTACGTCGGGTGGATCGCCTACGCCAGCTCGCTCAACGCGGGCGTCGTCATGAAGAACGCGTGACGACGAGGGCGGCGACGGCGCCGGCGGCGATGGCGCCGCCGAGCACGACGCCGACGCGCTTGCCGAGCGCGGCCCCGCCGAGGACGGTCGCGAGCCCGGCCTTCACCAGCGTGTTGGTGATCGCGGCGAGCGTGATCCCGATCGCGGCGGTGCCCGGCGCCATGCCCTCGCGATGGAGCTCGGCGAGCGAGAGCGTGATGGCATCGACGTCGGTGAGGCCGGCGAGCACCGCGGAGCCGAGGACGCCGGCGGCTCCGAGGTACGTCTGCGCCGCCTTCGCCACGAAGAGGACCGCGCCGTAGAGGAGCCCGAACTGCACCGCGCGCTTCAGCTCGAACGGATTGCGCAGCGGCACGGCTTCGCTCTTCTTCCCCCACACGTCGCGGCGATAGACGAGCGCGGCGGCGAGGAAGCCGGCCAGCGCCATCGCGACGAGGGGAACGGCGAGCATCGCGAGGAGCGGCCGATCGACGGCGGCGACGACCACCACGATGCGCGCGAACATGGTCGACGAGGCGGCGCCGATGGCGACCGCGCTGAGCGGCGCGAGCTTGGGCTCCTCCTTCGCGCGCGCCGCGAACGTCAGCGTGACCGCGGTCGACGAGGCGAGCCCGCCGACGAGGCCCGTGACGAGGAGCCCGCGGTCGCTCCCGAGCGCGCGTGCCGCGATGTAGCCGGCGAAGCTGATGCCCGCGACGAGCGCGATCATCACGCCGATCTTGTGCGGGTTGAGCACGTCGAGCGGGCCGTAGGTCCGGTCGGGCAGGAGCGGGATCACGACGAGCGCGAGGAGCACGAACTTCGCCGTCGCGTAGAGATCGTCGGGCGAGAGCTTCGCGACGAGGCCGTGGAGCGGCTTCTTCAGCGCGAGGAGCCCCATGGTCAGCGCCGACGTCGACGCGACGAGGAGGTAGCGCGCCTTCGGCTCGAGGAGGTCCTCGCTCCCGGCGAGCGCGCCGGCGCCGAACGTGACGAGCGCGGCCACCTCGGACGTGATGCCGAGGTCGCGCTCTGCATTGCGGGCGTGCGAGATCGCGAGCATCACCGTGGCCGCCACGAGCATCGCGACGAGCACCCAGGGGCCGGCCGCGGGCCGCAGGAGCGAGCCGATGCAGCCGAGGAGCGCGAAGAGGGGGAACGTCCGAACGCCCCCGAAGTCCTCGTCCTTCTGGCCCGCGTGCGCCTGCTGTCGCTCGACGCCCACGAGGACGCCGGCGACGCACGCCACCGCGAGATCGACGAGCGCGCCCTGGAGCGTCACACGCTCGTGCTTATCACACCGCCGTGCTGCGCTACATTTCCCGCGATGCTTCGCTTCGCGCGCGTGGGGCTCGCCGTCCTGTTGGGCGGCGTGGGCGTGTCGTCGGTCGGCTGCGACGAGGACGATCCGCCGCCGCCGGTGGATCTCCGCGGCGCCGATGTCTCGGTGCGCGTGGGGCTCGAGCCGTTCTCGATCGCGATCGCGAACGCGCAGGGACGCGAGGTGCTGCGCACGCTGTCGGGCGGAGGCGACGGCGAGGGCTACGGGGGCCCCGCCGCGACGCGCGACGACGGGCGTGACGGCATCACCGTCATCCCGGGCTGGGACGGCTACCACCCCGAGGAGCGCGACTGGCAGCACGGCGGAAGCGCGAAGGTGATCGCGCAGACGCCGACGAGCGGCACGTTCGAGCTCGGCGCCGGATCGGGGACGATCACCGTCGAGATCGCGATCGAGGGGACGAAGGTCCGCATCAAGACGTCCGCCCGCGCCGCGCTCGCGCCGGAGGACGCGTGGAACAAGCTCACGATGGCGTTCGCGCTCCGTCCGGACGAGCACTTCTTCGGGCTCGGCGAGCGCTACGCGACCGTCGATCACCGCGGCGTGTCGCTCTACTCGTGGGCGGAGGAGGGCGGGGCAGGGAAGGGCG
>JBDHVD010000661.1:0-3994 GCA_039809525.1 Labilithrix sp. | reverse complement strand
AGGCGGCCGCGCTCGCCGTCCCGGCCCGGCACGTCGATCCGGTAGTGACGCATCGGCCCGAACGCGGTGAAGCTGCCCTCGTCGAGGTCGTACGAGCGGAACGCGAAGCGCCGGCCGGTGTCGTCGACCGGGTTCATCCCCGACGCGAACTGCAGCGCGTTCGGCGTCTTCACGCGCACCTGCACCGGCACGTCGTGCTTGGGGACGGGGTGCACGAGCCACGCGAGCGCCGGCGACATCGTCGCGTCGCCCACCCGCCGCGCGCAGTCCACCTCGTCGCCGCACGCGGCGGCGAGCTCCCCGAGATCGATGCGATAGCGGACGGTGCACGAGGACCGGCACGAAGGCTCGACCCACTCGTTGCCGCGACGGGTCACGGTCTGGAAGCCGTCGCCGGTGTGGAGCTGCATGTCCCGGACGAACGGCGCCGACTCGCGCGTGATCCCGATCCGGTCGGTGCGTGCGTTGACGAACGTCGCCTCGACGGTGACGGTGCGCGAGCCCTCGCCGGGAGCGTCGACCTCGTAGCTCCAGCTGCCGTTCGTTCGCGCGTCGGTGGGCGGTCGGTAGCAGGCGCTGGACGCGAGGACCAGCAGCGGCATCGCGAGCCGCCTCACCCAACGGCCGCGCAACTCGTACGGGCTTGCGCTCATGCTCCCCGGTCGTTGCACCGGCGATGCCTGGCGAACGTCGAACGGGACCCGACGGAACGCGTCCACGTGCGAGCACCGGGGGCCTGCGATCGGATCGACGGCGCCGGCGATCGGCGCGCGGATGCAAGGCCTGCGTGCCGCACGCACGCGTCGCCGGCGATGACCTCTCGGCCTCTGGATCCGCGCGCAGCGCACGCGTGCGCGGGGCTCGCTCCGCGCATCGCGACGGGCATCGATCTCCGGCCGCCGGCCTGCGCACGACGAGCGCGAGACCGGAGGTTGTGGCGAAGGGCACCACGCGGCGGTTCTGTGGCGGCGCATCCGGCGACCCTCGCGGTGCCGATTGCCACGATGAGGCCGATTGCGAGCGGGCCGCGACGGTCCCGCTCGCGCGTCGCCGAGCTCCGCCACCGTCACCGCGACGCGGCGCGCCGCGACGGTCAGAAGCCGAAGGTCGACGCCTTCTCCTGGTTCGCGCGCACCTGCGCCTTGCCCTCGCGCGAGGGCGGCGCGGGTGCGAAGCGGCCACCGCCGGCTCCGAACCCCTGCCCCACGCCGGTCGCCGGCGCCGCGCCCACGGGCGGCGGGGCGAAGCTCGCCTCCGCCTGGGCGACCGCGGCCGACTGATCGTCGAAGTCGCGTGCGAGCGGCTTCGACGCGCGCGGGGGCGCGGCGAACGGCGACGCCGTCGCGAGGGCGAGCGCGCCGGACTTCGCCTTCGCGAGGTCGCCCTTTCGCGCCGCCAGCTTCGCGCGCGCCTCGTCCGCGCGGCCCGACTCGAAGAGCTTGTTGGCCTCGGTGAGCGTCTGCGCGGTGCGCGAGCGCTCGAGGCGCGCGGCGACGAACGGGTCCATGTCCCGCTGCTCGCTGCCGTCGCTCTTCACGTCGAGCGCGAGGGTCCCGGAGCACGACGCGTCGCTCTTCTTCACCAGGTCGCGGAACGCCAGCTTCAGGTCGGCGACGGGCGCCGCTCCGTCGCGATCGGTCGGGACGCGCAGCTTCACCAGGACGGTCTTCTCCTGCTTCGCGCTGAACGTGCCGAACGGGACGATGAGCTTGTTGCCCTCGCGGCGGAACGTGCGGTCGAACACCTCGTCGACCTCGACGCCGGGAGCGAGCTCGATCGCGACCTCCGCCTCCTTGGCCACCGAGGCGAGCAGGTCGTCGAACTCCTGCGAGAACACGCTCGCGAGGCCGCTCGCGTTGGCGACGAAGTAGTGGCGTCCGTTCGCCTCGTTCGCGATCGCCGCCATGATCTTCTCGTCGAAGTCGACGTCGACGCCGATCGTCGAGATGCTGACGCCGCGGCCGCGCATGCGTCCGGCCATGCCGCGGAGGCCGCCCATGTCGCGGATGCCGGCGTTCGTCGCGCCGTCCGACAGGAGGATCATCCGGTCGATGCGGTCGCCGCCGAGCGGCGCGAGCGCGAGCTGCTGCATGCCCTCGTCCAGGCCGCAGGAGATGCACGTGTCGCCCCCGAGGCGGATCGAGCGGATGGCCGCCTCGATCGACGCGCGGTTGCCGCCGGCGAGGCGCGTGGGCGGCACCACCACCTGGGCCGCGGTGTCGAAGCTCACGACGCTCACGCTGTCGCCGTCACGCATGCGCTCGACCGCGGCGACGGCGGCGTTCATCGCGTTCGCGATGCGGTCGCCCTTCATCGAGCCGGAGCGGTCGACGACGATCGCGAGGTTCAGCGGCGGCACCGACGACGCCGCCGCCTTGTCGTCGGCCGCGGTCACCGACGCGAAGAGATACGTCTCGCCGCGCGCGCCCTTCGAGAGCGAGGCGTGCCCGAGTCGCGCGTCGACGAGGAGCGTGTCACCCGCGGTCATCCGGGCGCCGGGGGCGCCGCCCCACGGCTTGCCGTCCCTGCCGTCCGGCCCGGCGACGGACGGATCGGCGGTGGCGGAGGCCCCCGAGCGTGGCTCGGCCAAGGGAATGGCGAACGCGCCGGCCGCCGACGCGAGGACTCCGCAAACCGCGAGAATGGCAGTGGTCTTGAGCTTCATCAGGGGCGCCTCTCCGTCGTGACCCCGCTTCTTACGCGCCAGGATCGCGAAGGTTCTTCCCCGAAACGCGCCGCCCGCGCCGCTCCTTACGGCGTTTGTGCTGGACCCGCGGCGATCATCCCGATGAGATGGGACGATGGACCGCACGTTTGCCAAGATCTTGCTGGGGCTCGTCACGATCGTCGGGGGCCTCGTGCTCTTCGCCGGCTCCGCGACCGCCGCCCCGACGTACTACGCGGACCGCGCCGTGTTCGAGGGCGCCTTCCCGGGCCTCGCGAAGGAGGACTTCGAGGACCTCGGGGTCACCACCGACAACGCGACGGTGTGCTCGACCGCGACGATGGACGCCACGACGAACAACGCCTGCGCGACGCCGGGCGTCCTGCCGTCCGGCATGACCATCGCGATCCCGGCGAAGAGCCTCGTCGCGGTCGGCGCCGGGTACCTGAGCTACGATCCGGCGAGCAAGATCCTCGTCCCGCAGTACGGCGCCGGCTCCGTCCGCTACGTCTTCGCGACGCCGGTGACGGTGTTCGGGAGCACGCCGGTCACCATCCGGACGGAGGGCGCCGACGCGCGGACGCTCACCATCGAGCTCTATGACGGCGCCGGAGCCCTGGTCGACACGACGACCGCGGCGGCGACGAACGCGGAGACGACGTTCTTCGGCTTCCGCTCCGACGTCGCGATCGGGCAGGTGCGGGTCCTCGTCGGGAACGATCACACGGCGGGGCTCGACGACATCTCCTTCGGCAACCCCGGCCTCGTCTCGCTCACGCCGCCGACGGGCCATCCGAAGGGCGGCGAGGCGGTCACGCTCACCGGCAAGCAGTTCGCGGCGGGCGCGACCGTCACGTTCGGCGGCGTCGCCGCGACCGACGTGGTCGTCACGAGCGACACCACCATCACGTGCAAGACGCCCGCGCACGCGGAGGGCAAGGTCGACGTCGCCGTCACCTCCTCCGGCATCACCTCGACGCTCGCCGGCGGCTTCGAGTACGTCTACGCGCCGGCCAGCGTCGTGCTCGTGGCGAGCCCGGACGCAGGCATCACGACGGCCACCGACGTGACGCTCACCGCGACGGTGACGGGCACCGCCCCGATCGGGGGCGACGTGACGTTCAAGGACGGGGCGACGTCGCTCGGCACCGTCGCCGTGGGCGGCGGAGGCGCCGCGTCGAAGACGCTGAAGCTCACGGTCGGCTCCCATGCGATCGTCGCGGAGTACGCAAGCGACGGGATCAACGGCCCGGCCGTCTCGTCGCCGGTGACGCTGGTCGTCGAGGCGCCCGCGCCGGCCGACGCCGGCAGCGAGGCGGGCACCGACGC
>JBDHVD010000660.1:0-3998 GCA_039809525.1 Labilithrix sp. | reverse complement strand
CGCGACGCGGTCTTCGGCGGCGGTCTCCATGGACGATCCACCGTAGCACGCGGCGTGCGCAGGGCCGAAAACTCAGCCGCCGCGGCGGAGCGCACGGATGAGCGCCATGTTGGCCGCGTCGCGGAGGAGCACACCGAGCGCGCGCTGGTCCTGGTCGCGCGCGAGCTTGATGACCTCCGCCCCGACGGCGACGCACCGATCGGTCAGGAGATCGGCGTCCTCCGGACGGAGCGAGCTCATCGTGACGACGAGCTGGGGCATCACGACCGGGATACGCTCGCAGGCCGCGGCCACGTGGCCGACCTTGAGGACCTTGAGCCCGCCGTCGGCGAGCGCCTCGGTGCAGACCGCGGCGAGATCGTCCGGGAGCGCCACGAGGATGGCCGTCGGGCTCGCCACGCGCTGGATTGTCTGACCGCCCTTCACGCGTGTCTCTGCCCTCGCCCCGACGCTACTTATACAGCACTCGCGCCAAATCGCATCGAAGTGGTCTCCGTCGCGCCGGTCCGTGTTAGGCTCGGCGCGACTCCATGGCGAGCTCTCCTCTCGTGCTGCCGGGCGTCCTGTTCGTAGGCGAGGACGAGCGTCAGCGACTGACGGCGCACACCGGCCCTGCGGCGGGATGGATGAGCCCAAAAGGCATCCTCCAGTGGTCCACCGAAGTCTCCGTCGTCCCTCGCGAGGCGATGACCGAGGACGTTCGTCGGGAGACCAAGGCGGTCATGCCCGAGGAACAGATCCCTCCGGCGAAGTATCCACTCACGCTCGAGGCGGCCAAGCGCAGCCCGCTCGTCGCGGTCTCGTCGAGGCTGACGTCGAAGCTCGTCGAGCAGAACGTCCGGGTCCACACCATCGGCGTCGACCGGATGACGAGCAGCTTCTTCTACATCGCCGAAGGCGGTGGCGAGGAGCCGATCACCGTCTCCGGCGACCTCGTGCAGGCGGTCGCGGAGATGCTCGGCGAGCGTGCGGACAACGCGGCGATCGAGCGCGTGCTCGACAGCCTCGTCGATCGGCTCCTCCGTTCGCTCTCGAAGGACCGCATCACCGAGCTCGGCGTGGAGCTCGCGGCGGCGCTGCCGCGCGCGGCGAGCGACGGCTCGGGCGCGCAGGGCGTCGACCTCGACTCGTTCGAGAAGGACCTCGCGGTCCTCGTCGGCGCGTCCGAGAAGTACGCCGCGCCGCTGCAGGAGATCGCCGACAAGATCGGGTCGACGCCCGATCGCAAGGTCGACGTCCCGCTCTACGGCGATGCACGCAAGGTCCCGCAGGGGCCGTTCGATCTCACGGTCGGCGATCGCAAGATGTCGCTCGGCACGTACGAGCGCTGGGTCCTGACCGGACCGTTCGCCGAGCCGAGCGCCGCGCAGCCCGCGCCCGCGCCCGCGCCGGCACCTGCTCCGGTGGCCAAGCCCGCGCCCTCGCCGAAGCCGGCCGAGGCCAAGCCGGCCCCGTCGCCGAAGCCGAAGCCGGTGGAAGCGAAGCCGCTCGCGGCGAGCCCAACGCCTGCTCCGGCGAAGGCGGCCGCGCTCGCGGCGCCGATCGCGCCCCGCGCGACGTCCGATCGTCCGCCGCCGCCGCGTCCGGTGACGAAGTCGCGTCCGGAGATCGAGGCGGTCGCCGCGCCGGCCGCGAAGGCGGAGCCCGCGAAGGTCGAAGAGCCGAAGCCCGAGCCGAAGCCCGAGGAGCCGAAGGTGGAGGCGAAGGCCGAAGAGCCGAAGCCGGAGCCGAAGGCCGAGGCCAAGAAGGCCGAGGAGCCGAAGCCCGAGGAGAAGAAGGCCGAGGAGCCGAAGCCGGAGCCGAAGGCCGAGGCGAAGAAGGCCGAGGAGCCGAAGCCCGAGGAGAAGAAGGCCGAGGCCAAGCCGAAGGCCGCGATCGAGAAGGCCGAGGAGAAGGCCGTCGAGAAGAAGAAGGCGGCCGAGCCCGAGAAGAAGGGCGGCTTCCCCTGGCTCGCGGTCATCCTCGCGATCGCCGTCGCGATCGTCGTCTACCAGGTCTTCCTCTCGAAGAAGTAGACCGCGCGACGCGCGTCGACGCCCGCGGCCCGTCAGGGTGGCAGCGGCGTCGACGCACGGTCCCGCGCGCGCGCGGACTAGTCGTTCGCGGCCTTGCGCGGCGGCTCGATGCGCGCCTCGCCCGACTCGCGCGGCGCCGAGCGCGGCTCGGTCAGGACGGGCACCGGTGCGGTGACCGGAGGCGGAGGCGGCGGCACGACCGCGCCGACCGGCGGCGGGAGCGTGCGTCCGGCCTGTCCCTTCTCCTTCTCCTTCGGCTTGGCGCTGATCGGCGCGACCGGGAGGATCCCGATCGGGTTGGTGGACGCCGTGAGCCGCGCAGGCGCAGCGCCCTCGCCGATGCGGCTCGCGCCCTGGAACGTTCCGCCGGCATGGACGCGCAGGCTGAGCACGGCGACGTCACCCATCACGCGGCCCTTCGGACCGATCTCGAGATGGCCCGTGGCGACGACGTCGCCGTGCACGCGACCGAGCACCACCACGTCGCGGCCCTTCACCGTCCCCTCGACCGCGCCGTCCTCGCCGATCACGACCGCGCCCTCGGCCTCGACGCCGCCCATCACCGTGCCGTCGACCCGGAAGCCTCCCGGCCCGCGGAGATCGCCGCGCACGTTGGTGCCGCGGCCGACGAGCGTGTCGACCTCGTACGTCGGGATCCCGGTGCCACGGAACGGCCAGAGCGCGCTCAATCTCATGAGGACGAGAATAGACGGCGACCCCGGGGCGCGCCCTGCCGACGCGCACGAGACGCGAAGATCGGGAGGGAATCGTGGCCTGCGGTGCGCGGCTAGCGCCGGTCTCCGCGCCGACCACCCCCGCCGCGACGCGCCTGCATCTCCTCGGCGATCGCCGCGAGATCGCGAGGGTCCAGCGCCTTCCGCGCGGCGGGGAAGACGACCGCCTCCTCGACGTCGATGTGCGTGCGGTAGGCATCCTCGAGCGCATCGGCGACCACCACCAGCTCCGCGCGATGCTCGGCCGTGGGCTTCGCGAAGTCGAACGCGCGCACGATCCTCTCGAGGCGCTCGTGGAGCGCGTGATGCGCGGCGTGCTCCTCCGCGATCTGCGCGAGGACGCCGTCGAGCTCGGGCACGCGCGCGAGGCGAGGGAAGAGGCTCTTCTCCTCGTCCTGTTCGTGACGCTGCACCTGGCGCGCGAGGAACTCGGACACGTCGCGCACCGCCACCTCGTCGAGCTCGGGAGCACGTACGGCCGTCTTCAGATCCGCGAGCCGCTCTTCGAGCCGCCGGTGCGAGCGCAGCAGCTGGTCGAACGGTTCCGGTCGCGCTTCGTCGTTCACGGCCGTCATCAAACGCTCTCGCGGAGGCGGTCGTCAACGACCCTCTCGACGCGTGGATGTGATAGGGAAACGCCGAATGTTCAGGAGGATCGTGGGCGGATTCGTCGACGCGGCCGGACGCCGGCCGCTCGTCGTCCTGCTCCTCAGTCTCCTGTTCATGCTCGCGTCGTGGGGCTACGCGCGGAAGCTCGAGCTCCGTTCGGACTTCCTCGAGCTGCTCCCGCGCGACAGCGCCGGCTTCAAGGCGTTCGAGCACCAGCTCGGACGCGTCGGCGGCGGCGCGACGTTCCTCGTCGTCGTCGAGTCGCCCGATCGCAAGGCGAACGAGGCGTTCGTCGACGACCTCGGCGGCGCGCTCGAGAAGCAGGCCGACGAGCGCGCGGCCTGCGTGAAGAAGCAGAGCACCAAGGACCCGGGCGCGCTCGTCGCCGCGTGCGGCCCCGACTTCATCTCGTTCGTCGAGCGCGGGACGAAGGACCTGCAGAAGTTCTTCGACGACAACCAGTGGCTCTACGCGTCGATCAGCGATCTCGAAGAGGCCGACGCCACGCTCGATCGCGAGATCGCGTTCCGGAGCGGCATGGTCGAGAAGCTCGACGACGACGACGCGCCCGCGCCGAAGCCCGGGCCGAAGCCGCCGTCCGGCGCGTCGCCGCCGCCTCCGAAGCCCGCACCGGCCGCGG
>JBDHVD010000659.1:0-4000 GCA_039809525.1 Labilithrix sp. | reverse complement strand
GTCTGGAGCAGGAACCACGTGCCGGTGCCCGCGCCGTAGAGGAACGCGCTCGTGTAGAGGAGGGTCAGCTCGTCGGTGCTGCGGATCGACGAGCGCGGGGGGACCGGCGCCATCGTGCGCGCAGCCTCGGCGCGCGTGGCGTAGGCGGCCGAGAGGCGCGCCATCTCGAGCGCGAGCGTCCGCTCACCCTCGGTGCGCGCCTCCGCGGCGAGCGCCTTGAACGCGGCCTCCGCCTCGCGGACCCGGCCCTCGATCATGTCCGCACGCGCGCGGTCGTAGCGCTCGGTCCATGCATCGGGCTCCGCCGCGCGCGCGGAGGCCGGCCACGTGCCGAGCACGAGCGCGCCGAAAGCGATCGCCAGGAGCCGTCGTTGGATCACCCGCAAGGAGCTCAGCAAGTTCTCTGCCACTATACCCGTACCCTCCTTCCGGCTCAGAAGACGAGGCCCAACGATCCGCTCACCGCGCTCTCGCTGCGGCTCGCGTGCACCGGCCCGACGTCGCCCGCGCGCGTCGTCCGCTCGGCCCCGAGGGACAAACGCAGCGCGCCGTTGCCGGGCTGCCACGCGACGCTCGTTCGAAGCGTGCTCCGCCGATCCTGCATCCCGGCGAGCGAGGGGTCGACCGGCTCCTCGTCGAGGCCGGTGATGGCGCGGAACGTGTCGAGACGGAACGCCCCCTGCCATTCGAACCCGCCGTAGCGGACCGCCACGGAGGGCGAGGCGGTGACGGAGTACGCGTGGTAGTAGCCGTTGTTCTTCGTCGCCGTCGGGAGGCCGTCCGGGCTCCGCGTCGAGAGGTAGTCGGACAGCGCGTACGGCTGAACGCCCGCCAGGCCGCCGGCGACGTCGACCGCGGTACGGACCCGGAGGCCTCCGCGATCGAACGTGTGCTCGGCGGCGATGCCGATCGGCGATGCGATCGAGATCAGGTCGCGCGGCCGCGCGCGATCGCGATCGTAGTCGTGCACGCCGTACTCGAAGCCGATCCGGAACCCGACGATCGCGCCTTGCCCGGCCACCGCGCCGTTCCGATCGGTGTGCGCGTCGCGGTAATAGAAGCCGATGGGGACGACCCGCGTGGCGAAGGCGCCGTGCACGAGGTCGCCCCGGGAGAGGCCGGCGTCGAACGACAGGGTGGAGACGTTGCCGTCGTCGAACAGACGGGCATGCCGCCCGGCCCGCGCGTAGCCCGGCAGGTTCACCGTCGCGAGCTCGAGCCCGAAGCGCACGTCGGGATAGGTCGCGCGCGCGAACCCCGCCGTCGCGGACTGCGTCGTCGCTCCTCCGCCGGCGTAGAGGGCGAAGCGGTGCCACGGCTCCGTGGGGAACCCGAGCGCGTCGGGGTGCTTCGTGCGTTCGGGGACCGTGCCGTCGAACACGTCGTTGAGCGCCTTCACCGGCCCGAAGATCGCCGACAGGATCTTGTTCGCGGCGTTCGGGCTGCCGCGGTCGAAGAAGCCGGCGAGCTGCAAGGTGGCCTCTCCGATCGCCGCGCCGGCGGTCGGCGTCACGATCATGTCGTTGACGCTGACCTTCTCGCGGATCTCGCCGAAGAACTCCCAGATGGTCGAGCCGATGATCGCGTACGTCCAGGCCTCGCCGAACGACAGATGGTTCGACCGCGCCGCCTGGAAGTAGACCGTGCCCGCGAACGGATGGGAGATGTAGTTCGTGTTGAACTTGTTCGAGTCGAGGGTGTAGCCGGTGCCGATCAGCTTCGCGCGGAGGTCGTTCCAGTCGTAGCGGAGGTCCCAGGTCTGGTCGCCCTCGCGCGTGATCCCTCCGCGCGCCGTCGTGTTCAGGAGGTAGTCGACGAAGCCGAGGATCACGATCCCGCCGACCTCGAGGCCCGCGCGCACGTAATGCTTGTCGTGGTGCACCGCGAGCGGGAACGCGGCGAAGTCGTCGTGCGGATCGTCGTCGGAGGTCACCGGGTGGAGCGGCCCGGCCTGCGGATCGGGGTCCGGCCGCTGCACCGGCTCGGCCTGCGCATCCCGCGCCGTCGCGCATGCGAGCGCCATCGCGAGGAGCGATGCGGGGACGAGCGCGCGCGCCATGAACGCGCAATCTTAGATCGCTCGTATACTCTCGCCATGCGCGAGGACGTCGTTCTGTACGAAGGGCCTGCAGGTCGAGTGATCGTCTATGACACGTACGCGAAGGATCGGACGCTCCACTTCGACGTGATGCTGCCATACGAGGAGGCGAAGGAGTCCGACCTCAACCGTCGCGCGCTCGAGGCGGCGAGGTCGTTCCTCGAGGCGATCGGTGCGGATCCGACCTGGGTGAGCTTGTCGGGATGCTCGCGCTGTCACATCGACGAGCTCGAGCGTTACACCGGCAAGCTCTGGCATCTGACGAAGGACCGCGCGTGGGTCTGGCCGCTCGAAGGCTGCCCGAAGCCGTCAGCGCGACAGTAGGACGATCGAATACGGCGCGAGCGCGAGCGCGCCGGTGAACGGCATCCCGTCGCGCGGGGTGGCGAGGACGCTCACCGGCGTCGGGCTCGCGGCGCCGAAGTCCGCCCCGTAGCGCACGTCGTCCGAGTCGATACGCGCCTTCCACGCGCCGCCCGCCGGCAGCCCCACGTCGTAGCGCGTGTAGCGGCGGGCGCCGAAGTTCGCGACCACCATCACGTCGTCGCCGCCCGCGTTCCAGCGACGGACCACGACGACGCGATCGGTGGCCGTCGCGTTCAGGTGCGTGACCTCGATGCCCGCTCCGGAGAGCGCCGCGAGCTCGCGGCGCGCATGGATTGCGTCGCGGTAGAACGCGAGCGCGCCCGCGTTCGTCTGCGCCTTCGACCAGTCGAGCGCCGGCGGAGTCGACTCGAACTTCTGCGTCTCGAGCATCTCCTGCCCCATGAAGAGCATCGGCACCCCGGGCGTGGTGAAGAGCATGCCGGCCGCAAGCAGCGCGCGCTTGCGCGCCGCGAGGCTCGAGGGATCGGCCGCGTCGATGCGCACCGGCAACCGCGCGCCGTCGTTGCCCGCGGTGTCGTGCGACTCGACGTAGAGGAGCCTAGCGAACGGATCGCCGTCGTAGCTCGCGGTGAGCGCCTCGGCGACCTTCGCCACGTCGCGCGAGGCGTCGTCGTCCGCCACCACCGCGCTCGTGACCGCCCAGTGGAAGAAGCCGTCCCACTGCGTGTCGAAGCCGAGGCCGCCGTCCTTCCGTGCGCGCGTGATCGGCGCGTGGCCCTTCAGGTCCTCGGCGACGAGCAGCGAGGTCGGCAGCACCTGCTCGGCGACCTCGTTCGCGCGGCGGAGGAGCTCGACGCCGCCGGGGACCGTCCCCTGCCCGTCGATCCCGCGGATGTTCGACACCGAGTCCTGGCGGAAGCCGTCCACCCGGTACTCGGTCATCCACGCGAACACGTTGTCGACGAGGAGGTCGCTCACCTCCTTCGTCGCGAACGCCGGGCGCGGGCCCCACGGCGTCGCCTTGTACGTGTCGTCCTCGAAGAAGTAGACGCCGTACGTCCCCTCGGGGCAGTGGCCGTCGAAGCAGCGGAGCGGCGCGTCCTTCCAGCCGTCGTAGTGGTTGTAGACGACGTCGAGGATCACCGCGATCCCGCGCGCGTGCGCCGTGTCGACGAACGCACGCAGCTCGTCGGGCGTGCCGTACGGAGCGTGCGGCGCGTAGTAGGACTGCGGGTTGTACCCCCAGCCGTTGCGTCCGCCGAACGCGTTGACCGGCATGAGCTCGATCGCGTTCACGCCGAGATCGGCGAGCGCGTCGAGCTTCCCCGTCGCGCCCGCGAAGCCGCCGGCGAATGCGCCGACGTGAAGCTCGTAGACGATCGCCTGCTCGCGGCGCGGCGGGACGAAGTCCTTCGTCTTCCATGCGTACGTGCGCGGATCGACGATCACCGACGAACCCTGGTCGATCGCGCGGCCGCGCGGATCGAGCCGCTCGATCACGCGGCCGTCCTCGGCGGTGATCGCCCAGCGGTACCTCTGGCCCGCACGTGCGCCGTCGACGCGCGCCGCGAACGT
>JBDHVD010000658.1:0-4008 GCA_039809525.1 Labilithrix sp. | reverse complement strand
CTGCGGCGGGGGCTGCGGTTGCGGTTGCGGTTGCGGTTGCGGTTGCGGTTGCACGTGCGCGGCATACGGCATCGGCGCAGGCGGCGGCATCGGCGGCGCCGCGACCGGCGGGGGCATCGGCGCGGGCGGCGGGGCCGCGATCGGCGCAGGGGCAGGGGCAGGCGCAGGCGCGGGGACCGGCATCGCGCCGGGCGTGGGGATGGGCGCGGCGTTCGGGCGTGCGAACTGGCTCGCGTCCATCAGCTGCGTGCGCTCGCGCGGCCTCATCGGCGGCGCCGCGCCGGACGACGACGGCGGCGACGCCGCGCTCACGGGCGGCGGGTGCGGGACGCTCGGCATCAGCTGCGTGCCCGGCATGCGGTTCGGCGGAGCGTGCGGCTGCGGAGCCTGCGGCGGCGCCGAAGGCGGCGGCGGCGGGCTCGTCCCGCTGCCCGATCGCTTCGTGACGTCGGCCGGCAGCACGCCCGCGGCCGCCTGCTGGAACGCACCACGGTGCGAGAGCGCGTTGCTCACCGCGAGCGGCGAGACCTGCGACGCGGCGGGCGCCTGCGGCTCGGGCGTCGCCACGGGCGCCGGCTGCGCGTTCGACGGCTGCGCGTTCGACGGCGGGACGACGGCGGGCGGGGGACCGTACGGCGAGCCGACCGCGCGCGACGTCGGCGACGCGGTCGATGCGAACGGGTTCACGTGGTGCTGCCCCGGCGGTCCGTACACCGTCGAGGGCACGTTGATCTGAGGAGCCGGCGTGCTCGACGGCGCGGCGACGCTCACGTCGCGCTTGAGCGTCGCGGGGTCGACGGCGGGCGCTCCGCACGCGGCGCAGAATTTCCGGGAGCCGATGAGCTCCGCGCCGCACTTTGCGCAGTTCGTCATGGACGCACCATCTTAGACGGGCTTTCGGTACACCGCGAGATCCGCCGGAAAGCCGCCCATGTCCATCGACCAGGCGCGTTCGAGGACGAGGCCCGCGCGCGCCGCCCGCGCGCGAATCCGCTTCGGCTCGGGCACCGTCCACACGAGCGCGCCGCCGGGCGCGAGGACCCGCGCCGCGCGATCGACGAACGTCTCGAGCACGTCGTGGTGCGTCCCGCGCTGCACGCGACGACCCATCGGCGGATTCGACAGGATGAGCGTCACCGGCTCGCGCGCCTCCTTCGCCCACTCGAGCGCGTCGGCGACCTCGATCGTCGCGTTCGCGATCCCCGCCGCCGCGAGGTTCGCGCGCGCGGCCTCCGCCGCCTTCGGATCGAGGTCGGTGCCCACGAGCTTCGCGCACGGTCCGAGCTTCGCGCGCTCCACGAGCTCCGCGCCCGCACCGACGAACGGATCCCACACGACGTCGTCCGCTCTCCGCGGAGCGACGAACGCGATCGCAGCGGCGATCGTCGGATGCGACGACGCGGGGACGAGCGCGCCTCGATACGCGAAGCGGCGGTCCTCGAACCCTCGCGGCACGAGCGCGATCGTGTCGTCCTCGGCGACGACGATCTCCCACGTGCTCGCGCGCGGATCGTTGACGAGCTCCTTCGTGGCATCGCGGATCCGCGCGGCCTCCTCCCACGCGCGCGCGCGCCGCTTGCCGCCGCCGGCCCATGCGAGCCGGAACCGGATCGGACGGCCCTTCGTGAACGTACGGAGCACGTCGAGCGACGCCTCCGAGAGGATCCGATCGACGAGCGAGCCCGCCTTCGTCGCGATCGGGAACGACACGTGCGTCGCCGTCCGCACCGCGAGCGCGCGCGACAGCGGACCTTCGAGCATCGCCTCGACCACGCCGGGCCCGATCACGCGCGCGCCCTCGCCGATCTCCATCGCGACGATCGGCTCGAGGCCCCGGCGTGCATGAAAGCGGATCGTCCGTGGCTGCGCCGGCGACGCATCGACGTCGATCGCCCCGGGCTCCGCGCGTGCCTCGGTCCGCTCGAGGATGAGCGACGCGCGCACCGTCTCGCGGCCGCTCCCGCCGGCGAGCCGCTTCTTCGCCTCCTCGCC
Organism: Labilithrix sp.; assembly: GCA_039809525.1. Taxonomy (GTDB): domain Bacteria; phylum Myxococcota_A; class Polyangia; order Polyangiales; family Polyangiaceae; genus Labilithrix. Next base: position 2,016 of record JBDHVD010000658.1, on the reverse strand, counting down.
CCCCACGCGCGCGAGCGCAGGCGCGAGCGCCCGTCGATCGTCGTCGCCTCCGCGGTCCCACGCGGCCGTCACCGCGCGCCCGATCGCGGGCGTCGGATCGACCTTCGACAGCGCGCGCGCCGCGGTGTGGCGCGTCTTCGGATCGGCATCGCCGACGGCCTCGACGAGCCAGGCCTTCGCCGCCTCGACCTCGGCCATGCGCCCGACGAGCCGGGTCAATCGACCGCGACCGGGCCGCACCGCCGCCCTCGCGCGGGCGACCGCCGCCTCGGCGGCACGCTCGCGGTGCATGGGATCGAGCCGCAGGATCGCTCGTTCGACGAGCTTCGCCTCGTCCTCGTCCTCGGTCTTGTCGAGGTGCTCGAGCAACCCCGCAACGTCGCGGAATGCAGGGGTATATCCGGGATCGCGAAACCGCATCGGGGACCGGAGCGTATCCTTTCTCGAGATGTCGTTCGAACCCTCGATGAGCCGGCGTGCGTTCGTCCGTTCGGCGATGGCCGGGACCGTCATCACCGCGCTCGGCGGCGCCAGCTATTGCCTCGCCAGCACGGAAGAGGAGCGAAAGGCGCGCGCGTCCCTCCGCCCCGACGGCCGCCCTCGCCTTCCGCCCAGCCAGTACCTCCTCTCGCGCATCCGTCCGATGGGCGGCACCGCGGGCGATCCCAGCCCGGGCGCCTGGCGCCTCCAGGTCCACGGCGAGGTCGAGCAACCGTTCACCATCGACTTCGCCGAGCTCCTCCGCATGCCCTCGGTCGACCAGACGTGCGACGTCCACTGCGTCACGAAGTGGACCGTCCTCGACAGCAAGTGGACCGGCGTGAAGGTCGCCGATCTCGCCGCGCGCGCCCGCCCCAAGCCGAGCGCGCGCCACGTCATCTTCGAAGCCTCCGCCGGCTACACCGCGAACGTCCCGCTCCGCGAGGCGCTCGCCCCGAACGTCCTCGTCGCGCACAAGTACGAAGGCTCGCCGCTCGCGCGGGCCCATGGAGCACCCGCCCGTGTCATCGTCCCCGACCTCTACTTCTGGAAGAGCGCCAAGTGGCTCACCGGCATCCGATTCGTCGCCGCCGACCGCCCCGGCTACTGGGAAACGCGCGGCTACCACAACCACGCCGACCCGTGGAAAGAGGAGCGTTACGGCTGAAGGCCGCAAGTGGCTCCGCGCGATCCATCGTGACGTCGGCTACGTCGCCGTCGGGCTCACCTTCGTCTACGCCCTCAGCGGCATCGCGGTGAACCACATCACCGACTGGTCCGACGGCGATCCCAGCTTCAAGACCTACTCGACGACCCACCAGCTCGACGGCATCAAGACCGCCGACGACGTCCTCGCGCGTCTCGCGATCACCGACAAGCCGCGCGAGGTCTACGAGGCCTCCCCGAACGAGATCGAGATCCTCTTCGACAAGCGCACGCTCCACGTGAACACCACGACGGGCACGGTCGTCGACGAGGGACAGAAGCCCCGCTTCCTCCTCCGCGTCGCGAACTGGCTCCACCTCAATCGCGGCAAGAAGGCGTGGACCTACGTCGCCGACGCCTACGCGGCGGGCCTCCTCTTCCTCGCGATGAGCGGCATGTTCATGATCGCCGGCAAGAAGGGCCTCTTCGGCCGCGGCGCGGTGCTCGTCGCGCTCGGCATCGCCATCCCGGTCGCCTACGTCACACTCGCGGGCCCCTGACCGGCCGCGCGCGGGGGGGGCGGGGTGTCCCCGCGGACCCCTCCGATTGAGCGCCGAACATTCCTTCGCAAGTGCCGGAAAATAGGGCGTTTCGGATCCTCAGTTCGATACCGAACGCAGGAATTTGCCCGATCGTTTAGGAGCGAACGTTCGCGGTCGCCCCCAGCGTCCGGAGACGGCGGCGCTCCGTGGCACGCCCCGATCGCGAGGACGGCGGCGCGTCGCAAACCGCGGCGCGTCGCAAACCGCGGCGCGTCGGGACCGCGGTCGCGTCCCCGTCTGCGTCGAGCCACCTCGAGACAGTGACCCGGCACGAGCAAGCGGTCTCCCC
>JBDHVD010000657.1:0-4050 GCA_039809525.1 Labilithrix sp. | reverse complement strand
TGTTAGCGTCCGAGGAATGATCAAGGTCACCTTTCTGTATGGTCATCCGAAGGATCCGGCTGCGTTCGAGAAGCACATCGTCGAAGTCCACAATCCTCTCGCATCGAAGGTGAAGGGGATCCGTCGCGTCGAAACGGCGAAGACGGTGGGGCCTGACGCGAAGTACTATCGAATCCACGAGCTCTGGTTCGACGACGTCGACGCGATGCAAGCATCGCTCGGCTCGCCGGAAGGAGCGGCTACGAAGGCCGACGTCGCGAACTTCGCGACGGGCGGCGTCACCGTCCTCGTCTCGGAGATCGAAGGACACCACTGACGAGCGCGGGTGAGCGCGCGGCTCGAGGAACAGGGAGGAGAACATGCAAGACAGTCCCATCGCGGGCATCCGTTTCATCCACACCGCCATCCGTCGCGAGACGGCGGACATCGAGCGCATCGCCGGCACGGCCGTCACGCCCGAGGTCGCGGCGTCGCTCTCGAAGAAGATCGATTTCCTCACGTTGCAGATCCACCTGCACACCGACGGCGAGGCGACGGCGATCTTCCCGTCGATCGAGACGAAGGAGAACAACATCGCCGTCCACTACCTCCACGATCACGCCGAGGAGGAGAAGCTCCTCGCCGCGGTGAAGGAGCTGTCGACGGTGCTCGAGAAGGAGAGCGCGGGGCCGCGCATCACCGAGGCGCGTACGGAGCTGCTCCGCAACGCCATCGCGCTCCGCTACCACGCGTGGCTGCACTCGATCAAAGAGGAGCAGATCATCGTGCCGCTCGTGCAGAAGCACTTCTCGCCGCCCGAGCAGGGAGGCATCGTCCAGCAGGTCATCGGCAAGTACCGCCCCGACCAGCTGAGCCAGACCATCCCGTGGACGATCAACTGGCTCGATCCGGACGATCGCGAAGCCTACGTCCGCGTCATGCAGAAGGGCATGCCGCCGCAGGCGTTCAACGCGCTCAAGGACTGGCTGCGCACCGGCACGCCGGCGGAGGTCTGGAGCGATCTCCAGAAGCGCGTCCCCGAGCTCGCGACCTGACCGCCGGCGCCGATCGAGCACGCCGTCCGCGCGGCGTGCTCGGTCGCGCGGGTCACGTCTCGTCCAGCTCGAGGGGGTGGGCGACGAGCGCGACGCCCTTGGTCTGCCAGTCGTAGGACGGATCGTCCCAGTAGATCTCGATGGTGTTGCCCTCGGGATCCTTGATGTAGAGGCTCTTCGTCACCTCGTGATCCTTGGCGCCGACGATCTCGACGCCCATCTCCTTGCAGCGCGCGTGCATGCGCTTGACCGTCTCGAAGTCGTCGGCGAGGACGGCGACGTGCGCGAGGCCCACTTGCTCCGGCTTGGGCAGCTCCGCGTCGGGAGCCGCGCGGAACACGCCGATGTCGTGGTGGTAGCCGCCGAAGCGGAAGAAGACCGCGCGATCCGACTCGGCCGCGATGCTCATGCCGAGCACGCCCTGATAGAACGCCTTCGCCTTCGAGAGGTCACGCACCCTGAGGATGACGTGACCGACGCGCTGAATCGTCAAAGCTGCACCTCCGCTGCCCACAGCATACCGACCGGATGCGTGAGGTGCGTCGTATTGCTCGGCCGCTTGCGAACCGGTATCCATCAAGACATTCCCGCGGCAGGAGGAGGAGAAACATCCATGGCCGATCTCGAACGCCCGCTCGATCCAGAGAGGGATCGTTGGTTCTTGGGTACGCTCGACAGCATCGTCGCGAAGGCGGCGGACACCAACGGCGCGTACGGCGTGATCCTGCGCATCGCTCCGCGCGGCTTCACCCCGCCTCATCATCAGCACTCGCGTGAGGACACCGGCTTCCTCGTCCTCGACGGTCGCGTCACCATGCGCGTCGGCGACGAAGAGGTGGTGCTCGGACCGAACGAGTACCGCTTCGCTCCACGCGGGATCCCGCACTGGTTCCGCGTCGAGACCGAGACCGCACGCTTCCTGGAGATCGTCTCGCCCGGCGGGTTCGAGGGCTTCCACATGGAAGTGAGCGTGCCGGCGGAGCGCTTCGAGATCCCGCCTGCGGACGTGCCGAAGCCCAGTCACGAAGAGATCTCGAAGGCGTCGAGCCGCTTCGGTACGACAGTCTTCAAGAAGGACACGAAGTGAACGCGTCGTCTCCGACGACGAGCTCGGGAGGAGTCATGTCGAGAGAGGACACCGTCGAAGAGGTCAACGGCATCCGCATCCACTACGTGCGCGAGGGCAAGGGCCCGCTCGTCGTGATGCTGCACGGCTGGCCGCAGCACTCGTACTGCTTCCGCCGGGTGATGCCGCTGCTGGCGCAGCACTGCACCGTGGTCACGCCGGACATGCGCGGCTACGGCCTGACCGACAAGCCGACCGACGGCTACGACAAGAAGACGATGGCGGCCGACATCCGCGCGCTCACCAAGGCGCTCGGATACGAGAAGGTGTCGCTGCTCGTGGGCCACGACCGCGGCGCGCGTGTGGCGCATCGCTACGCGCTCGACTACGCGGACGAGGTCGAGCGCCTCTGCATGCTCGACATCATCCCGACGCGCGAGGTGCTCCGCACGCAGTCGCAGGTCGACGCGAAGCGGTACTGGCACTGGCTCTTCCACCTGCACCCCGACCTCGCCGAGCTGTTCATCCGCCCGAACATCGAGGCGTACATCCGTTACTTCTTCCGCTACGCGTACGTCCGCCCGGCGCTCGAAGAAGGCGTCGCCGAGTACGTGAAGTGCCTCGAGGCGCCGGGCACGCTCCGCGCGACGTTCGAGGACTATCGCCTCACGTTCTCGAAGGACCTCGAGGACGACGACGCCGATCACGCCGCCGGCAACAAGCTGAAGATGCCGACGATGATCCTCTGGGGCGAGAAGGGGCCGAACGCGAAGACCCCGATGATGGACGTGTGGAAGGAGTACGCGAACGACGTCCGGGGGAAGGGCGTCGAGCGTTGCGGGTACTACATGCCCGAGGAGCAGCCCGGCCCGCTCGCCGAGCACCTCCTGTCGTTCCTCCGCGAGCCGGCGAAGCGCTGACCGAGCGTCACTTCGCGCGCCACACCATCCCGTTCGGCTTCGCTCCGACCGGGATGGTGGTGGTGACGCGGCTCGTGGCGCGGTCGATGACGCTCACGGAGTTCGCGAGCTCGTTCGAGACGTAGACGCGCCGGCCGTCGCCGGAGAAGAGCACCCAGTGCGCGCCCGCGCCGGTGACGATCGTCTGCTGGACCTGACCGGTCGCGCTCCGGAGCTCGACGTAGCCGCGGTCCGGTGACGTGATCCACACCTCGCCGTTCGATGCGACGTTGATGCTGCCCGGCTTGAAGCCGAGGGAGAACGTCTGCTGCACCTTCAGCGTCGCCTGATCGATCACCGAGACCGTCTGGTCGGGCTCGTTCTCGACGTAGACCACGCCCTGCGAGGACGGGACGGCGAGCACGGGACCCGCACCCACGGGGACGGTCGCGCGCAGGCGCCGCCCGGCAACGTCGATCACGCTGACCGTCGCCGAGCCGGAGTTCGCGACGAACGCGAGCGTCCCGTCCGCGCTCATCACCGTCTCGGCGGGGGAGGTGCCCACCGAGATCGACTCGCGGAGCTCGAGCGACTTCGCGTCGAGGATCAGGGTCGAGCCCGGCGTCGTCGCCTGCGACGTCCAGACCTGATCGCCCGCGGGCGCGAAGACGACGTTGTTGTTCGCCGCGTCGGTCTTCTTCGAACCGACGAGGGCGCCGGTCAGCGCGTCGAGCAGGACGACCTGGCCGGGCCGCGACGAGTGCATCGCGTGGCCGAACTCGCCGCCGCTCATGTCGTAGCCGGGCACGGCGATCGCGAGCTGCGCGCGATCGGGGCTCAGCCCGATGTGATGCGGGTACGCCATCCCTTTCAAGGCGATGGAACCCGCGACGGTGTCGGTCTCGGCGTTGATGACCGAGATGGTCGCGTCTTCACCGTTGACGACGTAGACGGCGTCGTAGGTCACCGGGGCGATTTCCGTCGTTTCGACGCCGTCGATCGGCACCGTCTTCGAAGGGAGACCGTCCATGCACGACAGGATCCCCCCCGC
>JBDHVD010000656.1:0-4057 GCA_039809525.1 Labilithrix sp. | reverse complement strand
GTCGACGAGGAGGAGGACGTGGTTGCCGAAGTCGCCGGTGAAGGCCACGCCGCGGGCGCCGATCTCGACGCCGTGCGAGGGGTTCGTGGTGAACACGCCGAGCGCGAGGTAGTTGAGCGCCTCTTCGAGCGAGCGGATGCCGTGGCGGCGGATGGCCTCGGCGGTGATCACCGAGGTCGTCGCCGGCGCGTCGGTGGTGACCTCGGCCGACTGCGACGGCGCGGTGACGACGTGGGACTCGAGGACCGCCTCGAGGTCGGCGTCCTGCGCCGCGGCCGAGCGGCCGAGCAGCGCGCCCACGACGACGACGGCCGCGCCCAGCGAACGAGAACGCTTCATGAGAACACCGTCATGAGCTTCAGGACCTCGGACGCGAGGACGATCCCCTGGCGCTTGGCGAGTCCGGCGTTGAAGAAGAGCTTCGGCTTCGACGACACGAGGTCGAAGCCGAGGACCACCGCGCGTCGCACGAGCTCGACGCTCGGAGCGACCGTGAGGACGTTGACCCCTTCGAGCGCCGTGCGGATCGCGTCGCCGAAGGGCGCGAGCTGCGGCGAGACGTGGACGATCGCGGCGCGGAGCTGCTTGCATCGCGCCGCGAGCTCGCTCCCGCCCGCATAGCCCACGACGGTCTCGCGATGGGGAAGATCGGCGATGCGTGCGATCCGTCCGAGCGATGCCGCGAGCTGCGAGGCGCTCCGCTCGGAGTCGGCGTCGCCGGGCCTGGTGACGAGCACCACGTCGACGGCGTCTCCCGCGCGGGCGCGAAGCCCTCGATCGTACGGCGCGAGCTTCACCATCAAGTCGGCCTGGAGGGCAGGGGGGAGATCGAACGACGCGCCGGCCGGGCGTGCAGCGCCGACGATCGTCGCAGCCAGCCCGAGGCAGAAGCTGCGGCGGCGTAATCCGCTCGCGTCCATCCATGGTCCTTACGGCGGATGCACCGGCTGACTTAATCGCGGTCGAGCCCTTTTCCCGCCCGCGCGGCGGCCGTTCCTCTGCTCGCGCATGCGGACGCTCCTGTCGCTGCCGAGACGCCTCTCGGTGGGCACCTATCTGACGCTGACCACCACGGTCGTGCTCGTCGCCGTGCTCTCGGTCGTCTTCGCCGAGCTCAACCACAAGGAGCGCCTCCGCGTGCTCTCCGCCCGGAGCAAGGCCGCGGAGATGGTCACCTCGGTGATCGCCGGCGCGATCTCGGCGCCGATGACGTTCGACGATCATGATGCCCTCGTCCGGGACCTCGAGGACGCGCAGGCGACGCGGGGCATCGTGGGGCTCGCCGCCTTCGCCCTCGACCGGAGCGAGCCCATCGCGAGCTCGGGCTCGGCGTCGGGGTGCGTCGCGGGCTCCGACGCCATCGTGGTCGGCGCCGAGAACATGGTCTTCCGTCACCCGGTCGTCGACATCGAGGACCGGCCGATCGGGCAGCTCTGCGCCGTCTTCTCGCTCGCGGAGAACACCCGCGAGCTCCGTGAGACGGAGCGCGGGCTCGTGCTGCGCGGCGCGCTGGCCGCAGCGATGATCGCCCTGTTGCTCGTGGTCATCGCGCGCTGGCGGATCATCCAGCCGCTCGAGCGGCTCGCGACGGCGGCGCGCGGCATCGAGCGCGGCGAGCGACGGAAGATCGACGACGTGGGCGGCAACGAGGAGCTCGTTCGTCTCGCGCGCGTGTTCAACGCGATGGGGGACGCGGTCGCCGATCGGGAGCGAAGGTTGCGCGACGAGCTCGACGTCGCGGCGACGCTCCAGGTCTCGATCCTGCCGCGGAAGCCGAGCGCGCCCGGCCTCGAGATCGCGGCACGCATGGAGACGGCGACCGAGGTGGGGGGCGACTACTACGACGTCGTGCCGGTGCCCGACGGCTGTTACCTCGGCATCGGCGACGTGAGCGGGCACGGCCTCGGCACCGGCATCGTCGCCCTCATGCTCCAGAGCGCGGTGAGCGCGCTCGTGCGCGAGGACCCGCAGGTGAGCCCGCGGGACCTCGCGTGCACGGTCAATCGCGTGCTGTACGAGAACGTGCGCACGCGCATGCGCCGGCGCGATCACGCGACCCTCACGCTGCTGAGGTACACGACCGACGGGCGCCTCCGCCTCGCGGGCGCGCACGAGGACATCTTCGTCCGCCGCGCGGCCACCGGCACCGTCGACGTGATCGAGACGCCGGGCACGTGGGTGGGGGCCATCGCGTCGATCGAGCGCGTCACCGAGGAGGTGGAGATCGCGCTCGCGCCGGGGGACGTCGTCGTCCTCTACACGGACGGCATCACCGAGGCGATGCGGGGGCGCGAGCAGTTCGGGCCGGAGCGGGTACGGGCGCTCCTTGCCGCGGCGGGCCCCTCGGTGACCGTCGACGCGATCGGCGACTCCCTCCTCGCCGCGGCGAAGGAGTGGGCGAACGGGCGGGTCGCCGACGACATGAGCGTCGTCGTGCTGCGTCACGTCGGCACGACGGGCGCCGAGCGGATCGCCGCTTAACCCGTCCCGCGTACGGCCGTTGGGAAACCTGGGGGCACGAACAGAAAGCGCACGACCGGTGATCGACTTCAACCTGCAATTCAAACCCACCGTGGAGACGGTCTCGATGACGCGACGGTTCGTCACGTCGCTCTTCGAACGGGCGCTGCACGATCCCGACGGCGCCGCTCGCGTGGGTATCGCGGTGCACGAGCTGCTCGAGAACGTGCTCAAGTACTCGGCCAGCGGCGCGGCGTCGCTCCGCGTGTGCGTCACTCCCGAGGACCTCGGGTGCGTGACGACGATCGAGACGGCGAACCCGGTCACGCCCGAGCGACGCGCGGGCCTCGAGGAGTTCTTCGCCGAGGTCGCGAGGGCGCCGGACGCGTTCGCGTTCTATCACGCAGCGATGCAGCGGAGCCGCACGCTCCGCTTCGGGTCCGGCCTCGGCCTGGCTCGCATCTGGGCAGAGGCGGAAATGACGATCGCGCTCCATCTCGGCGGAGACGGCGCGACGGTGCGCGCGACCGGGCTGATGCTCGCGCGCGGAAAGGAGGCTGCGTGATGAACGAACCGTACATTCTTCCGGGCTCGGCGTTCCAGGCCGAGCGAGCGCTCGAGGGCGAGCTGCTCGTGGCGCGCCTCCGAGGCACCGCCGACATCCATGCCATCGAGCCGCTCGACGAGTTCCTCTCGGCGCTGCACCGCGATGCCGTCTCGCTCCGGGCGAAGCGCGTCGAGGTCGACTTCCGCGAGCTCGAGTTCATGAACTCGTCCTGCTTCAAGTGCTTCGTCTCGTGGATCGGGATGGTGCAGGACCTCGCGCCCGCCGAGCAGTACGTCATCGCGCTGCGGTCGAACCCGCGCGTCCACTGGCAGCGCCGGAGCCTCAACGCGCTGCGCAGCTTCGCCGCCGACCTCCTGTCGGTCATCACCTGAGCCATGGGCAGCCTTCATCGCGCGGTCTTCCTCGGCAGCGGCGCGGCGCTCTCCGCGATCGTCGCGTCCCTGCTGTTCGACGGATCGGTCCAGCTGTTCATGTCGCTCGCCCTCGTGTTCGGTCTCATGACCACCGCCGCGTACGGCAAGCTCGAGCGCGAGCGCGCCGCCAAGCTGCAGACCCTCGAGCGGGCCGCCGAGGCGCGCGAGGCGCTGATCCGCGCGGAGGGCGCGCGACAGGAGCTCGACGCCGAGATCCAGCGCGGGCTCGCGATGGCCGACACGGAGGCCGACGTCCTCGAGATCGCGGGCGGCGCGCTCGAGCGGATCATCCCGGAGACGCCCGCGGAGATCCTCCTGGCCGACGCGGCGCAGAAGGAGCTGCACCTCGCGGCGCTCTCGCGCCACGGCCCCGCGGGCTGCCCCGCGGCGTCGCCCGAGCAGTGTCCCGCGATGCGTGGAGGCAAGACGCTGCGCTTCACGAAGCCCGGCGCCCTCGACGTGTGCCCGCGCCTGCGCGAGCGGCCCGACCCGCCGTCGTACGCCGCGTGCGTACCGCTCAGCGTCATGGGCCGCTCGATCGGCGTGCTCCACGCGACGCCGCGGAGGCTCGAGATCCTCGACGACGCGCACGTCTCGCAGCTCGAGCTCGTCGCCG
>JBDHVD010000655.1:0-4057 GCA_039809525.1 Labilithrix sp. | reverse complement strand
TCGGTCGTACGCGTCGGTCACGACGGCAAGTGCGCAGGCGCCGCCACCTGCCCTGAAGCGTTCGCGGGCACCGGCGTCGGCGATGCGTTCGCGAAGGTGCGCGGCGCGGCCGCGATCGCGACGGACGGCACGAACGTCTACTGGATCGCGCAAGCCGCCGGCACGGTCTCCGTGAAGCCCGTCACCGGCGGCGCGATCACCGCCACCTGGGGCCCTGCGAGCGGCGGCGAACCGGGGATGCTCGCGCTCGCCGGCGGCAAGGTGTTCTGGACGACGTCGTTCGGCACCACCGATCCCGCCCCGCACGTCCAGCGCGCGAACGGCGACGGCAGCGGGATCGCTTCGCTGGCGACCTACCAGCCGCCGGTCAGCACCTTCAAGGGCTTCGGCGGGATCGCCGTCGACGGCACGAACGCATACTGGGCATCCGAGAGCTCCGGCGTCTTTCGCGCGGCGCTCGACGCGGCGAGCGCGTGCGTCGAGGGGACGAGCTGCGCGTCGGGCTACGCCGGAGGAGCGTCGGCCCCGTACGGGATCGCCGTCGACGCGACGAACATCTACTGGACCGAGCCGGCGGGAGGCACGATCCGCAAGGCCCCCAAGGCCGGCGGCAGCGCGAGCTTCGTCGCGCAGGGACAGGACGCGCCGAAGGCGATCGCGGTGCTCGACGGGTTCGTCTACTGGGCGAACACCGGCGCGGGCGCGACCACCGGCGGCACGATCCGCCGCGCGCCGGCGAACGGATCGGCGTGCGCCGCGGCGGGATGCGAGAAGATCGCCGACGCGAAGACGCCGGCGGCGGTGATCGCCGCCGGCGACGGCGTCTACTGGACGAACGACGAAGAGGTCGGCGGCGGCGTCTGGCGCCTCGCGAAGTAGCCGCTCACTTCGGCCAGACGTCGGCGCAGGAGGCGATCGGCGCGTTCGCGAGGAACGACCAGCCCGAGGACTTCGCCGTCTCCTTGCCGTACGCGTCGAACGTCCGATCGGTGCGGAGGAGGCCGCCCGCGCGGAGCTCGACCGTCTCGTACGCGCCCTTCCACGACGATCCGATCGAGACGCTCTTCACCGTCGTGAAGCACGCGTCCCACGACGTCGCCTCGCGCGCGGCCCCGGTCGCCGACGGCGCGCTCGCCACGCCGAGGTGCACCGCCGGCGCGAACGCGCGCAGGCCGGCGGCGAACACCGCGCACATGCCGCCGGTCTCGAACGCGCCGGAGAACGACACGCCGTCGAGCTGCGGCTTCGACGTCTGGCTCACCGCGACGTCGATCTGATCGACGCGCGCCGAGCCCTTCGCGACCGGCCACGTCGGATCGGTCGCCTGCACGAACGGCCCGAGCTTCGCGTCCCGCTGCGTCCCGCACGGGCACGGATCGGCGCACGTCGCCGAGCCGGTCGCGATGTTCACCGTGACCGAGGACGTGCCGCTCCGGACCGTGAGCGCCGTCATCGCGAGCGTGTACTCCTCGACCGCGGCGTTGCCGGACGCCGTCGTCTTCACGGCTTGCACCGACGCGCCCGAGATCTTCGCGAGCTCGACGAACTTGCCGAACGCGTCTCGCGCGAGCAGCGTCATCTCGCCGAGCGAGCCGCCGAAGAGCACGTCGTTCGCCAGCGACGGCGCCCCCGCCTTCGGCTGCGCGACGACGGTGAGCGGGCGGAGCGCCGGCTTCGCCGCCGTCAGGTCCGCCGTGCCCCCGGGGGCCGTCCCGACGTCGTCGATGCCGAGCTCGTACGCGAACACGTCGTAGACCGCCTTCCGCGACGGCACGACGAGCTGCGCGACCACGTCGGGGTTCGACGAGCCGGCGCGCGCACCGCTCATCGCCGCGACCGTCGCGCCCACGCCGCTCGGCGCGATCTCGCCCGCCGAGCCCGCGAGGCCGAGCGCGTCGTGGCCCTCCTCGCCGGCGGCGATCGCGGTGTCCGCGGGCGGCGCGTCCGACGACGCCTCCTCACCGGCGGGCGCGGCGCAGGCCTGCGTGGCGAGGGCGGCGATCGAGACGACGAACGGGAGGAACGTGCGGAGCGAGACGTTGGCGAGCATGCGACGCCCCACTGCGCGGTCCGTGCCAGGCCCGCTCCTCGTCGATTTCCCGTGATTCACGGGATTTCGTGGGGCCCCGCTCGCCGCTGTATCGCCGATCCGTATCGGGGGTGTATCGCCGGGTGTATCAGCGGCCCTTCCACACGGGGGCGCGCTTCTCGAGGAACGCCATCAGGCCCTCGCGCGCGTCCTCGGTGCCGAGGCACTCGGCGAGCTTGCCGCGCAGCATCGGGAGCGCGTCCGCGAGCGCCATGTCGTCCTGCTCCGCGAACGCGCGGAGGCCGAGCGCGAGGGTGATCGGGCTCTTCGACACGACCTGATCGGTGAACGTCTTCACCGCCTCGTCGAGCTGTTCGCCCGGCACCGCACGGTTGACGATCCCGAGCGCCTTCGCCTCGTGGGCGCCGAACTTCATGCCGAAGAGCATCATCTCCACGAGCGCGCGCCTCGGCACCAGCCGGGCGAGCAGCGCCATGATCATCATCGGGAAGAGACCGACCTCGATCTCCGGCGTGCCGAGCTTCGCGTCCGTCGAGGCGATGGCGAACGTCGACGCCGCGACGAGGCCGAGGCCGCCGCCCATCGCGTGGCCGTTCACGCGCGCGACGATCGGCTTCTCCGTCTTCGTCATCGCGAGGAGGAGATCGGCGTAGTCGCCCTTCGGCGGGAGCTGCGGACCGTCCGCCTCGCCTCCGGACATCTGCGCGAAGTCTCCGCCCGCGCAGAACGCCTTGCCCTCGCCCGTCAGGACGATCGCCCGCACGTCCTCGTCGGCGTGCGCGTCGTCGAGCGCGTAGAGCAGCTCGTTGATCATCTGCGGACCGATCGCGTTGCGTCGCTCCGGATTGAACAGCGTGATGCGCGTGATCGGGCCGTCCTCGACGACACGGATCTTCCCGTACAGACGAGTGGGCGGCTTCGTCTTCGACATGCGCCCGGTATAGTCGCAGTTCAGCGCGCGCGCAGCTCGAACGTGCCGTCCATCGCGCTGCAGAGATCGTCCATCTTCGAGACGGCCTCCTGCTGCTCGTTCGCATCCTGCTGCGGATAGGTGAAGACGCGGATGGGCCCGGCGACGCCGCTCAGCGTGCACGACGCGACCACGCCCGCGCGCGCGCACGGCGTGGTGTCGATCGTGCCGCCGCGGTGCGTGCAGTCCTCGTTCGCCTCCTCGATCGCATCGGCGTTCGCCCCGCCGCGCGGCAGCTCGAGCTCGCGGCAGAGCGCCCCGCCGCGGCAGCTGGCGATCACCGGCGTCGCCTCTTCCGGGGCGACGGTGATCAACGCGCTGCGCAAGGAGAGTGTGGCATTCCTTCTCGCCGGAGCATCGATGCGCTGGCCCGCCCCTGCACCGTTGCAGGCGACCACCAGCAGCGCGGCGCCGGCAAACATGGCAGATCGTGCATCGATCGGTCGGCACGGGCGCATCGCCCCGCGATCGATGCGAGCGCCGTTCCAGCGGGCGCTCGCGACGTACGTGCGTCAGGCCGAGGCGACCGGCTGCCCCGCGGGCCTGGCGTCCTGCGGCGTGAACTGGTCGAGCGAGAGGATCTTCTTCGCCTCCTCGACCGTGGCCACCTTGCGCCCGCAGTCACGCACCATTCGCGCGGCGACCTCGATCAGGTCGCCGTTCGAGCGCGCCATCTCGCCGTTCGGCAGATAGAGGTTGTCCTCCAGCCCCGCGCGGATGTTCCCGCCGAGGGCGAGCGCCGCGCCGATCATGCGCCAGCCGCACTTCGAGATCCCGATCACCTCCCACTCGCTGCCGGGCGGCATGATCTTCGTCTGCAGCTGCAGGCTCTCGACCAGCGGCGGGATCCCGCCGAGGACGTTCACGATGAACGAGAACTGGAGCGGCTTCTTCAGGATCCCCATGTCGAGCAGCGGCCAGATGCCGTGCGTGTGCCCGGTGTCGAAGCACTCGAGCTCCGGCTTCACGCCGGCGGCGTTCATCGCCTCGAGGAGCTTGATGATCTTCGAGTACGTGTTCGGGAACACCATGTCGAA
>JBDHVD010000654.1:0-4060 GCA_039809525.1 Labilithrix sp. | reverse complement strand
AGCCTCGTGCCTGCGGGCAAGTGCGCGGATGTGCGGACGGCGAGGGGGATGATCCGGATCGCGTCAGCGATCGGGGAAGCGATCCACGAGGTCCGGCTTCGACGCCAATCCGCGATCGGAGCGCGTCCTCTAGAAGCCGAAGCTGGTCTGGCCCGTCCGGTCCGGCCGCCGGAACGTCGAGGCGATCGCGTAGCGCCTCATCTCGTCGTGGGAAAGCCCGTAGCGCTTCGCGGTGCGCTCGAAGAGCGCCGCGATCATGTCCGCGTACTGCCCGGCGCCGCTCTGGCGCTTGCCGTACGAGGCGTCGTACAGCTTCCCTCCGTGCGCCTCGCGCATGCGGCGCAGGACCTTCTCCGCGCGCAGCGGCAGGTTCTGGCGGAGCCGGTTCTCGAACACGTCCTTCACCGCGCCCGGCAGCCGGAGCAGGACGTAGAAGGCGTGCGTGGCGCCGGCCTCGCTCGCCGCCTTCAGCACCTCCCCGAGGTGGTCGTCGTTCAGGCCGGGCACGATGGGCGAGACGCTGACGCCGACGGGGATGCCTGCCCTGGCGAGCGTCTCGACGGTCTTCATCCGCCGCTGCGGGGTGGTCACCCACGGCTCCATCGCCTTCGCGACGTCCGCGTCCCAGAACGGAACGCTCACGCTGACGCGCACGCTCGCGACGCGCGCGAGCTCCTGGAGCACGTCGACGTCGCGCTCGATGACGGGCGACTTCGTGATGATGCCGACCGGGTTCCGGTACGCGGCGCACACCTCGAGGCACGCCCGCGTGATCGCCATCGTGCGCTCGAGCGGCTGGTAGCAGTCGGTCACGCCGCTGAAGACGATGAGGTCGCCCTTCCACGACTTCTTCTCGAAGGCCTCGCGCAGGAGCTCGGGGGCGCGCGGCTTGACGACGATCTTCTTCTCGAAGTCCGTCCCCGCGCTGAACGAGAGGTATTCGTGGCCCGGCCGCGCATAGCAGTTGTGGCTCACGACGCCGTTCGCGATGAAGTCGCCGGTGCCGGTCGTGATGTCGAACATCGCGGTGTGCACGCGCGTGTCCTCGATCGCGACGATCGCGAGGTCGTCGGCCGGCTCGAGCTCGCGGCCCTCGAGCTCGCGGAGCCGGCGCGACGCCGGATCGACCACGTGGATGAACCGGAGCTCGTCGCGCAGCGTGCGCCTCGCGCGGTCGCGTCCGGCGTCGAACGTCCCGGCGGCGAAGCCGCGCGCGGCCTCCGCGGTCCACGGAACGAACGCCGCCGCCGCGCGGCGGAAGCGCGTGGGATCGCCCGACGCCTTCAGCACCGCGTCGCGGGTCGACGCGTCGAGGGCGAGGAGGAACGCCCGCGCGCGCCGCTCGGCGTCGAGATCGAGCGCGTGCCCGGTGACCGCGGCGAGGTAGCCGAGCCGGTACTCGTCGGTGACCGCCGGCGTCGACGCGAACCGGCCGACGCCGACCATCCGCGTCGGCCGCCGCGACCGCGCGAGGCTCCCCACGCGGCGCCATCCGCGATCGACGAGGAAGCGATGGTCCGCGCTCGCGACGAGCGTGGTGCCGTCCGCGAGGATCACCCGATGGGCGACCTTCATCGTCTGCCAGTGCGCGCGCACCGGCGTCTTGACCAGGCGGCGAACGCCGCCGCGCTTCAGCGTGCCGTAGACGACGTCGCCGGCGCGGACGTCGCGCAGCGCGCGCGTCGAGCCGTCGCCCATGAGGATCGCGGTGTCGCCGTCGAGGCAGTAGGCGCACGCGTGCGAGCAGCCGCGGTACGGGTTGATGCTCCAGCGGAACCCGACGTCCGGCGAGTCGTTCGTCGCGAGGATGCTCCTCGTGTGGTCTTCGTGGATCTCGACGTGCTGGTCCGGCGCCTCGCCCTCGTCGTAGGCGACGGTCGTCGACGCGAAGCGGTTCTGCGGGTTGAACACCGGGAGCGAGCGCACCCGGAACGGTATACCGCACGGATGTTCAGTGCGCCAGCGCGGCCGTCGCAGGCCTCTTCAGGCGTCGACCTTCTTCGGCTGCGGCGAGGACGGGGCGGAGCCCGCGGAGGTGCAGCGGAAGACGAGCTTCTTGCCCGGCTTCTTCTCGCCCGTCGCCTCGTCGGTGACCTCGGCGTCCTCGACGTCGACGACGACGTTGCCGCCCTTCTCGAGCTTGCCGAAGAGCAGCTCCTCGCCGAGCGGCGTCTTCACCTCTTCCTGGATCACGCGGGCGAGGGGACGTGCGCCGAAGTCCGGGTCGTAGCCCTTGTCCGCGAGGTACACGCGCGCTTCGTCGGTCACCTCCATCGTGACCTTCTTCTCGGCGAGCTGCCCGAGGAGCTCCTTCAGGAACTTGTCGACGATGCTCGCCATCGTGAGCGGCGAGAGGGCATCGAACGCGATGCGCGCGTCGAGGCGGTTGCGGAACTCGGGGCTGAAGAGGAGCTTGTACTCGCGCTCCGCGTCGCCCGTCGCGCGGCGCTCGCCGAAGCCGACCGCGCGGCGACCGAGGTCGCGCGCGCCGACGTTCGACGTCATGAGCAGCACGACGTGACGGAAGTCGGTGGACTTGCCGTTGTTGTCGGTCAGCTTGCCGTGGTCCATGATCTGGAGGAGCACGTTGAAGACGTCGGGGTGCGCCTTCTCGATCTCGTCGAGCAGGAGCACCGCGTGCGGCGTCTTCGCGATCGCGTCGGTGAGCAGGCCGCCCTGATCGAAGCCGACGTAGCCGGGCGGCGCGCCGATGAGGCGCGAGACCGTGTGCCGCTCCATGTACTCGCTCATGTCGAAGCGCACGAACGAGATGCCCATGATCTTCGCGAGCTGCTTGGCGACCTCGGTCTTGCCGACGCCGGTCGGGCCGGTGAGGAGGAAGTTGCCGATCGGCTTCTCCGGCGAGCGGAGGCCGGCGCGCGCGAGCTTGATCGCGGCGGCGAGCTGCTCGATCGCGCGGTCCTGACCGAAGACGACGCCCTTCAGGTCGTGCTCGAGGTTCTTCAGCTTCTCCTTGTCGTTGGAGCTGACCTCGCGCGGCGGGATCTGCGCCATGCGCGCGAGCACCGTCTCGACCTCGGCGACGTCGACCACGATGCGAGGCTTCTCCGTCTTCGCCGGGACGGGCTTCGCGTCCGCGGCGTCGCTCGCCGTCGTGGCGGAGCTCGCGGCGCCGTCGAGCGAGCGCTCCGACGGGGGCGCCAGGAGCCCGAGCGGCTTCGCGTCCACCGTCAGGCGCAGCTTCGCCGCCGCGCCGGCCTCGTCGAGGAGATCGATCGCCTTGTCCGGGAGGCGCCGGTCGTGGAGGTAGCGCGCCGAGAGCACGGCCGCGGCGTCGATCGCGTCCTCGGTGTAGCGGACGCCGTGGAACTCCTCGTACTTGGGGCGGAGCCCCTGGAGGATCTTCTTCGTGTCCTCGACCGACGGCTCGTTCACCTCGACGCGCTGGAAGCGCCGCGCGAGCGCGCGGTCCTTCTCGAAGTGCTGGCGGAACTCCTCGAAGGTGGTCGAGCCGATGCAGCGGAAGCGTCCCGACGCGAGCGCCGGCTTGAGCAGGTTCGACGCGTCCATGCTCCCGCCGCTCGTCGCGCCTGCGCCGACGATGGTGTGGATCTCGTCGATGAACAGGACCGCGCCGTCGATCTTCTGCAGCGCCTTCACCACGCCCTTGAGGCGCTCCTCGAACTCGCCGCGGTAGCGCGTGCCGGCGATGAGCGCGCCCATGTCGAGCGAGTAGACGGTCGTCTTCTTGAGCGCCTCGGGCACCTCGCCGTTGATGATCTTCAGCGCGAGGCCCTCGACGATCGCCGTCTTGCCGACGCCCGAGTCGCCGACGAGCAGCGGGTTGTTCTTCTTCCGCCGCGCGAGGATCTGGATCATGCGCGAGATCTCGTTCGACCGGCCGACGAGCGGGTCGATGCGCTTCTCCTTCGCCTCCTCGTTGAGGTTCAGCGTGTACGCCTTCAGCGGGTCGCGGCGCGGCCGCGGTCCTTCGCCTTCCTCGCCGACCGACGCGGGCTCCTTCTCCTCGCGGCCGTCGCCGGGCTCGTCGGCCTTCGAGATGCCGTGCGAGATGTACGCGACGACGTCGAGGCGGGTC
>JBDHVD010000653.1:0-4071 GCA_039809525.1 Labilithrix sp. | reverse complement strand
CGCGTGCTCGCGGCGACGCGGCGCGATCTCGACAAGGAGGTCCAGGCCGGCCGCTTCCGCGAGGACCTGTTCCATCGCCTCGCGGTCGCGCGGATCGAGCTGCCGCCCCTCCGCCATCGCCTCGGCGACGTCACCGCGCTCGCGATGCACTTCTGGCGCGAGATGGGCGGCGACCCTCACGCGATCCCGCGCGACCTCCTCCAGAAGTGGGAGGACTATGCCTGGCCGGGGAACATCCGCGAGCTCCGGAACACGATCGCGCGCCAGCTCGCGCTCGGCGACCTCGCCGCCTCGCAGCAGGACCGGATGCCCGCCAGCATTCCTCCGCCGCCCGGCGCGCCGGGCGCGAGCGGCGGTGACGCGATCGATCGCTTCGTCGACATGGACGTGCCGTACCCGCAGGCGCGCGACCGGATCCTCGAGGAGTTCGAGGCGCGCTACGTCGCGCGCGTCCTCGCCCGGCACGGCGGCGACGTCGCGCGCGCGGCCGCGGCGTCCGGCATCGGCCGCCGGTACTTCCAGAAGCTCAAGGCGCGCAGCCACCGCTGACGCCCGTGGATCGCGCGGGCGACGCGCGCCCGCACCGGAGGCTCGCGTGCGTGCGTGCGGCGCCGTCGCGTTCCGCGAGCGACGCTGCGCGTGTCGCGCACGCCCCTGCGCGATCGACGCCGAACGCGCGCGGCTCGACGGGTGCACGTGCCCGGGCATGGCCAGTTCGTTCGCCCCGCCGCCGCCTGCGAACGGATCGTTCGCGGGCCGCGAACGCGCCGTTCACCGCGCGCAGGGGTGGATCGGGGCGGCCCCGGCGAAAAGTCCGACGATCGGCGCGGGGCGGATCACCGGGCGCCGGCGCGAGCGTTGGACCGCGGCCTGCAATCGGCGCTGACGAAGACGAGAAAGGCACTCGGAGGCAACGATGGATCAGAAGCTGATGAGGAGAATCGCCGGTGCGGTCGGCCCTCTCGTGGCCGGCACGCTCGCACTCGGGATCGGCCTCGCGAAGCCCGAGAAGGCGAAGGCGGACGCCGCGTCCGAGGCGCAGGAGAAGGCGGAGCGCTGCGCGACGCGCCTCTCCGTCGCGTTCCTCGGCAAGAGCCCCAGCGCCGAGCTGCTCGCGTCGAAGGATCCGCAGACCGGCGTCGACGCCCTGATCGCGGACGCCGGCTTCGTCGAGCGCTTCGCCCGCTACGTCAACTCCGAGCTCAACGCCGATCCCGGCGAGAGCCTCGCCGAGGACGCCTCCTACACCCTCGCGAAGTACGTCCTCACGAACGACAAGCCGTGGAAGGACATGTTCGTCGGGCAGTACGACGTCGCCGACACCGTGACGCCCGATCCGGACGGCCTCGGCTACTTCCGCAGCAGCGCGTGGATGAAGCGCTACGCGGGCAACGAGGAGGCCGGCTACCGCATCGTCAGCGCGTACCGCATCCTGCAGAACACAACGGGGCTGCAGCTCACGGCGACGACGAACGTCGAGGGCGTCGACCTGACGGCGAAGGGCCGCGAGGCCTCCGCCTGCCGCGGCTGCCACTACGAGAGCTGGTACGCGCTCGACAAGGTCGCCCGCGTCCTCAGCAAGCGGAAGGGCACCGGCGCGAACGTCACGTTCACGCCGCCGACCGAAGGACCGCAGCAGATCCTCGGCGGCCAGACGATCTCGAACGACAAGGAGCTCGTCACCGCGCTCGTCGGGTCGACGAACTTCCGCATCAACACCGTCCGCCTCGCGTTCAAGTACCTCTACGGACGCACGGAGACGACGTGCGAAGGCGCGGTCTTCGACAAGGCGGTCGATGCCTTCGACGCGAAGGGCTCGATCAAGGACGCGCTCGCCACGATCGCGAAGGACCCGACGTTCTGCCAGTAGGGAGATGAGACGATGAACGCCAAGATCACCTTCACGTTCTCGCTTCTCGCGTGCGTCATGCTCGCCTGCGGCGACGGCGGCGACGAGCTCACCGGCGGACGCGGCCCCGGCGGATCGAACCCGGGCGAGGATCCGGCCGATCCCGGCGGCGGCACCGACCCGGGCGATCCCGCGCAGTGCACGTCGAAGACGTACGCGGGCTTCGACAACCGCGAGCTCACCGCGGAGCGCAAGGTGCTGAAGCTCGGCACCGATCGCGCGCGCCTCAAGCCGTTCAGCGCGCTGCAGACCGAGTACGCGCGCGTGCTCGGGAACACGCCCGCGAGCCTCACGGGGTCCGCGGCGACGTTCGGGCAGCCCCCGCAGCGCTGGTACGACGAGCCCGAGGCGAACGCGGTCGCGCTGCAGACCGCGTACAACATCGCGTTCGACGGATGCCTGACGTACACGCAGACGGCCGCCGAGTACGCGAGCGCGCCCGACGCGAACAGCGCGGCGACGCAGTGCGCGGCGATGGCGCGCAAGTTCTGGAGCAAGACCCCGGCGCCCCAGGAGATCCAGGCGTGCGTCGAGGTCGCCACGACGGGCGCGGCCGCCGAGCCGAACGCCCGCCGCAAGTGGGCCTACGCGTGCGCGTCGGTCCTCACCTCCGCCGGCTTCCTGACCTACTGAGGAGAATGCGTCATGCGTAACGGCTTCTCGCGTCGTGGTTTCCTCAAGGGGCTCGCCGCCGTCGGCGGCGCGGCCGTCGGCGCTCGCATCCCGGGCGCGAGCTGGATCGGCGAGGCGCAGGCGGCGACCGAGCCGACCTCGGTCCTCTTCCTGCACTTCATCGGCGGGTACAACGCCATCTTCGCCAGCGCCCAGCAGCTGCAGGGCAGCTTCGGCGTCACCGCCGGCAACTACACCGCGCTCGGCGGCGGGCTGTCCGTCGACAACACGTTCGCGAATTCGATGAGCGCGTTCGTGAAGAACCACATGGCGGCGGTCGGCGTGCGCCACGGCATCTCGAGCCACCCCGGCGCGCAGTCGGCGCTCTGGACGCAGGGCGGCGGCAACGCGGGCCTCGTCCTCGCGAACTCGATCGGCGGCAAGGCGTCGATCAAGGCCGCGGTCGTCGGCGGCGGGCTCGACGCCGACATGCCCAAGGGCGCGGTGGGCGGCACGTCGTTCCAGAGCATCACCGACATGCAGAAGACGATCGACGCCCTCGGCGGCGGCGCGCCCGATCCGCGCGTGCCCGATCGCGGGATCGCGGCCTCCGGCATGACGAACGCCGACAAGATGAGCGCGAACGCGATCGCCGGCAGCCCCGCGTCGCTCGACTCGCTCGCGAACGGCTACAAGGCGGCGATCGACACGCTGAAGCAGCCGGTGCAGCAGTTCGACTTCGCCGAGCTCAAGACGGCGTACAAGCTCGGCAACGGCACCGCGGTGCGCAGCTTCGGGTCGAAGCTCGCGGCCGCGGAGCTGATGATCCGCTCGGGCACGAACGTGGTCACGCTGCTCGACGGCGGCTGGGACACGCACGGCGACGACAACGGCAGCGTCGTCCGCAACAAGATGACGTCCTACGTGCTCGCGCCGCTGAACACGTTCTTCACGCGCATGGTCCAGGACCCGAACCGCAACGTCATCGTCGTGATGATGGGCGACTTCTCGCGGAGCCTTCCGGGATCGAACCACCAGCCGAACCTCACCGCGACGGTCATCGGCAAGTACGTCAAGCAGGGCTCGACCGGTCGCGTGAACGCGGACGTCGCGCTGCCCGCGACGGCGCCGGGCATCCAGGGCCTGTGGTCGTACGTCTCCGCGGTCGCGAAGACGGCCGACAAGCCGTTCGGCAACAACCAGCACCCGTCGCTCGTCCTCGCCTGACGCGGAGGATCAGCGCGAGCCGAGATCGCGCTCGGTGTCGAGGGGCGCAGGCGACGGCCGCGACGAGCGGCCGACGACCTCGAGCGTGACGGTCGACGCACCGGCATAGGTGACGCGCGCGTCCCACGACGCGCCGGCGTCGCCGCATCGACGCACGAAGACGGTCTCGTCCGTCCACTGCACGAACCCGCCCTGCTCGAGCGCGAGGTGCATGCGATCGCCCTCGATCGAGCGCACGCGGGCGAGTGCCACGAGGTTCGCCGCGTCGATCTCGACGAGATCTCCGATCACCAGATCCACGCTCATCGCGGACGGAGCTACAC
>JBDHVD010000652.1:0-4092 GCA_039809525.1 Labilithrix sp. | reverse complement strand
CGCGCTTCGCGCGAAGGCCCGCTGCGCCTTGGGCAAGACCTGGGCGTCCCCCTCATCGTCGCTTCGCGCCGATGAGCGGGGGCCGCCACCCGGCGGGTGCCGCCTCGCCGGGCTGTTTCACCAGTTCAATTGAACCAGTGAAACAACGCGCGCCGGGGGCCGCCGGGCCGGCCACCCGGCGGGGCCCGCCGTCTGCCGAGCTGTTTCACCCGTTCAATTGAAGCGGTGAAACAGCGCGCGCCGGGGCACCGCCCGCCCGACGGGCGCACCGCACGCGCGCCGGCACGGCGTATCGCGACCGCGGCGGCCATGTGCTAACGACACGCGGGCGCGATGGCGAAGGCGACGGGTGCAGACACGCCGGTCATGCGGCAGTTCCTCGCGGCGAAGGCCGCGCATCCGGACTGCATCATCTTCTTTCGCCTCGGTGACTTCTACGAGCTCTTCTTCGAGGACGCGGTCGTCACCGCGAAGGCGCTCGAGCTCACGCTGACGAGCCGCAACAAGTCGGCCGAGGAGCCGATCCCGATGTGCGGCGTGCCCTACCACGCCGCGAGCGGGTACGTGCAGCGCATGCTCGACCAGGGCTTCAAGGTCGCCATCTGCGAGCAGATGGCCGACCCGTCGAAGGTGAAGGGGATCGTCCCGCGCGAGGTCGTGCGCGTGGTGACCCCGGCCATCCCGTTCGACGACGGCGGGCTCGAGGCGCGCAAGAACCTGTTCCTCTGCTCCTTCGAGGGCTCGATGGAGAAGCCCGCGATCGGCGTCGCGGTGCTCGACGCGTCGACGGGGGAGCTGCTCGCGTGCGAGGCGGAGGGCTTCGACGCGGCGCTGTCGGAGATCATCCGGCTCGATCCGCGCGAGGTGCTCGCCGGAGCGAGCGTGAAGGCGCTGGCCGCGACGGTGAAGGCGGCGCTGCCGCGCGCCGCGGTGCGCGAGCCGGCGGAGGGTGAGGCGCCGATCGACGGAAAGCGCGCGGTCGAGATCCTCGACGGCCTGCTCGGCAAGGGCGAGGCGCTGCGCGCGTGCGCGAGCGAGCTCGCGCGGATCGCCGCCGCCCGCTGCGTGGCGCTCGCGCAGTCGTGCGAGCCGGGGCGGACGCTGCCGGTCGCGCGGCTCGTCGAGTACCGGCTCGGCGACACGCTCGTCCTCGACGACGCGACGCAGCGGCACCTCGAGCTCGTCCGCACGATGGACGGCGAGACGCGCGGATCGCTGCTCGCCGAGATCGATCTCACGAAGACGGCGCCGGGCGCGCGGCTGCTCCGCCGGCGGCTCCTCGCACCGCGCACGAAGGTCGCCGAGATCCGGCGGCGGCTCGACGCGGTCGAGCTGTTCGTCACGCAGCCCGGGCTGCGCGGCGAGATCCGCGACCGCCTGACCGCGGTGGCCGACGTCGAGCGCCTCGCGGTGAAGCTCGCGGTGGGGCGCGTCGCGCCGCGTGACCTCGAGAAGCTCCGCGCGTCGCTCGCCGAGCTGCCGGAGATCGATCGCGCGCTCGGCGCTTGCCCCGATCGGGCGATCCGCGACGCGCTCGAGATCGGACCGAAGGAGCCGTTCGTCGATCGCTGCGAGGACCTCCATGCGCTGCTCGCGAAGGCGATCGTCGACGAGCCGCCGCTCCGCGCGAGCGACGGCGGCGTCTTCCGCGAGGGCTTCGACCCGGAGCTCGACGAGGCGCGCACGCTGACGCGCGACGGGCAGCGGCTGATCGTCGAGCTCGAGGGACGACTGCGCGAAGAGGCGCAGATCGCGTCGCTCAAGCTGCGGTTCACGCGTGTCTTCGGCTGGTACGTGGAGGTGACGAAGAGCCACCTCTCGAAGGTCCCGCGCGCGTGGCGGCGCAAGCAGACGATCGCCTCGGGCGAGCGCTTCACCTGCGACGAGCTCGACGCGCTCGCGGACAAGCTCGCGCACGCCGAGGACCGGCTCGCCGCGCGAGAGGGCGAGCTCTGGACGGAGCTCTGCGCGCGGCTGGCGAAGGAGTCGGAGCGCCTGCGTGCGGTGGCTGCGCGGCTGTCGGCGATCGACGTCGCGAGCGCGCTCGCCGAGCTCGCGCACAAGGGCGACTACGTGCGGCCGGAGGTGGACGACTCGCTCGAGCTCCTGCTCGAGGACGCGCGCCACCCGGTGGTCGAGAAGCTCGCCGCCGCCGGGCGCTTCGTGCCGAACGACGTGGAGCTCGACGCGTCGCCCGATGCGCCCGCGGACAGGGCGCGCCTGTGGATCGTCACCGGCCCGAACATGGCGGGCAAGTCGACGTTCATGCGTCAGGTGGCGCTCGCGGTGATCCTCGCCCAGATGGGGTCGTTCGTCCCCGCGCGGCGCGCGCACGTCGGCGTCATCGATCGGGTGCTCACGCGCGTCGGCGCTTCGGACAACCTCGCGCGCGGCGAGAGCACCTTCATGGTCGAGATGAAGGAGACGGCGAACATCGTGCGCGGCGCGACCCGTCGCTCGCTCGTCGTGCTCGACGAGATCGGTCGCGGCACCTCGACGTACGACGGGCTGTCGATCGCGTGGGCGGTCGCCGAGCATCTCCACGACGTCTGCGGATGCCGTGCGCTCTTCGCCACGCACTACCACGAGCTCACCGAGCTGGTGGCGACGTGCCCGGGTGCGGACAACCACAGCGTCAGCGCGCGCGAGCATGCCGGCAGCATCGTCTTCTTCCACAAGGTCCAGCGCGGGGCCGCGTCGCGCAGCTACGGCGTCGCGTGTGCGCGGCTGGCCGGCCTGCCGGAGCCGGTCCTCGCGCGTGCGAAGGCGATCCTCGACGGGCTCGAGAAGAGCGCGTCGCTCCCGAGCGGGCGCGAGACGCGCGCGAAGAAGGCGACGCCCCAGCTCGGGCTCTTCAGCGCGCCGGCGGTCGAGACGGCGAACCCGGCGGTCGAGATGCTGCGCGCGCTCGACGTCGAGCGGATCACGCCGCTCGAAGCGCTGATGACGCTCGCGAAGCTCAAGGAGCTCGCGGGCACCAAGTGAGCGGCGTCGATCGCCGGAGGGCCTCCGGCTACGCGATGGTCGCGATCGCGGCGTCGGGGTGGGGGACGTGGCCGCTGATCCTGAAGCGCGCGCCGATGCCGGCGTCGCTCCAGTCGGCCATCGTCATGCTCGTGCTGACGCTCGTGAGCCTGCCGGTGATGCTCCGCGATCGCCTCCCGGTGCGCGCCGCGCCGAAGCAGTGGCTCGCGGTCGCGTGGCTCGGCGTGAGCGACGCGCTCAACATCGGCTTCTTCTTCGCCGCCTATCAGCGGACGAGCGTGGCCATCGCCGTGCTCACGCACTACCTCACGCCGATCCTCGTCGCGGTGCTCGCGCCGGTGGTGGTGCGCGAGCGGCCGGCGGCGCGGACGTACGCGTCGGTCGCCATCTCGTTCGGCGGGCTGCTGCTCCTGCTCGAGCCGTGGCGCGCGGGGCTCTCGCGCGAGGACTTCCTCGGCGCGGCGCTGGGGGCGGGGAGCGCGGTGTTCTACGCGTCGAACGTGCTCGTGAACAAGCGGCTCGTCGCGGTGTTCTCGGGCAGCGAGATGATGTTCTTCCACGGGCTCGTCACCGTGCCGCTGCTGTTCGCCGTCGTACCCCCTACGGAGTACGCGCTCGTGACCGGCCCGTCCCTTGCGTACGTCGTCGCCGGGGCCCTGGGGCCGGGCGCGCTCTGCGGCCTCCTTTTCGTGTGGGGTCTCCGCAGGATCGCCGCGAGCCACGCGTCGGTCCTCACGCTCCTCGAGCCGTTCGTCGCCGTGGTCCTCGCGGCGGCCGTCCTCGGCGAGGGGCTCGGCCTCGTTCCGGTCGCCGGTGGGGTGCTCATCCTGACCGGTGCGATCCTCGTCGTCAGCGGGTAAGATCCGCGTCGTGACGGTCCGCGACTCGCTCATCTCCTCGATCGCCCCGGTGGCGACGGGGGAGATCCTCGTCGTCGCGGACGAGGCGGCGCGCAAGCAGGTGCTCCATCACGTGAGCATCCTCGGGCTGAGCATCGCGCAGGCGGACGGCGCGAGTCGCGCGATCGAGGTCGCCTCCGACAAGGCCGATCTCCTCGACTGCATCCTCCTCGACACGGGCATGGCGGGCGTCGACGTCTACGAGGTC
>JBDHVD010000651.1:0-4119 GCA_039809525.1 Labilithrix sp. | reverse complement strand
GCCCCGCGGAGCGACCCGATCTCCTCGCGCACGCCGGCGTAGTACTGGATGCCGTACACGAGGGTCATCGCGCGGACCGTCGCGGCTCGGAGCCCGAGGCGGTCGGCCTGGGCCGCGCCGTGGAACACGAGCCGCGCGAGCGCGGGCGCGGCCCCCGGCGCCGCGACCACCGCCGCGAAGAACGGGCGCGACAGCGGGTTCGCGGCGGAGAGGTAGCGCCACGGGTTCGCGGCGTGCGCCCTCGGGTGCTTGCGCATGAGGCGCACCCAGTCACGGCCGTCGCGCACCGAGCGGTCGAGCCACTTCTCGAGCGACGTGTGATCGGACGCGTGCACCGTCGCCACCTTCCGCGAGAAGACGAAGCGCGCGCCCGCCTGCTCGAGGCGCACCCCGAGCTCGACGTCCTCGATGTGGAACGCCGGATCGAAGCCGCCGGCACGGAAGAAGAGGTCGCGGGTCAACGACAGGTTCCCCGTGTACACGTCGTGCCCGGAGAAGGTCCCCGTCCGCGACCAGCCGTCGGCGAACCGCTGCAGCTGGTAGGCGTGGTAGCGCTCGAACAGCGGCATCCGGCCGATGCAGGGATCCGGGAGGAGCTCGCCCATCACCACGCGGTCGTCATGGCCCTCGTGCGCCGCGAGATGCTGCGCGACGAAGTCCTCGGCCGCGAGCATGTCGTCGTCGAGGAAGACGACGATGCGCCCGCGGGCGCGCTCGACGCCGCGCTGCCGCGCGATCGCCACGCCGCTGTTCGCCTGACGCAGCACGACCACCTGCATGGCGGACGCGAACGGCTCGACGACCGGCGTGACGTCCTCCGCCGAGCCGTCGTCGACGACCACGACCTCGTAGTCGTCGCGAGGGACGTCCTGGTTGGCGAGCGTCGCGAGCAGACGGACGAGCGGCTGCTTGCGGTTGTACGTGGCGACGATGATCGACGCGCGAACCATGGGTCACCTCAGCGAGGGATAGGTCGGGGGACACCAGTGCGGGAGCGACGTCGGGCCGCCGCGGACGTCCGTCCCGAAGACCGGCGACGTGGGCGCGTGCTCGGTCAGCTCCGTCCCGAGCCTCTCCACCTCGTGGTGCGGGTCGAGGACGATGAGCTTGTAGCCGTTGTATCCGGAGGCGCGGGCGGGATCGAGGAAGCGCACCCCGTGCCGCCGGCACGCCGCGACGAGCCGCTCGGCGACCTCGATCCGCGCCGTCTTGAAGTGATCGATCACCGACGGATCGGTCATCAGGCGATGGATCAGCGCGGCGGTGAGCTCGCCCGCGCGGAGGTTGAGGCCCACCGGGAGCTGGTTCTCGAAGCGGTCGTACATGGCGAAGCGGCGGAGCCACGTGTGGACGTGATCGTCGGCCGTGACCACGAGACCGCCCTCGCCGCTCGGCAGGATCTTCGTGGCGTAGAACGAGTACGCGATGTCGACGTCCCGCTCCGCGAGCAGCCCGTCGAGGTAGTGACCGTGGGCGGCGTCGACCACCAGCGGCACGTCCGCGCGCCGGCAGATCTCGGCGATGCGCGCGAACGACGGCGCGAGGTAGCCGCCGATGACGGAGTAGACGACCACCGCGGCGCGCCGCATCGCGCGGTCCTCGAGCATGTGCTCGAGCGCGTCCGGGTCCATCGCGAGGAAGTCGTCGTAGCTCGACGGCACCACCACCGGCGCCATGTCGAGGAGCGACGGGATGGTGTAGAGCGCACGCATCGTGTTCGACTGGACGAGGGCGATGCGCCGGCCGTCCACGTACTTGCGGTACGCGAGCAGGGCGAAGATCGCCGCGCCCCCGGAGGCGACCGGGATCGACGAGCGGTCCTTCACGTACTCCCTGGCGGCGTCCCGGTAGTAGCGGGCCTCGGCGACGCTGCCGCTCTCCATCAGGCGGCGCACGTCGTCGAGGTAGGCGTCGACGAGCGAAGGGGGGAACGTCACGATCTGCATCTCGACCTCCTCAGGCTGCGGTGCGCTCGCGGTGGATCCCGGCGCTGCGCGCGAGGCGCTCGGGGGCGGTGTCGGCGATTTCGAGGGAGAGGGTGCCGCGCTCCTCGTTCGCGATGTCGACGCGGAGCCCCGCGCGGACGGCGAACTCGTTCACCAGGAGCGGGAACTGCGAGAACTTCCCGGCGATGGCGCAGAACGCGTTCGCGCCGATCGGCTCGATCGCGTGGTTGTACTGGCGCGCGCGGGTGCCGGTGAGCTCGGTCTTCGTGCCGTAGTAGCTGCCCACGACCTCGGACTTGTCGACCGCGAGGCGGCCGCAGACCTTCTCCACGAAGGGCGTGATGTCCGGGCGCTGGTCGGCCGGGTAGTACTCGTACGAGCCGATCGTGGAGACGTCGCCGCCGGGCACGGCGTACTTCACGTGGTTGATCGTCTCCGGCAGGTTCGGCGTGAAGCGGATGAAGTTCGGCAGGTCCAGGGCGCGCCGGAGCACCACGATCGGGCTCGAGATCGACTTGAAGTTGCGCGCCAGCGCGTCGGCTCCGACCTGCGACAGCAACGACGGCAGCGCCTTGCCCGCGGCGAGCACGCACAGGTCCGGCGTGTGCCGCTCGCCGTCGATCCGCACGCTGATGCGATCGCCGCTGCGCTCGAGCACCGGCCGCACGTTGGTCACCACCTCGGTGCGCTCGCCGAGGAGACGCAGCAGCGTGCCGAGCACGCGCTTGGTGTCGATCCGGACGTCCGTCGACGGGACGACGCGGTAGCGCGTGTGCGCGTCCTCGCGCCCCTCCCAGTGCTTCATCAGCTCGAGGAACGCCGGCGCGAGATCGCGCGCGAGCTCCGTCGGGTAGCCGAGCTGCCGGAGCCGCCGCAGGAGCACGCGGTCGAGGTAGCTGCCCCACGTCAGCTTGTGGATCGGCGACAGGTCGTAGCTGGTGACGGCGAACGCATAATGCATCGGCTCGGCGTGGAACCACCCGTTCGCCGACTCCGGATACGTGACGCCGCTGTCATCGGCGTCGACGTTCACCACGGCCGACGGGAGGACGTGCTCGTACGTCCGCCGGAACAGACGCAGCGCCTTCGCGCAGCCCTGCATCGCGGATGCGGACGGCAGCGCCGCGTAGAGCCAGCCGGTGTGCAGCCAGTTCTGCGTCGAGCGCGAGGCGTCGCCACCGAGGTCCGGCGCGGCGTCGAGCAGGGTGATGCGCCACCCGTTGCGCGAGAGGATCTCTGCGATGGAGAGGCCGGCGATCCCCGACCCGAGTACGAACGCGTGCATGTCGGCGCGCAATCGCAACCGGCGTTCCGTGACCCCGACGATTCCCCCGGCGCGATGACCTTCCAGGAAATCCGTGACGTGAAGCACGCGACGCAAGTCCCGCGCGACGCAACGTGGAGCGCCCGTGCATGCTCGCTGTCTTTCGTCTCACGTCGGCGGACGATCGCGACGCAAGGCGCGCGCGCTGGAGTATGCTCCGCGCATGCAGTCGCTCCAGGAACGTCATGCGCCGAAGAACACCTGCTTCGGATGCGGTCCGGCGAACGCCAAGGGCCTCCGCATCCGCAGCTTCCAGGAGGGCGATCAGTTCGTCTGCGACTTCACCCCCGAGCCTCATCACAACGCGTTCCCGAACGTCGTGAACGGAGGCATCTGCGGCGCGGTGCTCGACTGTCACTCGAACTGGGCGGCGGCCATCCACCTGATGCAGAAGTCCGGCGCCTCGACGCCGCCGTGCACGGTGACCGCGGAGTACGCGGTGAAGCTCAAGCGACCGACGCCGCTCGGCCCGATGCACGTCGTCGCGCGCGTCGTCGAATCGACCGACGATCGCGCGGTGGTCGAGGCCGAGATCCAGGCCGGCGGAAAGGTGACCGCGACGTGTCGCGGCGTGTTCGTCGCGGTCAAGGAAGGCCACCCCGCCTTCCACCGCTGGTGATTCAGGTCGCCGGGGGCCGTCCCGCCGACGCGGGCGGCCGGGGCCGGCGGCCGCCCTTTCGCGAGCTGTTTCACTCGTTCGATCGAACGGGCGAAACGACGCCCGCGCGCCGCACGACCGCGGGCTTCACGTCGAGCGCCGCCGATCCCGCGCGATGCGACCGTCGACGATCTCGACGATGCGCTCGCAGCGTTCGGCGATCCGCGGGTCGTGGGTGACGACGAGGAACG
>JBDHVD010000650.1:0-4142 GCA_039809525.1 Labilithrix sp. | reverse complement strand
CGGCGCATCCGCCTCGATGCGAGGGCGTCGAAGATGCTCCGCATCATGTTCAGCGCGAGCGCGAGCGAAGCGCAGATCACCGCGGAGCGCTTCGTCGTCCACCGGGGGGACACGAAGCAGCGGCGGCCCTCTTCGTACTATCCGAGGCTCGCGCCTCCGGTGGTGAGCGAGCTGCTCGTGCGCGCGTCCGTCGACGTCGTCACGTCGCCGGTGGTCATCGGGCTGCCAGAGGGCGCGATGGGAGCGGCGCCCGACACGAGCTGGAGGCACGGGCCTGCGCTCGTGTGGATCGTGCCGGACGAGCATGCCGTGAAGCTCCTCGTGCGGACCAGCCCCGAGCGCTGGCGCGCGCCGTTCGTCGAAGCGATTCCGGCGAGCGGCCCGCTCGCGCTTCGCGAGCTCCCCGCGTGGAGCCCGGACGTGCGCTACCTCGATCTCGAGCGAGCCCTGGCTTGCGCCGCGTGCGGCGTCGCAGCGACGCGCTACCGGGATCTCGGGAGCGCCCTCGTCTGTCTCCGCTGCAGTCGGTCGTTCGTGCGTGCTCCGTGAAGCTCGCGCTTGACAACGGCGCGCGCATTCACGATTGTTCGCTTCCCACTCGCCTGGATAGCTCAGTTGGTAGAGCAGGGGATTGAAAATCCCCGTGTCCGCGGTTCGACTCCGTGTCCAGGCACCCTTCATCACTCGCGCGGCGCTGCTCGACGTAGAGCGCCGCGGCGCGCATGAGCGCGGGGTCGTCGCGGAACTGCCCGAGTCCGGCGTTGCACGTCCGGCAGAGGACGCCGCGGAAGCGTCCGGTCGTATGGCAGTGGTCGACGCAGTTCGGATCGGGCGAACGGCAGATCGCGCAACGCTGGTCTTGTGACGCAAGCATCGCGCGGAAGTCCGCCTCGAGGACCTTGTAGTTGCTCCGTCGGTCCTCGGCGCGGGCCTTGTCGGGGTTCGCGCGCCGCCACTCGCGTTTGCGCGTGATCGCCGTCTTCCGATAGTCGGCGTCGCGTGCCCACCGTTCGCGCGCTTCGCGCGCCCGGCATGGCTTGCAACGGTTCCTCGTCCCGAAGTCCGTCGAGCCGCACGCGCGGCACTTTCCGTCGACGGGGGCGCGCGTGATCGGCCGCGGCATCGTCGTGAGACCCTCCCGAGGGGGCTCATCGTATCCATCGTCGAGCGGATGGAAAGCCGGGATCGACGCGTCCGTGCGCGCGTGCGACGGCTGGTGTCGCGAGCCCGTCAGTCGTCGTCGAGCTGCGAGGCGTCCGCGCCCTCCGCGAGCGCCGCGCCCACCTTCACGTAGCGCCCGGTCGTGACCGGCTGCGCGCTCCGCGGGAGCGCCCGCGCGAACACGTAGACCCAGGCCTCGGCCGCGCCCGCGTCCGTCGTGAGCGCGATGCGCGCGCGCGTGTAGAGCGTCGGGCAGCCCTCGAACGCGTCGAGCGAGGCCAGCTCGGCGTCGTCGAGCTCGTAGATCTCGCCGTGCACGTTCGGCGCGAGCGCATCGCGCGCGTCGTCCTGCGGGAGCAGCGCCGGGTACGGCCCGAGATCGACGAGCGTGCGGCCACGCGCGGTCCGCGCCGACGCGACGTAGCGAGCGCCGAGCCGCGCGAGGACGGCGTGGTTCGCGCCCCCTCGCATCAGCGTGCCGTAGACGAACACGTGCGTCATGGTCGAGAGATCCCTTACCCTACGTGGCGATGGCCTCCGAGTCCGATCCGCTTGGCCTGGTCGGCACCACCATCCTCGAGAAGTACACCGTCGAGAAGGTGGTCGGGGAGGGGGGCTTCGCGGTCGTCTACCGGGCGCAGCACACCGTGTGGAAGCGGCCGGTCGCGCTCAAGGTGTTCAAGGCGCTCGGCGAGGTCGCCGAGGACCAGCGGCAGAAGCTGCTCGAGGACTTCATCCAGGAGGGCGCGCTCCTCGCAGAGCTCTCCGAGCGATCGACGGCGATCTGCCAGGCGCGCGACGTCGGCACGCTCACCACGCCGAGGGGCGATCACGTCCCGTACATGGTGCTCGAGTGGCTCGAGGGACGCTCGCTCGACGCGGTGCTCGAGGAAGAGCGCGCGCTGCATGCGCCGCTCCGCTCGCTGGACGACGCGGTCCGCCTTCTCGATCCCGTCGCCGATGCGCTCGCCCTCGCGCACAAGAAGGGGATCGCGCACCGCGACGTGAAGCCCGCGAACGTGTTCGTCCTCGGCGATGCGACGCAGCAACCGATCGGCGTGAAGCTGCTCGACTTCGGCATCGCGAAGGTGGTGCAGGACGCGCAGAAGATGGGCTTCGGCAAGACCGCCGGCCACATCACCTCGTTCACGCCGCTGTACGGCGCGCCCGAGCAGTTCAATCGCGAGTACGGCGCGACCGGTCCGTGGACCGACGTGTTCGCGCTCGCGCTCGTGGTGGCCGAGGTCGTCTCCGGCCGGGAGCCGATGCCGGGCGACACCATCGTGCAGCTCGCGTATGCGTCGGCGGATCCGAGCAAGCGTCCGACGCCGCGCGCGCTCGGGGCGACGACGAGCGACGAGGTCGAGGCGGTCTTCATCAAGGCCGTCGCGATCAAGCCGCAGGACCGGTGGCAGACCGCGGGCGACTTCTGGAACGCGCTGAAGGCGGCGATGCGCGGCGATCGGCTCGTGTCGGTGCCTTCGCAGCGGGCGCCGGTGATCGGCGGAGGCGGTCCGAGCGACACCGAGGTCGTCGCGGGGGGCCTCGATGCGACCGCGCTCGACCCGGCGTCGTCGCCCTCGCCCTCGCTCTCGCTGTCGGCGACCGGACCGAAGCCCGGCGCGACGACCTCGTCGCCGCCGCCGGTCGCGGAGCCTCTCCCGGCGAAGAAGAAGCCGCCGGTCGCCGCGATCGCCGTCCTCGCGCTCGTCGTCGTCGGGGGCGCGATCGGCTTCGCCGCGATGCGCGGCGGCGTCGCGGGGAAGGAGCCGCCGGGCGGCATGCGGAGCGCCGCGCCGCCGCCGTCGGCGCCGCCGAGCGCGATCGCCTCGGCCAGCGCGACGCCCGCCGCGTCGTGTCCGGCCGGCATGGTGCGGATCCCGGGCGGCGAGTTCTTCATGGGCTCGGACGAGAAGGACGCCGACGCGTCGGAGAGGCCGGCGCACAAGGTGAAGATCGCGCCGTACTGCCTCGACGAGCTCGAGGTCACGGTCGCGCGCTACAAGGCGTGCAGCGATCGAGGCGCGTGCAAGCGTGCCGGCAAGGACAACGTGTGGCCGGGGATCTCGACGGCGCAGCAGAAGATCTACGACCCCCTTTGCAACATCAACGATCCGGTCGCGAAGGCGGAGCATCCGATCAACTGCGTCGACTGGCAGCAGGCGCAGGACTTCTGCGCCGAGAACGGCGGACGGCTGCCGACCGAGGCCGAGTGGGAATACGCCGCGCGCGGTCCGGACGGGCGCGTCTACCCGTGGGGCGACGATCCGCCGAACGCGAAGCTCCTCAACGCGTGCGGGAAGGAGTGCGTCGCGTGGGCGAAGAAGCATCCGGATCCCGGCGGCCTGCCGTCGGCGATGTACGACGAGGACGACGGCTTTCCCAACACCGCGCCCGTGGGCAGCTTCCCGAGCGGCAAGTCGCGCTACGGCATCCAGGACGTCGTCGGAAACGTCTGGGAGTGGGTGTCCGACTGGTACGCGGAGTACGACGCGAAGGCGGCCGAGGCGATGGCCGCCGATCCGAAGGGACCGGCCGGCGGCAAGGACCGCGTGATCCGCGGCGGCGCGTGGAACGGCTCGGTGCAGTCGTGGGTGCGTCCGTCGTACCGGTTCCATGTCGCACCGTCGGCTCGGAGCTACGGTTTCGGCTTCCGCTGCGCGAAGAGCCTCTGAACGAAACCGCGGATTGGGTAGACGCGTAGAGCGTTTGCTACGCTGCTCGTCGCTCGCATGCCCGCCGAAGATCCGCTCGAGCTCGTCGGCACGACGGTCTCGGACAAGTACACGATCGAACGCGTCGTCGGCGAAGGCGGCTTCG
Organism: Labilithrix sp.; assembly: GCA_039809525.1. Lineage (GTDB taxonomy): Bacteria > Myxococcota_A > Polyangia > Polyangiales > Polyangiaceae > Labilithrix. The sequence goes on along the minus strand of JBDHVD010000650.1, from coordinate 161 downwards.
CGATCGTGTATCGCGCGATCCACAACGTCTGGAAGCGGCCCGTCGCGATCAAGGTCTTCCGTGCCCTCGGCGATCTGCCGTCGGACCGGCGGGCGCAGCTCGTCGTACTCGCTCATCAACGCCCCTTCCAGGACGCGACCGCCGCCGCCGCGACCATCCCG
>JBDHVD010000649.1:0-4148 GCA_039809525.1 Labilithrix sp. | reverse complement strand
CAGCCGGCCCCGCCGCGCCGCAAGTGACGTGAAGGCGCTGAGCGGCGCGTGGTGCACCTGGGTCGCGGAGAACGTCGCCGGCGGCGTGGCGACCACCGCGCTCGTCGACGTGCTCGTCGATCACGGCGTCCCGCGCGCGCTCGCCCGTGACACCGTCCGCGCGATCGCCTCCTCACCCGCGATGCATGCGGTGATCGCCCTGCGCGATCGCGTGCGCCGGCGCGACCTCTACGGGCGCCTGCTCGGCGAGCTCCGCGGGCCGGTCGCCGTCGAGCGCCGCAAGAAGCCGCGCGCCGCCGAGTTCTTCGCGCGCTACTGGGCGAACAGCGAGCCCGTCGTCTTCACCGACGCGGCGAAGGGCTGGCGTCTCTGGACGCCCGAGGACATGAAGCGCGAGGTCGGCGACGTCGTCGTGCGCGTGACCGAGGGAAGGGATGGCGACCCCCGGTACGACGAGAACTTCCGCAAGCACTTGCGGAAGACCACCGTCGCGCGGTTCGTCGATCGGGTGCTCGCCGCCGGCGAGACGAACGACTTCTATCTGGTCGCCAACGGCAAGGCGATGGACCAGCCGGGGATGGAGCGGCTCCTCCGCCGCGTCGTCGTCGACCCCGAGTACTTCGATCCGGAGGCGCTCCGCGGCGGCATGTCGTTGTGGCTCGGTCCGAAGGGCACGGTCACGCCCCTCCACCACGACACGACGAACATCCTCTTCTTCCAGGTCCACGGCCGGAAGGAATTCCTCCTCGCGCCGCCATACGAGCCCACGCTGACCGATCGCGCACGCGGCTTCTACGTCGACGATCCGGGCGGCGCCTCGTTCGCGCGCGTGGTGCTCGAGCCGGGCGAGGCGCTCTTCCTCCCCGCCGGCTGGTGGCATCGCGTGCAGTCGCTCGACGTGAGCATCTCGTTCTCGCTCCTCGCGTTCCGGCGCCCGAACCGCTTCACGTGGTACCGGCCGGGCGTGCCCGAGGGCCGAGCGGGCAGGGTCAGCCGAAGAGCGCGCGCCCGAGCGTGACGACGAGGCCGAGCACGTTCGGCACCGCGAGCACAGCCGCGACGACGAGCGCGAAGACCGCGCGTCCCTTGCCGCGCTTCGTCGGATCGCGCCGGAGGTTGCGCAGGCCGAGCAGCGCCATCGCCGCGATCGGCAGCGGTCCGAGGACGAACGCGACGGCGGTGAAGATCAGCATCGGGATCGGCTTGCCGCCCGCATCGAACGCGGCGACGCCCGCTCCGATCGACAGCGGCCCGGCGAAGAACAGGCCGGAGAAGACGGCGGAGTAGCCCGCGCCCATCGACCAGCCCTCGACGTTCATCGGCACGACCGCGGCGACGCCGTCGTCGCCGCGCGCATGCAGCGACTGGGCGGCCTGCCACGCCGCGATCCAGGAGCGTCCGCCGTCGAACGAGACGGGCGTCTCGGGAGGGAGCTGCCGCATGAAGACGGCGTTCACGAACGCCGGCTCCGTCCACGTGCCGACCTGCGCGCCGTTCTGGACCAGGACCACGAGGCGAGGACTAGCAGCGAGCGCGGCTCGCGCAAGCGCCTGCTACGGGCCGAGCGCGCACGCGAGGTTGTCGACCAGCAGCGACGCGGACTGGCTGCCGGACACGTACGGAAGACCGAGCGCGAGATGGCTCGTCGTCGCCCCCGCGAGCGGCGTGAGCCCGGAGAGCGTCGCGATCGGCGCCCCGTTGACCGCGAGCGACAGCGCGTCGAAGTCGGTCTCGAAGCGCAGGTGCATCCACTGTCCCTGCGGCGGAGCGAGCGCCGTCGTCGCGCCGCGATCGACGGACGCGCCCATGTTCGTCTCGAGGAGCTCGTAGATGCCCCACGTCCCGTCGAACGACGCGAGATAGACGCCGTGCGTCTTGTCGCCGGCCACCCGCTTCAGGACGAAGACGTCGATCTCGCCGGCGGTCGGCACGGCCGTCAGCTTCAGGTCGAAGTCGCACGCGACGCGCGAGGGCACGGCGTCGAGCGTCCGGATCAGGTTCGCGTAACGCCCTCCGGGCATCGCCTCGACCTGCGCCTGCATCGCGAAGGCGCCCGTCTTCGCGTCGCCGACGCGGAGGGCGGCCCCGCCGGACGCCTCGTTGCTCGACCACTTCGCCCCGAACAAGCCCTCGAAGTCGTCGCAGAACCACGCCGCGCCGACGCACGGAGGGCCAGCGTCGGCGGCCGGCGCGTCCGTCGTCGCGTCGGCAGGGGAGGCGCCGTCGCCGGCCGGCGCGTCGATCGATCCCGCGTCGGTGCCCGTGCTCGAGGGCGCGGCGTCACCGTCGGTCGAAGCGGGCGTGCCCCCCAGCCCGTCCGTGTCGACGAGGAGGCTGCACGCTGCGTTCACCGCCGTCGCGATCGCGAGGGCGACGATGCCGACCCGTCGATCCATCGGTCGAGGGTAGCGCGCTCGGGGTCAGAGGAGCGACTTGATCTCCTTGTCGATCTCCTTCTCCTCGCCGTCGTGATAGCCCTTGTGCACGAAGCGGACGACGCCCTGCTTGTCGACGATGTACGCCGACGGCATGTTCTCGGGCTTCCACTTCTCGGCGATCTTCTTGCCGTTGTCCCAGCCGACCGGGAACTTCGCGCCGTGCGTCTTGGCGAAGCCGGGGATCTCGCCCTTCTCGTCGTCGACGGAGACCGCCGCGATCTCGAGGCCGCTCGCCTTGTACTTGACGTAGAGCTCCTGGTACTTCGGGAACGACTTCTTGCAGGGCTCGCACCACGTCGCCCAGAAGTCGACGATCGTGACCTTGCCCGGCGCGACGGCGACCTTGCCCTGGCCGTTGAGCGACTCGATCGAGAACGTCGGAGCCTTGTCGCCGACCTTCACGGCGCCCTTCGGCTCGCTGCCCGCGCCGCCGCCGGTGCTCGCTCCGTCGTCCTTCTTGTCGCTGGACGCGGCCGTCGCGGAGTCCTTCGACGACGAGGAGTCGTTCGAGCTCGTCGGAGCGTTCGGCGGCGGCGTCTCTCCGCCGCAAGCGGCGAGCGCGACGAGGCAAACGACAGTCGAAGTGGCCAGGGTTCGCATGCGCATGAGCGCGATTCTATAGGAGGCAGCCTCGCTCGCGCCAGCACGCGCGCGCCTCCGGCAAGGATGGGCTCGTTCCGCGCGCGCGCCGGACCGGTTTTTGACTTGCCGGAAATCGAGGCGATAAGCTCGCTGGTGCCGATGGTCCGCCACGTCCGGAACCGGAGATCGCCTTGCAGCTGCGCGTAGTCGGCTGTCATGGCGGCGAGACTCCGAAGCATCGAACGTGCGCGTTCCTCCTCGACGAGCGGCTCGCGATCGACGCCGGCTCGCTGACGAGCGGGCTCGATCTCGGGCTCCAGTGCCGCCTCGAGGCGGTGCTCGTGAGCCACGCCCACCTCGATCACATCCGCGACCTCGCGACGATCGCCGACAACCGCGCCCAGTTCGGCTGCAAGCCCCTGTCGGTGGTCGGCACCAAGCCGACGATCGACGTGCTGAAGAAGCACTTCTTCAACGGGCTGCTCTGGCCGGACTTCACCGCCATCCCCTCGAAGAAGCAGCCGACCATCGCGTACCGCGTGCTCGAGCTCGAGAAGCGCGCCGAGGTCGCCGGCTTCGGTGTGCGCGCCATCGCCGTGAGCCACACCATCGACACGAGCGCGTTCGTCATCGACAAGAACGGCGCGTCGATCGCGTACAGCGGCGATACCGGCCCCACGAGCCGGCTGTGGAAGGTCCTCAACGCGGAGAAGGACCTCCGCGCCCTCCTCATGGAAGTGAGCTTCCCGGACGAGGAGCAGCGGCTCGCGACCGTGAGCGGCCACCACACGCCGCAGACGCTCCGGCCCGAGCTCGCGAAGTACAAGAGCCCGAAGGACCTGCCGACGCTCCTCTATCACATCAAGCCGGCGTTCCAGGCCGCCGTCGAGAAGCAGTGCGCGAAGCTCAAGGGGGTCGACCTGACCGTGCTCCGGCTCGGCGAGCAGCTGATCCTGTAAGACGGCACGGCCAGGGGGTGGAGACGCGGGGCGACGTTTGCTATGTCCCCCGGCTCCCTTGGCTCAGACCACCGAACCCCGCGAGACTCCGGCCCAGCTCGTTCCAGGCCTCGAGGACGACCCCGACGCGAGCGCGATCGTGCGCGAAGAGATCCGCCTGCTCGAGGTC
>JBDHVD010000648.1:0-4151 GCA_039809525.1 Labilithrix sp. | reverse complement strand
AAGATCCGCGAGGAGATCAGCGGGATCAAGGTCGGCGCGCAGAAGGACCTCGAGCGGTTCGTCGAGGAGACGATCCGCCAGCTGCCGAACGTGATCGACTCGGCGAAGCAGGACGACCTCCGCAAGTTCCTCCCCGCGTTCCTCGAGGACACGTTCAAGTCGTGGGCGGAGAGCGAGTCGAAGGAGATCGCCCACAAGCTCGAGACGCTCGCCGAGCAGACCATCGCGCTCATCAAGGAGGACGCGCACGACGCGACGAAGCGCGTGTCCGAGGCGATGGGCGGCGGCGTCAGCAAGCTCGACATCCAGGTCGACACCTTCCGCTACGACGCGGGCATCGCCGCCGTCCTCGTGGTCGGCCTCGGCATGATGTTCGTCAACGTGATGGTCGGAGGGCTGCTGACCATCGCCGCCCCGATCCTCGCCCTCGTGCTCCGCGACCGAATGGATGCAGAGTACAAGAAGCGGGCGAAGGAGCAGGCGCCCGAGATCCTGCGTCAGGCGGCCAAGCAGGTCGGGCCGAAGATCGACGAGATGATCGAGGACTTCGCGAAGAAGCTCGACGCGTGGGTGGTCACCGCCGGCGAGGAGCTCTATCGCGAGGTGCTCGAGATCCTCAACGCCACGCGCGACGCGCGGGCGAAGGGCGCGCAGGACGAGGTGGAGGCGAAGGCGGAGGTCGATGCATGGGAGCAGAAGCTCTCCGGTGCACGCGGCCGCGTCGAGGAGCTCCGCGCGAACCTCTGGGCGCCGAAGGACAAGCTCCGCGTCGCGGAGAGCGCCACCAACCTGCCGCACACCGACTGATTAACAAGCCGTCATCGGCCGGGGCCGTGGTGGAACCGGATCGGCAGCAGCGGTACGTCGTACGCACCCACACGAAGGGTCGTCGTGCTGAGGCTGACCGCGCTCGGACACCATCTCACGTTCGTCGCAGCGGCGGTCGGTCTGCCGATCGCCGCATTCGTGTGTCAGCTCCTCGTCTGGACGCTGATCCCGCCGTCGCCGCACCTCTTCTTCTATCCGGCGGTGTTCGCCGCCGCGCGGCTGCGCGGGGCGTGGGCGGGCTACGTCGCCACCCTCGTCTCGAGCGTGCTCGTCGCGTTCCGGTTCTTGCCGCCGGTGCACTCGCTCGGCGTGGAGGTGCCTCGCGATCTGCTGGAGCTCGCCATCTTCGCCGTGGTCGGCGTGGTGATGAGCGCGGCGCTCGGCCGGCTGAAGGCCGCCGTCGAACGCGAGCGCGCCGCCCGCATCGCCGCGGACGAGACCTGGTCGATGATCGCGCACGACCTCCGCACGCCCCTCAGCAGCATCGAGCTCGGCGCCACCCAGCTCGTCCGGCGACTCAGCCGCGGGGGCGGAGACCTCGAACGCGCCGCGAGGATCATCGAGCGCTCGTCGGCGCGCGCGCACGCGCTGCTCCAGTCCGCGGTGGACGCGGTGAAGCTCGGCGAGCGCGCCCTCGAGCTCGCGCCGGGACCGTGCGACGTACGCGAGCTCTTCGCGCGCGTGGTCGAGGACGCCGCGTCGGCGGCGACCCGCGCGGCGGTGCGCGTCGACACCGACGTGGCCACGAGCCACGCGGTGGTCTGCGACGAGCCGCGCATCGCGCAGGTGCTGCAGAACCTGCTCGTGAACGCGATCAAGGCGACGCCGGCGGGCGGCTCGGTCTCGCTGATCGCGGACGACGACGGACCGGACGTGCGCATCACCGTCCGGGACACCGGACGCGGCATCCCCTCGGGTGAGCTCGCCGCGATCTTCGACAAGCACTGGTCGAAGAGCGGCGGCAGCGGCCTCGGGCTGTGGATCGCGCGCGGCATCGTCCGGGCGCACGGCAGCGACATCGACGTGGTGTGTCCCGAAGCCGGCGGCGCCGCGTTCTCGTTCCGGCTCCCGGCGATGCCCGACGATCGGACGCGCTGAGGCTATCCTGCGGCCATGGCGAAGGTCTCCGAGACGCCGGCCACCGCGTTCCTCAAGAAGCAGCGCGTCGCGTTCACCGAGCACCCCTACGAGTACGAGGAGCGCGGCGGCACCCGCGTGTCGAGCGAGAAGCTCGGCGTCCCCGAGCACGCGGTGGTCAAGACGCTCGTGATGGAGGACGAGGACAGGAAGCCGCTGGTCGTCCTCATGCACGGCGACCGCGAGGTGTCGACGAAGAACCTCGCGCGGCAGATCGGCAAGAAGCGCGTCGAGCCGTGCAAGCCGGAGGTCGCCGAGAGACACTCGGGCTACCAGGTCGGCGGCACCTCGCCGTTCGGGCTGCGAAAGCCGATGCCCGTCTACGTCGAGAAGACGATCCTCGCGCTCGCGCGCATCTACATCAACGGCGGCCGGCGCGGCTTCCTCGTCGCGATCGATCCGCAGGAGCTCGTCCGGACGGTGGCCGCGAAGCCCGTCGAGGTCGCGCTCGACAAGTAGGCGGGCGCCGCGGCCTCAGTCGAGCCGCTCGTCCTCGGGGATCTCGTCCTTCTTCTCCTCGTGCTTCGGCTCCTCGGGCTTCGGCGCGGACGGCTCGGGGGGCGGCGCTGGCGCGACCTTCGGCAGCGGCCCCTTCGGCTTCTCGCCCTCCTTCATGAACACCCAGTGCTCGCCGATGCCGACGGGGATCACCTCGCGCTCGCCGAGGTTCACCTGCTTCCGCGCGGCCTGGAGCTCGCGGAGCGCGTCGCCCGGCTCGTCCGTCGAGTTGACGAACGTGTCGTAGTGGACCGGCACCATGCGCCGGGCGCCGAGATCGATGAACGCCTGCAGCGCCTCGCGCGGATCGAGGTGGAAGCGGCGCATGATCGACCGAGGCTCGATGGGCCCGATGGGCAGGAGCGCGAGGTCGATGCCGGGGAAGCGCTCGCCGGTCTCCACGAAGAAGCGCTGCGCGTACGCCGTGTCGCCCCCGAAGTACACCTTGAGCCCGTGGTACTCGACGACGTACCCGGTGAAGGACTCCTTCATCCACGCGTCGTCGATGCCGTAGCGGAAGCCGACGTGATCGACGGGGACGGCGGTGACGCGGAGGCCGTCCTTCTCCCACGCCTGCCACCGGGTGAGCTCGATCACCGGGAAGTCGAAGTCCGTGAGGTACGTCGTGCCGCCGCGCGGCATCAGCAGCATCCGGACCTTGTCCTCGATCAGCGAGAGCGATCCGAGCGACAGGTGATCGAAATGCATGTGCGAGACGAGCACCGCGTCGACGGGAGGGAGCTTGTCGGGATCGAGCCCGGGCTCCACGAGCCGCTTCGAGACCTGCCCGACGGTCGACGTGAAGACCGGATCGGTGAGGATCAGCTTGTCGTCCATCTGCACGAGCGCGGTCGCGTGGCCGACCCAGATGACCGCGAGGCGCGCGTCCTTCTTCATCGGGTGCTCGACCTTCGCCACCTCGCGCGGGCTGCGGAAGAGCGAGCCCGCCGAGCGGCTCAGGGCCCGGCCGAGGAAGCAGCCGGGAAGGAGCGCGAGCGTCGCGAGGAGGAGGAGGAGCCGCCGCGTCATCAGAAGTTGCGGATGCGGAGGGTGGCGATGGTGGTGAGCGCGTCGTGCGCGGGCGCGACGGTGGCGACGAGCCCGAGGGTGCCGGAGAAGACGTAGACGCCCGCCATGTGCGCGAGGCGCATGCGGTCGTCGTACGCGTAGACCGACGTGCCGATGGAGAACGCCAGGTACTCGCCGCGCTGCCAGAGCGGGAACGTCGCCGCCACCGCGGGACGCACGAGGACGCGGTCGACGTGGCCGGTGACGTACTCGAAGTGCTGCTCGAGCGCGATCGAGCCGCTGACGCGCGCGAGCGGATCGACGACGAAGAAGCGCCATCCCGAGACGCGTCGATTCACGCCCCACGACCAGAGGACCGGCGTGAACTGCCAGCGGAAGCCGAGCTGCGTCTTGGTCTCGCCGACCGGGTTCTTGCCGATCGCGAGCTCCGGGCTCGGCACGAGCTGGAGGAGGAACCATGCGGCCGACGGATAGGGGCGCGCCTGCTGGTAGGTGTACGCCCGCTCGGGCGCGACGAACGCCGGCGCCGGCGTGCGCGGCTCGTCGGGCGGCTGCGGCTGCGCGCCGGCGCTCCGGGCGATGAAGAAGAGGGCGAGCGCCGTCGCCGTCGCGAGGAGCCTCACAACCCGAACGCCTCCCGCACGCCGCGAGGTCCCAGC
>JBDHVD010000647.1:0-4154 GCA_039809525.1 Labilithrix sp. | reverse complement strand
GTCGCGAACGCGTACGCGCACCCCACGCCGAACAGCGGCGGGAACCCGATCAGGACCAGCGACCACGGCGAGCCGTAGAACCAGACCACGCCCGCGAGGATGAGGACGGCGGCGATCAACGTCGCCACCAGCGCCTCGTGCACGAGCGCGTCCTTCTCCGCCTGCGCGTTGGGGATGTCGCCGCCGAAGCCCACCTTCATCGCGGGATGGAAGCTCGCCGGCTGGAGCTCGTCGGTGATCGCGCGGACCCGGGCGAAGAGCGCCTCGTCGCGTCCGCCGCCCATGCCCGAGGTGGTGGTGAAGATGCGGAGGACGATCTGTGTGCCGTCGGCCGATGCGAAGTAGCCGCTGGGGAAGCCGTCCTTCTCCTTGGCCTTCGCCTCGAAGCGCGCCTTGAACTCGTCCATGCCGAGCGCGTGCTCGGCGCCGCCCTCGTCGAGGAGGTCCTCGACCATCCCGCTCTTGATCGCGATCTGCCGCTCGAGCTTCGCATCGGCCTCCTCGAGGTCGACGACGTTCGCGTAGAGCCACTTGTTCGCCTCGAAGAACGCGCGGACGTCCTTCGTCCCGCTCTCGATCGAGGCGATCGACGCGCGGTCGTCCATCGCGTCGAGCCGCGCCCGGAGCGCGTCGACGAAGCGCTCGTTCGCCGATCGGTCCGGCGACTCCGCGAGCACGACGATGGTCGCGCGGCCGCCCACGCGCTCGAGACGCCGCTCGAACGCCTGGAAGCCCGGGCTGTCGCGCGGGAGAAGCTCCATGATGTCGGAGCGCACCTGCAGCCGCGTGGCGTAGCCCCAGCACGCGGCGAGCATCGCGACCGCGCACGCGAGGACCAGCCATGGGCGCTTGCCGCCGAGATCCACGAGCCCGTCGACGACGCCGCGGAGGACCGCTCGGACCTTGCCACCTGACCCGCCGTTCATGAAGCCGCTCTCAGGTCCGGTTCGATGCACGATCGGACGCGGCCGTCGCTGCCCCGGGGACGAGAACTTTCGCCTCATCCGTGTCGGGATGGTGCGGCGATCGGTCGTGATGGGGCTGCATCTGCGGCAAGCGCGGCACGGCACACGGCTCGCCTTCGGGGACCGGGAGGGACAGCCCGATGATCGACGATGACGACAACCAGCCGCTCTTGCTCGCGCCGCTCGTCACCATCCTGGCGACGCTCGCGCTCATCCTGTTCGCGCAGGTGCTCCCGGCGATCCGAGGCACGGCGGGCGGGCTGCCGACCGCCGCCTCGATCCGCGCGCTGCTCGGCCAGTAGCGCCGCGCGCGTCAGCGCACGAGCGTGAACGTGCCGTAGTCGGCCGAGCTCTCGCTCTTCGTCTGATCGCCGTCGCTCATCAGGCCGATGCCGACGAAGTCCGGGACCGACGCCTTGGGGTCGCCGCCCTCGAAGTGCTGGCGGTACGCCGCGTCGAGATCGACCTCGGCGGTGCGCCACGTCCCGAGCGGACCGCCGGACTCGAGGATGACGGTGTCCTGCGCGACGAACGGGTTCCGCTTCGCGTCGCAGACCTTCCCCTTCGTGCCGACGGCGCTCCAGACGTACTTGAGCGTGTAGTGCCGGAGGCCTCGCTTCCAGGTGAGGTACACGACGGCCGCCGAGTCGCCCCTGCCGGAAGCGCACTCGTCGCCGCCGTTCGGCAGCGTCTGCGCGCGCCACGTCCAGCGCACCTTCTTGATGCTGCGCTTGTCGCCGTCGGGCGTCTGCCAGCCGAGCACCGCGGTCTTCACCGGAGGCGTGTACTTCGCGCGAACGAAGCTCGTGCCCGCCTCGGACACCACCGAGTAGTAGTTCACCGGGCCCGACTCGCGCGGGATGATCCGCCAGTCCTTCGGCGCGATGGTGATGTCTCCGCCGCCGACGGCGGCGAAGAGCAGCGTGGCGATCAGCTTGCTCATCCAGCCTCCTTAGCATTCGCGATCGTGATGGGAGAAACGACGCGTTCGCGCGACGTACGGCCGACCTCGTGCGCGCCGATGAGGTGGAGCAGCGACGGCAGGAAGAGCACGGCCACGAGCAGGCACGTGATCTCGCCGCCGATCGCCAGGCGTCCGAACGAGCGAAGCGCCTGGTTGTCCGAGAAGAGGAGCGAGCCGTAGCCGACGACGGTCGTGTAGCTGCAGAGCGCGACCGCGCCGAGGTGGAGCTTCACCGCGCGCGTCACGTCGCCTCCGAGCAAGCGCGAGCGGTCGTAGATGTTGAACGGGTACTCCGTTCCGATGCCGAACGTGATCGGCAGCGCGATGAAGTTCAGGAAGTTCAGCCGCTCCTTCTGCAGCGCGGCAGACCCGAGCATCCAGACGACGCCGAGGACGAGCGAGAGGATGACGGCGAAGGCGCCTCGCTTGGACGACGTCGCCAGCAGCACGACGACGCACACCGCGCCGAACGCGACGGCGGTCGCGAGCGGACCGTCGCGCTCGAGCGAGCGGATCATCTCCGCGAACACCGTCGCCCGGCTGGCGGTGTCCACGTGGGTGCCGTCGGGCAGCACGATCGAGTCGATGGTCGCCGACTGGCGGAGCAGCACGTGGCCGTCGTTGCGCGACACCTCCGGCCGGTACCGGATGTACATGATCGTACCGAGCGTGCCGTCCTTCTCGGAGAAGCGGCGCTTGATCATCTCCGGCAGGTCCGCAGGCGCCACGGCGCGGAGCGTGCGCGGCGGGATCATCTTGCGGATCTTCTCCTGCTCCTCCGCGGACAGGCTCGCCATCACCCGGGGCGTGAGCCGGTCGCGGAGGCGATCGAGCACCTCGAGCTTCTTTCGCTGCTCCTCGGGGGTGCCGGGGAGCACGTCGTTCAGCGTGGTGATCCCTTCGATGAGCGAGCCGTCTGGATCGGCGGCGTCGTTCGCGAGGATCGTCTCCTTCACCAGCGGGACCTGCTCCTGCGTGTCGGCGAGGACGAGCGATCCGTTCAGGTTCATCTTGCCGGAGAGGATCTTGTCGGCCTTCGCCGAGACCATGTACGCGCCGCCCTGCCGCGCGTGCTCCGAGCCGAGCTTGTCGAAGTCGTACTCCCACGGGTCCTGGAGGAACGCGGGGAGCTTCCACGCGGTGACGACGGTGATGACCGCGGCGGCGCCGACGAACCAGCGCGGGTACTTCGCGGTGACGTCGCCGACGAAGCGCGCGACCGGACCGCGGCTCTCGTCGTCGCCGAGCTTCGCCGGCTTCTCCCGGAGCCATCGCGGCATCTTCGCCTGCGCTCGCTCGACCAGCACGATCAGCGCCGGGAGGCACGGGATCATCGAGATCCACACGAGCAGCATCCCGACGAACCCGATCACCCCGAACTGGCTGAAGCCGCGGAACCGCGTCACCGTCAGCGAGCCGTACGCGATGCTCGCCACGCTCGAGCCCACCAGCTCCGCCCGGAACGCGTTCCACACCGCCTCGCGCCGTGCGAGCTCGGGCGTCATCCCCCGCGCGCGGAACTCCTTGTACCGGGAGTAGAGGACGATCGGGTAGTTGACCCCGTTGCCCAGGATGATCGCGCCGAGGAACGCACCCGACGCGTTCACGTACCCGTACTGCCACGTCGCGAACGCGTACGCGCACCCCACGCCGAACAGCGGCGGGAACCCGATCAGGATGAGCGACCACGGCGAGCCGTAGAACCAGATCACGCCCCCGAGGATGAGGGCGGCGGCGATCGACGTGGCGACGATCGCCTCGTGGACCAGCGCGTCCTTCTCCGCGGCGGTGTTGGGGATGTCGCCGCCGTAGCCGACGGTCATCTGCGGATCGAAGCGCTCGGGATGGAGATCGGCGACCACCGCCTTCACCTTCGCGAAGAGCTCCATGTCCTTCCCGCCGCCGAGCCCGGACGTCGTCGAGAAGATGCGCATGACGATCTGCCTGCCGTCCTCGGACTCGAAGTAGCCGGAGGGGTAGTCGTCCTTCGCCTTCGCCTTCGAGTCGAAGCGCGCTTCGAACTCGTCCATTCCGAGCGCGTGCTCGGCGCCGCCCTCGTCGAGGAGATCCTCGACCATCCCGCTCTTGATCGCGATCTGTCGCTCGAGCTTCGCGTCGGCCTCCTCGAGGTCGGCGAGGTTCGCGTAGAGCCACTTGTGCGATTCGAAGTAGGCGCGCGCGTCCTTCGCGTCGCTCTCGATGAACGCGATGAGGTGCCGGTCGGG
>JBDHVD010000646.1:0-4156 GCA_039809525.1 Labilithrix sp. | reverse complement strand
GCGAGGTACGCGGGCGTCAGCGCCTCGAACCCGACCTCGACGTCGGTGCTCGCGGCGAGGGACGCCTCGTAGGCGGTACGCGCCGTCGCTGCATCTCCGCGCGCCATCGCGAGGTGACCTTCGACGAGCCGCCGCGTCGCCTCGAGGCGCGCCCATCCCCGCGGCGCGCGATCGGCCGCCTGCGCGAGGCGCACCTGCGCATCGGCGCAGGCGCCCTCGTCGACGTCGAGCCGCGCGGTGAGCACCAGCGCGAGCGCCTCGAGCCCGCGTGCGCCCGCCCGCGCGAGCGCGCGGCGCGCCTCGTCGAACGCCTGCCGCGCGCGCCCCGGCGAGCCGAGCTCGTGGTGCACGAAGCCGAGGTGGAGCAGCTCCGCGCCCTCGAGCCGGAGGTGGCCGACCTCGCGATGGATCGCGAGCGCCTGCTCGTGCAGCGGGAGCGACGCGGCGGGATCGCCGGCGCGATGCGTGGCGACCGCGAGGTACGAGCGCTGCACGCCCTCCGCGCGACGGCTGCCGAGCGCGGCATGGATCGCGATCGCCTCCGCATGACGCGCGCGCGCCTCCGCGAGACGTCCTCGGCTCTGGAGGATCGCGCCGATCTCGCCGAGGCACATCGCCTCGCGCGCGCGATCGCCCTGCGTGCGGAACGCCGCGAGCGCAGCCTCGATGTCGGCCAGCGCCGCGGAGACGTCGCCGAGCGCCCGGCGGATCGCGCCGCGGATCCGGAGGGCCTCTGCGCCTCCGGGGGCGACCGCGCGCTCGGCGACGGTGAGCGCGTCCTCCGGCCGTCCGATCGCGCGGAGCGCCTCGGCGGCCGCGAGATCGAGCCGCGCGGCGAGCGCCGGATCCTCGTCGCGAACGCGCGCGGCGGCGCTCGATGCCGCGTCGATCGCGACGTCGATCGGGCCGACGACCGCCGCGAGCGCCGCCAGCGCGAGCGCGGCGCGCCCCGCGACGACGGGTGCATCTTGCATGTGTTCGGCGATCGCCGCGAGATCGGCGCGGCGCCGCGAGAGCTCGGGCGAGACGGCCGCGCCGCGCGCGACGTCCTCCGCGAGGGGCGCGCAGCGGGCGACGATCGCCGCCGCGTGCTTGGCCTCGAGGTGATGCGTCTGCGGACCGAGCGTCACGCCGCGGACGAAGTCGCGCACGCTCTCGAGGAGGTGGAGCGTCGGACGTCCCCGCTCGTCGTGCGGACCGGTGTGCAGCAGCGCGCGCCGTCGCAGCCGCTCGAGGGCGTCGAACGCCGACGCGTCGGCGAGCGGCATCACCGCCTCGGCCAGCGCCGCGTCGAAGGGCGCCTCGAACGTGGCGCACGCGGCGAGCGCGAGGCGATCGTCGTCGTCGAGCAGGTCCCACGACCAGGCGATGGCCGCACGGAGCGTCGCGTGCCTCGCGGGCCGGTGCGCGTCGTCGATCGCGGCGCCGCCGAGGAGATCGAGCTTGCGATCGAGCCGCGCGAGCAGCTCCTCGGCGCCGAGGAGCGGGACCCGCGCGGCGGCGAGCTCGATCGCGAGCGGCAGCGCGTCGAGGCGCTGCTCGATCGCCCGCGCCGCGTCCTCCCGCGCCGATCCGGCGAGCGCGGCGAACAGCGCGACCGCGTCGCTCTCCGGCAGCGGTCCGACGGGGATCGTCCGCTCCTCGGGGGCGCCGATCGCCTCGCGTGAGGTGACGAGCACCCGCGCGCCCGCGCGGGCGATGGAGGCGATGAGCGCGCGGCCGTCCGCGCCGACCTGCTCGACGTTGTCGGCGACGACGAGCGCCTCCTGCGCCGCGGCGGCGTCCGCCACGATCGTCGCGGCGTCGTCGCGCGCTTCGACCGAGACGGCGAGGGCGGAGGCGATGGCCGACGCGACCTCGGCGCGCGATCGCGCGGCCGCGAGATCGGCCCACGCGACGCGCACGCCGCGCTCGGCCTCGCGCCGCGCGTGCTCGCGGGCGAGGCGCGTCTTGCCCGCGCCGCCGGGACCCCAGAGCGTGACGATCGCGGCGCGCGCCCGCGCGAGGGCGTCGAGCTCGGCGAGCTCCGCCTGCCTGCCGACGAAAATCGACGCGTCCGCCATCTCTCCCGGGAACCTATCGCGCCGCCGGTCGTGGAACAGGCCGAAACAGGGCGCCGAACGGGCGGAGATCGCAGCGGTTTCGAGAAAAGCTCCGGCGCCCCGAAATTTTCGTCCCTCCCGGGCGACTACGTCCCAGAGCCGAGACACGGGCCCCGCCACCGCGGGCAGGCCGTCCGGCGTGCAGCTCATCCCAGACAGCGGTCCGCCCGGCGGCGCGACCGAACGGAGATCCTCATGTCCACGTCCACGTCGATCGTCACGCGCGTCCTCTCCGGTCTCTTCCTCGGCGGCCTCCTCGCGCTCAACGCGTGCAGCGTGGGGACGGTGACCGCGTCGAGCCGCTTCGCCGGCGGCGGGGGCGGGGGCGGCGGCGGCATGGGCAGCCCCGGCGGGTTCGAGTCGAGCTCGCCGCGCAGCGCCGAGACCGCGCAGGTGGACCTGCCCGTCGCCGATCACGCGCGCGGCGCCGGCCGCGAGCCCGTCGCGTTCCGGATCGAGAAGGACTGCTGGTCCTGCCGCTGATGATCAGCCGGTCGTGCGGAGCTCGATGACGTTGCGATCGGGATCGCGCACGAAGATCGAGACGGCGTCGCCGCCGAGCTTCACCGGGCCCTCCGAGATCGCGATCCCGAGCGCCTGGAGCGCCGCGAGCGTCTCCTCCACCGACCCGACGTTCACCGCCATGTGGGTGTATCCTGCACGCTTCGGCGGGCCGTCCATCAGCACGTTCGTGCCGTCGAACGAGCGGTCCGCGTTCACGATCAGGTTGATCTCGACGCCGCGGTCGTTGCGCAGGATCACGACGACGCCCTCCTCCGCGCGGGCGATCGGCGCGAAGCCGAGCTTGGCGTAGAACGCTTCGGAGCGCGCGGCGTCCGCCACGCGGATGCCGACGTGATCGAAACCCAGGATCGCGATCGAGGAGGTCACGTCCTCAGAGTAGCAAGAGGAGGTTCCACGCGGCGTGGACCACGATCGACGCCACGATCCCGCCCTCGAGGTAGGCCGCGCCGAAGGCGATCCCCAGGAGGACGGTCTGGTAGAGGCCGAGCTGGTAGACCGGCACGTGCGCGACGCCGAACACGACGGCGGAGGCGAAGAGCCCGTAGGTCGATCCGTACTTCTTCACCAGCGTGTCGAGCAGCAGGCCGCGGTAGACGCGCTCCTCCGCGAGCGGGAACACGATCGCGGTGAGCGCGAAGAGGAGCGCCGATCCGCGCACGCGCACGATCGCGGTGGACAGCTCGAGCGCCTCCTTCGCCGCGAGGCGACGGGCCTCGGCGTCGAGGCGATCGACGCACCGCGCGAGCTCGGTGCCCGTGTCGACGAAGCTCCGCGCGCCGGTCATGATCGCGACCGTCAGCACCAGCCCGACGACCACGCCCCAGACGATGCGCGCCGGAGGGATGGCGTCCTTCGGCGGCGGCCCCACGAGCGGCGCGCCCGGCCGGGCGATGCGCCGGCCGACGAGCGGGACGGCGATCGCGTACGCGACGAAGACGAGGGCCTGCGTCGCGAGGCCCACCGCGTTCGAGCGCATCACGTGGAGGAGCGCAGGCAGGCCGACGGCGGCGGCGAGCGCGTAGCCGACCAGCGGCCCCGGCGGCGGGTCCACGCGCGTGGCGTCGCGGGCATCGGCGGGCGAGATGCCGAGCCGGTCGAGGAGCTCGAGCGCGACGCGCGACGGCGACGGCACGCGGGCGACGACCAGCAGCGCGGCGGCGAGCGCGCCGGCCGGCGCGAGGTACACGTACAGCGGCAGACCCTTGCCGCAGAGCCGCATCACCACCAGCGACCAGCGAAGCCCGATCGACACGAGCGCGAGCGCGGCGGCGCTGGGCTTCCGCGGCGTCGGCCGCGCGAGCTCGAACGCGACGTACCCCGCGAGGAGGAGGTCGACCAGGAGGAAGCGCACCGGCGTCGACGGATCGGTCGCGCGCGCGCGCAGATCGACCGCGAGGAGGAACACCGCGGGTGCGATCGCGAGGATCGCGACGGCGATCCGGACCCGGCGGTGGTCGCGGAGGGCCGGGATGGGGATCGCGCGCGCGAGCACGTCCCGGAGGCGGGCGTCCCGCTCGAGCGCGGCCGCG
>JBDHVD010000645.1:0-4166 GCA_039809525.1 Labilithrix sp. | reverse complement strand
ACGTCCATGCCGAGCCAGTGACTCGTCTTGTGCATGAAGAACGGCTTGTACGCCTCGTCCTTGATCAGCTGCTCGACCTCGCCCTGCAAGAGACCGAGCCGGACGAGCCCGCGCGTGATCACCTCGACGCACGCGGCGTGGACCTGCTCGAGCGAGCTGCCCTTCACCGTCTTGGCGATGCCCGCCTCCTGCGCTTCGAGCACGAGCTCGTAGATCGCCTGCTGCTGCTTGTTGAACGTGCCGCCCACCGGGAACGTGCGGGTGACGTCGCTCGCGTAGTAATCGTACTCGCAGCCCGCATCGATGAGGAGCAGCTCGCCCTGCTCCATCTTCTTGTTGTTCGCGCGGTAGTGGAGGATCGTCGCGTTCGCGCCGGAGCCGACGATGCTGCCGTACGCGGGACGCTCGGAGCCGTGGGCGCGGAAGGTCTCGAGGATCATCGCCTCGACCTGGAACTCGTGCATGCCGGCCTTCGTCTCGCGCATCGCGCGGACGTGCGCCTCGGCGGTGATGTCCGCCGCGCGCCGCATCGCCGAGAGGTCCTCCTGGTTCTTGAACAGGCGCATCTCGTGGAGCACCGTGCCGGGGTCGATGATCTCGACCGGCCAGGTGATGCCGAGCTTGGCGCGCGCGCGCGTCCGGTCGATCGCCTCGAGGACCTTGTCGTCCATCGCGCGGTTCGGCCCGAGCCGGTAGTAGAGGCGGCGCTTGTTCGCGAAGAGCTTCGGCAGCTCCTCGGCGAGCTTGTCGATGGTGAACGCCTCGTCCGCGCCGAAGTGCTCCTTGGCGCCGTCGACGCCCCACCGCGGTCCGTCCCAGATCTCGCGGTCCGGATCGCGCGGCCGGACGAACATCGTCGACTTGCCGTCCTTCACGTCGAGCACGAGCACGGTGCCGGGCTCGGCGAAGCCGGTCAGGTAGAAGAGGTCCGAGTCCTGGCGGTACTCGTGCTCCACGTCGTTGTTGCGCGTGAACACCGGCGCCGCCGGGAAGACGCAGATCGCGTCTTCGCCGCGCGCCTTCACGAAGTCGATGAAAGCTCGGCGACGCTTCCCGTAGAGCTCGCTGTGGCACGTGCACATGGCCTCTTTCCTTTGCCACGGCTGCCGTCCCGAGACAACAGAGCCCGCCGTGCACCGCCCGCGGCGAGGGCCATCGGCCTCACCAGCGAATCCGGGCCTGGTCCAGCCCCACGGTCGTGCCGTCGGCCCACGTGCCCGAGAGCAAGAAGCCGTGCACGCGGTAGCTCCGGTTGCCGAGCTCGGCATAGTTGAGCGCCGCGCCCGTCCCGTCGTTGCGCCGGAGCACCCGGAGCGGGAGCTGCACCCGGCGCCATTCCGCCGGAGCCGGACCGAACGACACGCCCGAGAAGCGCATGCGGCACGGCGCGCCGCACCCGTCGGCTCCGATGGCGAGCGTCACGTCGGAGAACTGCGCGGGCAGCCGCGCGCCGCGGATGGCGAGCTCGAGGTACGCGCGGTCGAAGTCGGTGACGTCGATCCCGCTGGCCGTCTTGCCGTCCATGCCGAGGACGCCGGCGCTCTTCGCGCACGACGCGGCGCCCGCGCAGTCGACCTTCTGCTCGAGGCACTGCGCCCCCTCGAACGGATTCTGCGTCGAGGTCTTGGTCGCGCTCGGCGTCGGCGCGCCCCCGTCCCCGATCGCGTTCTCGTACAGCACGAGCGTGGCGCGGGGCCGGGTCGTGGTCTCGGAAGGGATCTCGGTCACCGTCGTCCCGCCCGCCCGGTCGTACGCGATCACCTGCGCGAAGACGGTCTGCCCCTCGGCGTGGCCGTCGGTCACCGTCCACATGCCGAACGGCCGCTGCGTGGGCTCCGAGCCGCGGCCGCCGAACCTCCCGAGCTCCGGGTTCGTCGCCGCGTCCCAGCGCTTGGTCGACGACGAGCGGGCGCGCACGTCCTCGGCCCGCGGCCCGGTGACGAGCTCGTAGCGGTCGAACTGATCGGCGTCGCCGAGCACCTGCCAGTCCCAGCGGATGCCGTTGCCGGTCGCCCACGTCGAGCGGAGGTTGAACACCACGATGCGCCCGCCCGCGTCCCGCGCGGCCGCGTCGCCGGCGTCGCCTGCGTCGGGGGGGAGAGCGCCCGCGTCGGCCTCGGGCACGCACGCGTCGGTGGCGGTGTCGCAGACGAAGCCGCTCGTGCACGGACACCGCTTCCCCGTCAGCTCGAGCGGTTCGACGGAGCAGGCGGCCGCGGCCGATGCGGTCGTCGCGGCGAGCACGAGCGCGCGGCCGAGCGTCAAAACCTCACCCCGAGCACGAAGCCCCGCGACGTCGCGCGCGGCTGCGCCACGCGGATGCCGATCCACGCGAGGCCCATCGCGGCGACGACCGCGCCCGCGACGAGCGTGACGGTGGACGCGCGCGCGAGCGACTCCGCGCGCTCCTGCTCCTCGACCGCCGTCGCCTGCACGGGCTCGGCGACCGCGTCGTCGTGACGGTCCTCCGCGAGGACGCCGAGGACGACGCCCGCTCCGAGGCCGAGCGCGCCCACGCCCGCGACGACGTACGGCGCGAACGCGAACGCGTCGTCGCCCGCCGGGGCGCTCGGCTCGCGTCGCGCGGCGGCGAGCTCGGCCGCCTGCGCCCGCAGGGTCGCGACCCGGCCCTCGATCGCCTTGCGATCCGACGCGTCGGGATCCTCCTCGAGGTACTTCGCGTAGGCGTCGGCCGCGTCGCCCGGCCGGCCGAGCGCCTCGTACGCGCGACCGAGGTTGTAGAGGAGCACCGGCTCGGCCTTGTAGGTCCGCGCCTCGCGCAGCTTGTCGACCGCGTCCTGGAAGCGCCCTTCGCGGTACGCCTGCGCGCTCTGCTCGAACAGATCGAGCGCGCGTGCGTCGGTCGGCGCGCTGCGCGTCGTCCCGGCCGCATGCGCCGGGGAGGCGAGCAGCGCGGTCGCGAGCACGGCTGCGACGACCGGGAGCCTCACCGCCATGCGACCGCGTTCTAGCATGCCGGTGACGCTTCGCTCGCGTGCTACCCTGAGCGGACCGTGCTTCCGAAGCGGATCGGACGCTACGAGGTGCTCGGGCAGCTCGCGGCAGGAGGGATGGCCGAGATCCTCCTCGCGCGGCTCTCCGGGCCGGCCGACTTCCAGCGCGCCGTCGTCATCAAGCGGATCCTGCGCTCCTACGCGGCGAACGAGTCGTTCGTGCGGATGTTCCTCGACGAGGCGCGCATCGTCGCGTCGCTCCGCCACCCGAACGTCGTCCACGTGCAGGAGCTCGGCGAGCACGAGGGCGATCCGTTCCTCGTCATGGAGTACGTCGCCGGCGAGAACCTCTCGAGCCTCCTCAAGCGGAGCGTCGCCTCGGGCGAGGCCCTCGATCCGCGGCTCGCCGCGCACGTCGTCGCGGATGCGTGCGCCGGCCTCCATGCGGCGCACGAGCTCGCGAGCGACGACGGACGCCCGCAGAACCTGGTGCATCGCGACGTGTCCCCGCAGAACGTGCTCGTCGGCTACGACGGCCACGTGAAGCTCGTCGACTTCGGCGTCGCCCTCGTCGAGCAGCGCAGCACGCGCACCGAGCCGGGCGAGGTGAAGGGGAAGTTCGACTACATGTCCCCGGAGCAGATGCTCGGCCAGCCGCTCGATCGCCGGAGCGACGTCTTCTCGCTCGGCATCGTCCTCTACGAGCTGTCCACGGGACGACGGCTGTTCAAGCGCGCGAGCCACGCGAAGACCATCGAGGCGATCTGCCGCGAGCCGGTGGTGCCGCCGTCACGCGTGATCACGCCGGGCGGACCGCCCTACCCGCCCAGGCTCGAGGCGATCGTGATGCGCGCGCTCGCGAAGGAGAAGGACGGGCGCTACGCGTCGGCCGCGGAGATGCGCAAGGACCTGCTCGAGGTCGCGCGCGATCTCGCGAGCCCCACCGACGCGCTCGCCGAGCGCATGCGCCGGCTCTTCCCCGATCGCATCGCGGAGAAGGACGAGATGCTCCGGCGGGTCGGCGCGGGCGACGAGCTCTCGCACGTCCCGCCGGGCGAGACCGACGAGGCGGTCGAGGTGCCGAACGCGCCGGAGCCGACGATCATCGATCCGCGCGATCCGCGCCCGGCGCCGGAGGCCGCCCGGCGCTGGCGCCTCGCGGCGATCGCGGCGGCGTCCGTCGCGATCGTCCTCGCGGCCGTCGCCGCGATC
>JBDHVD010000644.1:0-4180 GCA_039809525.1 Labilithrix sp. | reverse complement strand
GCCGTCTCGCCCGCCGAGCCGCTGCTCCTTGATGATGTGGTGGACGCGCTCGGCCATCTCGCCGGCGGCCTTGTTCGTGAACGTCAGCGCGCAGATCATGTGCGCTGGCACGCCGCGCTCCATCAGGCGCGCGATGCGGTGGGTGATGACGCGCGTCTTCCCCGACCCCGCGCCGGCGAGGACGAGCAGGGGCCCGTTCTGGTGCTCGACCGCCTCTTGCTGGGCGGGATTCATCTTGGGGACGGCCACGGTGAAGCAACGTCTGTGAAAGCACGTCTCCGTCCGCGATGAAAGATTGACAGGACCCGGATATGCTCGCGCCGATGATCGGACGGCTCCTTGCCCGCCTCGCCCCGCTCGCCCCCGTGTCTTGCGTCGTGCTCGCCGCATGCGGAGGAGGCGCTCCGCCGCCCGCGCCCACCACCCCGGCGACGCCCGTCGCGACGGGCCAGGCGGCGACGCCGAAGGTCGACACCTCGGCGGTGCCGGAGCCCGAGGGCCTCGTCGCCATCGGCCGCGTGGCGAAGCCGGACGCGATCGTGAAGACGGTCGGGGCGTGGACGCGCCTGCCGCTGCCCGGCGGGAGCGAGCTCGTGCGCTCGATGACGGACGACGCCGTCGGCAGCGCCGTCGATCTCTCGCAGCCGGTCGACGCGGCGGTCGTCCTCGCGGGCGGGCGCGGCAGCCCCAAGCCGCTCTGGGCCTTCTCCGTCGCCGTGCGCTCGTTCGACGACGCGAAGAACAAGCTCTCGTCGCGTCATCGGCTGACGCCGCGCGCGAACGGCGCGCTCGAGATCGAGGGCATCGGACGGGACGACGCGATCGGCGGCGAGCGCGGCGGCGACGAGGACGACAGCGACGAGAACGGCTGCATCCTCGCGCACGCCTCGAGCGGCGCGCGCATCGTGTGCGGTGAGCCGGCGGCGATCGAGTCGCTCGCGCCCTACCTGACGCGGACGCTGCCGCGGCAGACCTTCCCGTCGGACCTCCACCTCGAGATGCGCTTCGGTCCGGTGCGTCAGCCGGTGGCCGATCTCCGCGCGCAGCTCCCGATCCTCGCGCGCGGGCTCCTCGGCTCGCAGAGCCAGGCGGTGCGCGAGCTCGTCGACGCGGCCATCGGCGAGATCGCCGACATCGTCGCGGACACGAACCGCGTCGTGCTCGACGGCCGCATCGAGGACTCCGGCATCACCGCGAACACGCGCATCGAGTACGGCGGGACGAAGAGCCTCCTCGCGCAGCTCGCGGTCGCGAACGCGGACAAGGCCGGCGCGCCGCCGCCCGCGTTCTGGCACCTGCCGCAGGAGGCGGACCTGACCTTCTTCGGGAAGGGCTCCGATCCGAAGATGACGCAGCACGCGCGCGAGCTGCTCGCGAACCTGCTGCTCGAGACCTTCACCGAGGGCGGGATGCCCGAGCCCGAGCGCAAGGCGATCAAGGACCTGATCGTCGCGCGCATGCTGCCGCTCTTCACCGGTCCGGCCGTCTACGCGAAGGGCTACGACCAGGCCGCGGTCGACAAGGCGATCGGCGCGCGCAAGACGGCGAAGGCCGCAGACCTGGCCGCGGCCGACGAGGCCGATCGCGCGCTGGGCGAGCAGATCGTCGGCTGGCACCTCCTCCAGGTGAGCGAGCCGATCGCGAACGTGGGCCCGATCCTGAAGGACTGGTCGTCGGTGTGGGCGCGTCCGGGGTTCACCACGTGGGCGAAGAAGCACGCCTCGGCGAAGATGCTCGCGCGCCTGCGCGTCGCGCCGCCGCCCGCGGGCGTCACGCTGCCGAAGGAGACGGTGCATCTCGAGATCACCATCCCGCGCGAGGACCTCGAGGAGCGCGGCGCCCCCGGCGCGAAGGGTAAGCAGGCGGCCAAGCCGAAGAAGGTGGCGCGCAAGCCGCTCGTCGCGCACGTCCTCGCGGTGCCTGACGCCGGCTCGACGTGGATCGCGTTCGGCCTCGACGGCAAGCTCGTCGCGCAGAAGGTCGCGGCCGCGCTCTCGAGCGCCCCCGACTCCTCGACGCTCGGCAAGGCGCCCGGCTACGAGGCGCTCCGCGACGCGAAGGTGACCGGCGCGCTGACCCTCGCGCTCCGCGGGCTACTCGTCTTCACCGCGGTCGATCGCACCGACTCGCCGTTCAACCTCGTGGCGACGCTGCCGAACAAGGCGTCGACGCCCGTGACGATGACGTTCGCCGCGGAGAAGAACGGTCAGGCCGGCGCGGCGATGTCGACGCTCCGGATCCCGCGCGGCACGATCGAGGACGTGGTGCGGCTCGCGATGAGCGCGCACTGACCGCTACGGAAGCATGTACTCTGCACGCGTCGCGTCGTGGTCGCTCGTCGTCGTGGTGTAGCCGCTCGCGATGATCGTGTCGCCGTCGACCACCTTCGCGCTGCCCTCGACGTAGCCGGCGAGCAGATCGTCGGTGACGAGCTGGTGGTCGATCACCCGCGGGTAGCGCGGTGACTTCAGCCCCTTGGTGGTGAAGGCGTAGGCGGGATCCGAGAGGAGGATGCTGAACGGCGTCTCCGAGCGCTGGTAGCTCGACTGCTCGAGACCGTCGTTGAAGTCGCCCGCGACGAGCACGCGCGTGCCCGCGGGCTTGGCGTCGAGATGCCCTTTGAGGAGCTGCGCCTCGAGCTTGCGCTTCTCGTAGCTGGCCACGTCGGTGCCGGCCGCGAGGTGCACGACGATGAACGTGAGCGGGCGTCCCCCGGGGCGGAGCGCGAGGTCGAGCTCGAGCGGCGGCCGGAAGTTGAAGTCCGCCTCCTTGTCCTTCAGCACGACGCGCGAGCCGAGGACGTCGAAGCGATCGCGACGGACGAGCGCGGCGAGCTTCTGGCTGCCGCCGTCGCCGAGGACCACCTCGAAGTTGCCGAGATCGGTGGCGACCGCGCGGAGCTGCGCCTCCGACGAGATCTCCTGCACCGACCAGAGCTGCGCGTCGATCGCGCGCATCACCGTGGTGACGTTCTTCTGCTGGAGCGCCTCGTCGGTCGGGCCCTCGGTCGTCGAGCCGAACCACTCGAGGTTCCAGTTCCCGACCACGAAGGGCGCGCTCGGACCGCCGCCGCCGTCGCCGGCCGGTGCCTCCTCGCTCGGGGCCGTCGGCAGGGGCGTCGTCTTCGGGGACGACTCGCAGGCCGCGGCGAGCAGGGCCAGGGCGAGGATCAGGGCCGATCGCATGTCCTGCCAGACTATCTGCATCCGCGGATTTGGCACCGGGCGGCGATGTAGGTAACTGTAGTTTGGTGCGCCGCTTCGCGACGTTCGCCGCCTCCTTCGCCCTCGTCTCCCTCGCCGCGACCGCCGCGCGTGCCGGCGGCTGGCAGGAGGTCCATCAGACCTCGGACGATCTCCGGATCGCGGTCGCGCCGGACGGCGTCGCCACGTTCGAGCACAAGCTCCGCTACCGGATCGTCGCCGGCAAGTTCAAGACGCTCGACGTCGCGTCGATCGATCCGCGCGGGGAGCTGACGCCGGAGACCACTCTCGCGTCCGAGAAGGGCGGCGAGATCGCCGCGCGCGTCGAGCCGAACCCGAAGACGCCGGGCACCGCGCGCATCGTCATCGACGATCCAAAGGGCCTCGGCCGCGGCGCCTACGTCGCGACGATCAAGTACAAGCTCGATCTCGTCGCGACGAAGGTGCTCGCGCGTGACGGCGCGATGTGGCGCCTCGCGTGGACCGCGCCGCCCGCGGCCGAGGGGAGGGACGGCGCGCGCGTCGTCTTCGAGCTGCCGCCCGCTCCGACCGAGCCTCGTCTGCCCGCGGCGGAGACCGCGCAGACGACGCTCGCGACGTTCCATCGCCTCGCCGACAAGGACGAGCTCGAGCTCGTGCGCCCGCACGTGCCGCGCGGCGAGGCGGTGACGTGGGCCGCGCGCATCGATCCGAAGGCGCTCCCCGCGGTGAACGCGCCGGAGCTCCGCGCGCCGGCGCCGCCCCCGCCGCCGCCGGTGATCGGCGGGCGCGCCCCGGCGATCCTCGCGGCGGCTGCGCTTGCGGCGATCGCGGGCCTGCTCGCGTTCGTGCTCCGGAAGAAGCGCGCGCTCGTCGACGCCGCCTCGGTCGCGAGGAGCGTCGCGCCGCGCCCGCTCGTGGCGCTGCCTCCGCGCTTCGCGCCGATCGTCCCCTTCGCCTACGGCGCGTCGGCCGCCGGCGCGTTCGCCGCGTTCGCG
>JBDHVD010000643.1:0-4183 GCA_039809525.1 Labilithrix sp. | reverse complement strand
TCGCGCTCCTCGCGTGCGAGGAGAGCGAGGGCGAAGGGTTCCGGCGCGGCAACCGCAATCCCGGCGACGACGGGACCGAGCAGGACGCCGCGCAGGATCCCAACGAACCGGGAGGCTGCGCGCTCGGGGCGAAGCACGTCGGCTTCGCGGGCGAGGACTTCGCGGCGAGCCGCACCGCCGGCGGCATCGGCAAGGACCGGCGGCGGATCAAGCCGTTCAGCGCGCTGAAGAGCGAGATCGAGCGCGTGCTCGGCACGAGCCCGGCGACCCTCTCGCAGAGCGCGGCGGCGTTCGGTGACGTGCCCGCGCGCTGGTACGCCGAGCCGGTCGCCGGCGCGGTGAGCCTCTACACCACCGCGAGCCTGGTCTTCACGGCCTGCTACGACGCGATGAGCGCTCCGACGTACACGCAGGCTCCGACCGCCGCGACGGCCGCGACCGAGTGCGCGGCGCTCCAGCGCAAGGCCTGGCAGCGCACGCCCACGCCGGACGAGACGAAGGCCTGCGTCGATCTCGCGGTCACCGCGTCCGCGAGCGAGCCCTCGCCGCGACGGCGATGGGCGCAGGCCTGCGCGTCCGTCATGACCTCGGCCGGATTCATCTCGTACTGAACGCGTCGAAAGGGAGCACCGCCATGTCACGTCTGTCACGCCGTGGTTTCCTGAAGGCACTGGGGATCGGTGCGGGCGCGCTCGCCGGCACGAGACTGGCGGGGCCGGGCCTCCTCGGCGAAGCGCGCGCCGCTGCGCCCGAGCCGACGTCGCTCGTGATGATCTGGCTCAACGGCGGCATCAACGCGATCTTCACCGGCGCCGACGCCTTCACCAACACCGCCTTCGGCGTGACCGCGTCGAACGCGACGGCGATCGGCGGCGGCGTGGTGATCGACAACACGCTCGCGAACGCGATCCCGCAGGGCCTCCGGCCGCGCGTCGCCTCGGTCGGCATCCGTCACGGCATCGCCGATCACGGCCAGGCGCAGACGCGCACGTTCGTGGCCAACAACCTGAGCGGTCCGCTCGCCCTCGCGAACGCGATCGGCGGCACCGGCGCGATCAAGGCGGCGGTCGTCGGAGGGAGCTCGCTCCCGAACGGCGTGCGCCCCTTCCCCGTCGGAGCGGTCTCCCTCCAGGCGATCACCGACATGCAGGCCACCATCGACGCCGTCGCCGGATCGAAGCCGGCGGCGAACGCCATCGATCGGGACGGCGCGCTCGCGGTGATCCAGGCGGCGAACGCCATGTCCACCGGCGAGCTCGCGAGGTCGCCCAAGTCGCTCTCCTCGGTGGACCAGGGATTCGACGCGGCGGTCGCGACGCTCTCGAAGCCGGTCCAGCCGTTCGACGTGCAGGAGTTCAACACCGCCTACGCGCTCGGCGGCACGGGCGTCCGGAGCTTCGCGTCGAAGATGGCCGCGGCCGAGCTGATGGTCCGCTCGGGCGCCAACTTCGTCATCGCCGAGGACGGCGGCTGGGACACGCACGGCGACACGAGCGGCAACACCGTGCGCAACGCGTTCACCCAGCGGATCGCGGGTCCGCTGCGGACGTTCCTCACCCGCGCGGTCCTCGGCACGCAGAGCGAACGCAACGTCATGGTCGCGCTCCTCGGCGACTTCCATCGCAGCCTCCCCGGCTCCGATCACCAGGCGAACCTCGCCGCCCTCGTCATCGGCAAGCGCTTCAAGAACGCCACGACCGGCCGCACCAACGCGCAGGTGGGGCTGAGCGCGAGCACGCCGTCGATCGACGGCTTCTGGCAGCTCATGGGCGCCGCCGCGCGGCTGGACACGAACCCGTTCGGCGCGAACCCGCACACCGCGCTGCTCGCCTGAGCATGCGCTAGCATCGGGGCGATGGCTCCGGCGCGGCGCTGCCCTTCCTGCGAAGCGGACGTCCAGGCCGACGCGCGCTTCTGTCATCGCTGCGGCGCGGTGCTCGATCGTTCGGACACGCTGCTCGCCGCGACCGAGGCCCCGCGGCCGGTGCCGGCGCCGCTGCCGCCGATGCGCCTGCCCGAGGGGACGATGCTCGGCCCCTACCGCATCGAGGGCGTCCTCGGCGAGGGCGGCATGGGCGTCGTCTACCGGGCGGAGGACACCGCCGCGAAGCGCGCCGTCGCCCTCAAGTGCCTGCACACGAACCTGGTCGGCGATCCCGAGGTGCGCCGCCGGTTCGCGCGCGAGGCGCGCGTGCTCCGCGTGTGGAGCCATCCGGGCGCGGTGGCGGTGCACGACTTCGTCGAGCACCAGCACATCCTCGCGATCGTGATGGAGATCGTCGAGGGCCAGAACCTCGCCGGCCACCTGGCCAAGTGGCGCGGGCGCATCCCGCTCGGCGAGGTCCGCTCGATCATGGCCGACGTGCTCGAGGCGATGGACGACGCGCACCGGCACGGCGTCATCCACCGCGATCTCAAGCCGGACAACATCCTCCTCCGCGCGGACGGCGGCGTGCTCCGCCCGAAGATCGCCGACTTCGGCATCGCCAAGGTCCTCGAGGGCACGACGTACACCGTGAGCGGCGCGCTCCTCGGGACCTGCCGGTACATGTCCCCCGAGCAGGTGAAGACGCCGAGCCTCGCCGATCACCGCTCGGACATCTACTCGCTCGGCGTGACGCTCTACGAGCTCGTGACCGGCGTGCCGCCGTTCGACGGCTCGCACTTCAGCGTGATGATGGCGCACGTCGGCGAGAAGCCGCGTCCGCCGTCGCTGATCCGCCCCGAGATCCCGCCCGCGCTGGAGGACCTCATCCTCGATGCGCTGGCGAAGGATCCCGCCGAGCGTCCGGGCACGTGCGGCGGCTTCCGCGAGCGCCTGCTCGCCGCGATCGACGAGGACGAGCGCATCAGCGTCTCGATGCGCGCGTCGTGGGCCTCCCTCCCGGCGACCCTCCACGAGACGAACGGCCACCAGATGATCCTCGTCGCGCCGGGGCCCTTCCAGATGGGCCAGGGCCGGCGCGAGGTGCATCTGGATGCATTCTACATCGATCGCACCCCGGTCACGAACGAGCAGTTCAAGGTGTTCCTCGACGCGACGGGCTACACGCCGGAGGACGACGCCGAGGGGCGCTTCCTCCAGACCTGGCGCAAGGGCCGCTTCCCGCGCGGGCAGGACAAGCACCCGGTCACGTTCGTGTCCTGGTTCGACGCGCGCGCCTACGCCGCCTGGGCGGGCCGGCGCCTCCCGACCGAGGCCGAGTGGGAGAAGGCGGCGCGCGGCACCGACGGACGCAAGTACCCGTGGGGCCGCACCGAGCCCAGCGTCGCGCACGCGAGCTTCGCGCGGCCGCACGACGGGACGAGCCCCGTCGGATCGTTCCCCGAGGGCGCGTCGCCGTACGGCGCGCTCGACATGGCGGGCAACGTCTGGGAGTGGTGCGACGACGTCGACGACGCGGCGTTCTACGAGAACGGCCCGCCGTTCAACCCGAAGAGCACCGCCCGTCTCGGCGACAAGCGCGCGCGCTACGTGATGCGCGGCGGCTCGTTCATGTACGACGCGCGCGCGCTCCGCACGTTCGCGCGCATCGGCTACGACCCGCACTACCGCGTCGCCGAGGTCGGCTTCCGCTGCGCCAAGAGCGCCGGTTGACGGGACGGCCGTGAGTCGTGCTACGCCAGGGCGCATGCGTCGGTCGTCCCTGCTCGCGGCGTTGCTCGCGGCGCTCTCCGCCGGATGCGCGTCGGGGAACGAGAGCGAGCTGATCTGGGAGTCGACGCTCGCGTTCAGCCCCGATCCGGCGGCGGCCGTCGCGCCCGGAGAGCAGGCGTGGATCCTCGATCTGCAGTTCACGCCGCCGCTGCCGCTGGCCAAGAGCTCGAACGACAAGTCGTCCTACTCCGTGCTCGTCCGACTGCCCACGCCCATCGGGACGAACGAGCCGCTCGTCGCCGCGAACGTCGAGCTCGCGCCGGAGACCTCCGCGCGGCGCGCCGCCGACATCCCCGTCTCGGAGAAGACGACGTACCTGAGGCGCGGGCTGCGTTCGCGGTCGCTGACGCGCGTCACCGTGCGCATCAAGACGAAGGGCGGCGCCGCACCGAACCCGGCGCTCGTCTCGGTCGGCGGCTCGGAGTGCCTCACCGGGCTCGGCGACGAATGGCAGGCCGACCAGTTCGGGACCGAGCCGACGCGCATGGCGTACGCGAGCGACTGCGTCCCGCGCTGAGCGAGCAG
>JBDHVD010000642.1:0-4201 GCA_039809525.1 Labilithrix sp. | reverse complement strand
CGGCAGCATGATGCCGCCCGCGCCGACGCGGATGGTCTTCGTGCCCGCCGCGACATGGCCGATCACCACGGCGGTCGCCGCGCTCGCGATGCCGGGCATGTTGTGGTGCTCGGCGAGCCAGAACCGGCGGTAGCCCCACCGTTCGGCGTGCTGCGCGAGATCGCGCGAGTGTTGCAGCGATTCGGCGACGTCGCTGCCCTCGACGACGGGGGCGAGATCGAGGATGGAGAGCACGAGGCGTTCGATGAGCGAACGCTATGCCGCGTTCCGCCGCCCGCGCCTCGACGCGACGAGCAGCGCGAGCGCGAGCGCGGACGCGAGCGCGAGCGGAGCGCGACCGCCCGCGTCCGGCGTCGTCCGGCAGCCGCAGCCGCTGCCGGAGGCCGCGAGCGTGGGATCGGCGACGCCGCGCAGCGCGAGGCTCACCCGGCCGACGTTGCCCTCCTCGTCGATCGCCTCGATCTCCTCGGCCGAGGCGGGCACCTCGCGGGCCGAGCTCCACTCGGTCCACGCGGCGTCGGCGCCCCGCCAGCGGATGCGGAGCGCGCTCTCCGGGCTCACGAAGTCCGAGACCTCGACGCGCAGGCGATCGCCGTCGCGCGACGTCTCGATGCGCGGCGCGAGCGTGTCGATGGTGAAGGGGATCTCGACGGGCGTGCCGTCCTCGGACACGACGTCGTCGACGA
The DNA here is from genome assembly GCA_039809525.1 of Labilithrix sp. Classification (GTDB taxonomy): domain Bacteria; phylum Myxococcota_A; class Polyangia; order Polyangiales; family Polyangiaceae; genus Labilithrix. The sequence continues at coordinate 3,515 of JBDHVD010000642.1, read as the reverse complement.
TGCGCGAGGCGACGTGGAGCACGTGCTTGCCCTGGAGCAGCATCGCGTCCTGATCGACGACGAGGTCCTTGTCGGTCGTCCACTTCGCGCGCGTGCCCTCGTCGATCCACCAGGTGTGCTCGGTGGGCTTCGAGGCGATCGAGTCGACCCGGACGCGCAGCTTGGGGAAGCGCGCGCGGACGGCGGTGTCGATGGCCATCGCGTCCTTGTCGACGATCTTCTCGATCAGGCTCGCGCGCGTCTCGACCTCCTCGTGCGCGGTCGTGGACGCGGGCTTCAGGTTCGCGAACACCCCGATGAAGTCGTCGGTGCCGCTCGTGAGCTTGCGGATGCCGTTCGGGGGGATCTCGACCGCGAGGCCCGTGCTCGCGAGCGCGCTCGAGAGGTCGACCGCGGGGATGCCTCCGCCGAGGAGCTGCCCGACGATGCCGCCGAGGAGGCCGGTGACGCCGTCGGCGAGCCGCGCGTCGTCCTCGAAGAGGATGCTGTTGTTCGTGACCTTCGCGTTCGTGACCTTGATGTTCCCGAGCACGGGGAGGATGCCGCCGTTCGGGTTCTGGTCGCTCTTGCCGGTCTGGAGATCGACCGGGACGGTCACGTCCGCGGTGTACGTGAAGATGCGGACGAACCGGTCGTAGGACCAGATGTGGAAGTCGAGCGAGAGCTTCTCGAGCCCGATCGTGAGGAGCGGCTGCGCGCCGATGGTGATCTTCGGCGGCGTGCCCGGGCGGGTGGAGATGCCGGCGGCGGCGTTCTGGCCCTCGAGCGTCATCGACTTGATCGACGGCGCGAGGAGGCTGAGCGTGCCGCTCGAGAGCTGCGCGATGCTCTCGGTGGAGATGCCCATGCAGAGCGCGCCGGAGTTGTAGGCGCCGAGCAGCGCATGATCGAGATAGCGGCCGGCGAGCGCGATCCCGAGATGGGTGCCGCCGCTGTCGTCCTTCATCTCCTTCGGGATCGGGATGTCCTTCGGCGGATCGCGACGCACCGTCTCGACGCAGCCCGAGAGCGGCTGCGGGATCGCGCCGCCGAGCATGGTGAGGGAGATGCCGTTCTTGTTGTTGTCCTCCGCCGGGACGGGCGGCTTGCGCGGCGTCCAGGCGGGCACCGTCGCCTCGCCGGGCGCGGGGCTCATGTCGCCGGCCGACGCGAGGACGAAATCGAGCCCGCCGGTGGTGCCCGGCGAGAACTTCGCGAGGGCCTGCGAGAGGTCCATGCGCCCGTCGGCGCCGAGGAGCGCGGGCACGCACTCGTCGGTGCCGATGAACTCGCAGCGCTTCGCCTTCGTGAGGTCCGCGTCGTCCGGCTCCGACCCGTTGGGGCAGGGCGGGGTGACCGACGGCGTCGGCGCGGTGCAGAACGCGCCGCCGAGCGTGCCCTTGATCTGGTTCTTGATGCCGTCGACCAGCGAGTTGAAGGCGAAGTCCTTCACGAACCCGGTGATGCCGTCGCACAGGCCCTGGGCGATGCCGCACGACGCGCAGAACTCGACGTCGTCCTTCGTGACGCCGATGTCGATCACCGCGTTCTCGATGTCGAGCTTCGTGTAGCCGTTGCGCGGGACGCGCGTCTCGGTGACGAGCGGGAGCTCGATGTTGACCGGCACCTGCTTGAACGGGAAGGTGGCCGCGCCGCGGATCCCCTTGTCGCAGAGGTTCTGGCCGGGCGCCTTCGTCGCGTCGCCCATCACCACCCAGAGGTTCAGGCCGAAGGCCGAGACGGGCAGGTTGCTGATGCGCACCGGCAGGACGCCGTCGAGCTTCACGCGGTTCGGCGTGATCGCGTTCACGCGCATCTTCATGGTGCCGACGTCGAGCTCGGCGGTGCACTCCGGAGGCTTGGGGTTCGCGTTCGGGCAGATGGTGGCGCCGGACTGCGAGCTCTTCGGGATCTGGAAGGAGGCGACGCCGTTCTTCGCGTTCGTCCCGAGCGCCTTCAGCGCGAGGCTCGAGAGGTTCGTCTGCACGAAGTCGAGGCCCGACCGCGTGACCCGCACGGAGGCCGCGTTCGGGATGGTCTCCGGCTTGGGGAAGCCGCCCGGCAGCGGGGTGGTGCCGCAGGCCGCGCAGCCGCTCGAGCAGCCGCCACCGCTGCACGACGCGACGAGAAGGAGAAGGACGGCGATGAAGAGCCGCCGCGTGAACGTCATGACCCGCGCCTCCGGAGGGGGCGCGATCGAACGACCGAGCCCAACCGTTCTTTTACACCGGAGCGGGCTTCTTCGCGAGGGCGCCCGGGCGGTCGATCGCGCGCATCGCGCAGGCGAGCTCCGGTGCCATCGCGTGCACGAGGCGCGAGACGGAGTCGAACGACGCTTCGAAGCGGAAGTGGACGAGCACGGGGCCCCGCACGAAGAGCTCCGCATGCGCGCGTGCGATCGTTTCGACCGTCTTCACGGCGGCTTCGTTCGGCATCGCTCGTGCCCAGGGGCGCGCGCCTGTACTACGGTCCGGGCTCCATGACCTCCTCGCTCGAAGAGCTCGTCGATCTCCTCTCCCTCGAGCGCCTGGACGAGGACCTCTTCCGCGGGCGGAGCGAGGATCCGGGCTGGGGTCGGCTCTACGGCGGGCACGTCCTCGCGCAGGCGCTCTCCGCCGCGCAGCAGACCGTGTCGACCGATCGGCGCGTGCACTCGCTCCACAGCTACTTCCTGCTCAGCGGCGACGTCACCATCCCGGTCATCTACGACGTCGACCGCATCCGCGACGGCGGCTCGTTCACCACGCGCCGCGTGGTCGCGAAGCAGCGCGGCCGCGCCATCTTCCACCTCTCGGCCTCCTTCCAGACGCTCGAGCCGGGGTTCGAGCACCAGGATCCGATGCCCGAGGTGCCCACCGCGGACGCGCTCGGCCCTGAGGCGGACGTCTTCGCGAAGCGATCGCCCGGCCCGTTCGACTTCCGCCCGGTCGAGAAGATGGAGAGTCCGCTCGCTCCCGCCGTCCGGCCCCCGCACCGCGACGTGTGGATCCGCGGGCGCGGCACGCTGGGCGACGATCCGGCCCTGCACGCGACGCTCCTCGCGTACGTCTCCGACTTCTACTTCGTGGGCACGTCGCTCCTCCCGCACGGCGTCTCGTGGCTGACGCCCGGGATGCAGGTCGCCAGCCTCGACCACGCGATGTGGTTCCACGCCGACTTCCGCGCCGACGACTGGCTCCTCCACTCGATGGAGAGCCCGCGCGCCTCGCGCGGCCGAGGGCTCGTGCGCGGACGCGTCTTCTCGCGGGACGGCCGCCTCGTCGCGTCGAGCACCCAGGAAGGCCTCATCCGCAAGAAGCCCGCCTGACCGGTCGCGCTCGAGGCCGCCCGCGGAGCCCGGCCGCGGCCGGGGGGATCCGCCCACGCTGGCGTTCCACGTCGCAGGTCCCGCCGAATCGGGTTGCGGGGGCGGGGAAGTCGGCTAGAGTCCGGGCTGCTCACGAGAACGTTTCCCTGCACTGGATTGCTCTCTCGGCTACGGGATCGCGATTCGCTCTGCTTCGAATTCGTCTGAGTGAGGGCGCGGTGACCTTCGT
>JBDHVD010000641.1:0-4224 GCA_039809525.1 Labilithrix sp. | reverse complement strand
CGGGAGGTAGCTTGGTGCCTCGGACACGCTTCTGTTAGGCCCGCGCCCCGGTATCACCGTTCGGGAACGCGAACAGTGCCAGGGCGCTGGGGCTCGACATCGCCGCACGGCGCCGGTAATTGCGCTTCGCTCCGATGTCGGCGTTGCTCGCGTCGTTCCTCGAACTCGACGATCTCCACCGTGACGCGCTGGTCGTCCTCGCCCTCGACGGTGATCAGCCCACCAGCCGTACGCACTGGCAGGACTGCGCGGCGCAGGCCGGCCTCGTCGACGACCGCGGGAAGAAGCTTCACGGCGAAGGGTTCAAGGCGATCGTCGACCGCCTGGCGTCGGTCGGCGCGGCAAGGGCCGATGCGCGCCCGGCCTACGCGATCGCCGACGAGCTCCTCGTGCAGGTCCTCGACGATGCGCATCGCCGGCGACGGCTCGGTCCGATCGCCGAGGGCCTCGCGCGGGGGCGCGGCTACTACCACTCGAGCGGGCTCGCGGCTCACGGCGCGCTGCTCGTCGCGCTCGCCTCGGGGGACGCGAAGACGCTCGCGGCCGCCGAGGGGACGTTGCGCTCGTACCGGGCGCACTACGGAGATCGCGCGCGCGGTCTGGTGCAGGTGCTCGGCCTGCACGCGTCGTTCACGTGGCTCGCGCGGCTCGAGCCCACGCTCCGGAGCGACTACTTCCGCGAGGTCGTGGAGCTCGCGTTCACCGGTGCGCGTCGAATCGGCGCGGGCGTGCGCGAATCGGCGCTCTCGGTGGGCGACGAGGACGTCCGCGCGCAGATCGCGATCCTCTCGGCGCTCGCGGGCGACGGAGAGCGCGCGCGAGCGGCGCTCGAGAAGTGCGGCACCGCGCAGTGGACGCGCGGCGCGAAGGCGCTCCTCGCCCTGACCGAAGGCCGGCAGGGCGAGGCGCGCGAGCTGTTCGCGGCCGCCGGCGTCGGCAGCCGCGGGCAGCGCGTGGATCTGCCGGGCGGGCTCGCGGTGTTCGACGTGCTCCTCGCGGTCACCTCCGATCGAGCCGCGGACGTGGCCGACGTCGCGCGCCGGATCCACAAGAGCAAGCGCCATCTCGCGCGCTACCCGTTCGCGGCCTACGCGCTCGAGTGCCTCGCGACGTATCGGCAGGTGGGGGTGAAGAGCTCGTTCGAGAGCCTCTCGCCGACGACGTGGCTCGATGCGCTCGTCGTCGCGCTCGCCCAGGCGTGGATCACGGGCGAGTCGCGCGCCTCGCGCCAGCTCGTCGCGCTTCAGGCACGTGCGCATGCCCAGGGCTACGCGTGGATCGCCGCGGAGCTCGAGCGGGTCGCGAACGGACGCCAGGAGGGATCGCTCCTCCCTCTCTTCGGCGCGAAGGCCGGCTGGGAGCTCGCGCTCGAGTCGCTCCGCAGCGCGCTGGCGGAGCCGGATGCGCCGGACACCGGCAAGAGCAGGGGCAAGAAGAGGGATGCGGAGCTCTGGTGGACGCTCACGCTGCCGGCCGACGACCGCTGGGTCGACGTCGATGCGTACCTCGCGTCGAAGGTCGACGTGAAGGGCGCGAAGGTGTCGTTCCGTCGCGTGCTCGAGGGGCTCGACGTTCCCGTCGGCGAGCAGGATCGCCGGATCGCCGAGGGCCTGATCGCGGCGCGCAACGCGGGCAGCCATCTCCTGCCCGCGTCGGTGCTCCTCCCGATGGTCGGGCATCCTCGCATCCGTGACGTCCTCGAGCGCCACGTCACGGTGGAAGCCGGCGAGCCGCGGCTCAGGGTCGAGCCGACGTCGAACGGCGCGCGCATCCGCCTCGTCCCGTCGCGTTTCGACGAATCGGGCGCCGCGTACGAGCGCGAGGGCGAGCGGGTGGTCGTCTACCGCCGCACGCCCGCGGCCGCACGGATCCTCGCGGCGCTCCCGCAAGCCGGCCTCGAGGTCCCGACCGCGGGGCTCGCGCGGATGTCCGAGGTGCTCGGTGCGCTCGGTGCGTCGATCGGCGTCGATGCTGCTGCGTCGCTCGCGGGCGAGAGCACGAGCGGGGATCCGCGATTGCACGTGCAGCTCTTCCGCGCCGTGGCCGGCATGCGCGTGCGCCTGCGCGTGATGCCCGGCGGGAGCTCGGGGCCTGCGCTGAGGCCGGGCGTTCCGCCGTCGGAGACGGTGATCCACCGCGACGGCGGCCTCGAGCGCGTCACGCGTGACCTCGAAGACGAGCGCGTGCGCGTCGAGATGCTCCTCGAGCGTTGTCCGACGCTCGCGAGCCTGCCGCGCGAGGGCGACGACGCGGTGGCGCGCGAGCTCGATACGTGCCTCGAGCTCCTCCTCGAGTTGCGCCACGCGGAGGCCGACGTCGTGCTCGAATGGCTCGAGGGCCAGCCTCTGCGCGTGCCGGCCGAGCGGGATGCGTCGCACCTGCGCGTCCGCGTGAAGGGTGACGCGAGCTGGTTGACCGTCGAGGGCGACTTGCGCGTCGACGAGGCGCGCGTGCTCGGCATGCGCGAGCTGATCGAGTGCGCATCGCGCGCCCGCGGTCGCTTCCTGGCGATCGGCGAGGGCGAGTTCCTGGCATTGACCGACGACCTGCGGCGCAAGGTCGAGGCGATCGGTCGCGTCAAGTCGCTCGGCAAGGACGGCCGCGTCCCGGCCGCCCTCTTGCCCGTCATGGACGGCATCCTGGATGGCCTCGACGTGTCGTTCGGCGACAGGGTCGCGAAGAAGCGCGCGGCGCTCGAGCGGGCGCGTGATCTCGACATCCCGACGCCACGCGCTCTGCATGCCGAGCTCCGCGACTACCAGCGCGACGGCTTCCTCTTCCTCGCGCGGAGGGCCGAAGCCGGCCTCGGCGCCTGCCTCGCCGACGACATGGGGCTCGGAAAGACGGTGCAGGCGCTCGCCGTGCTGCTTCATCGGCGGGACGCAGGCCCGGCGCTCGTCGTGGCGCCGACGAGCGTGTGTCGCAACTGGGAGAACGAAGCCGCGCGCTTCGCGCCGTCGCTCTCGGTACACCGTCTGCGTGACGGCAATCGCACCGACATCGTCGCGGGCGCGAAGGCCGGTGACGTCGTCCTCGCCTCCTACGGACTCCTCGCCTCGGAGGAGTCGCTGCTCGCGAGCCGCGCATGGGGCACGGTGATCTACGACGAGGCGCATGCGCTCAAGAACGCGAGCACGCGGAGGTGGTCGGCAGCACGCGCGCTGAGGGCGGACTGTTCGTTCGCGCTCACCGGCACGCCCGTCGAGAACCACGCAGGCGAGCTGCACGCGCTCTTCGATCTCCTCGTGCCGGGAATGCTCGGCTCACGAGGAACGTTCGATCGCGCGCTAGGCTCCCCCATCGCCGGCGGCAGTCGCGAGGCTGCGGCGCTGCTCCGGCAGCTCGTGCGTCCGTTCGTCCTGCGGCGGACGAAGGGCCAGGTCCTCTCCGAGCTCCCGCCGAGGACCGACGTGCTCCAGGTCGTCCCGCCGAGCGCCGAGCACGCCGCGTTCTACGAAGCCGTACGTCGCCGCGCGGTCGAGAAGATCGAGGCGGCGCGGAAGGCAGGTGGTGCGAAGGCCGGGCGCGCGCGGATCGATCTGCTCGCGGAGATCACGCGCCTGCGACGGGCGGCGATCGATCCGCGGCTCGTCGGCGGCGACTCCGCGCCGCCCGGCGGAAAGCTCGACGCGCTCGCCGAGCTCGTCTCCGAGCTCCGCGCCGAGGGGCGCCGAGCGCTCGTCTTCAGCCAGTTTCTCGAGGTCCTCGATCTCGCGCGCGACGCGCTCGAGGCACGCGGGGTCGAATGCCTGCGCCTCGACGGGACGATGTCCGAGGCGATCCGCGCGGATGCGGTCTCCTCCTTCCAGGCCGGGCGCGGCGACGTCTTCCTGGTCAGCCTCAAGGCCGGCGGCGTCGGGATGAACCTCACGGGTGCGGAGTTCGTCATCCTCCTCGATCCCTGGTGGAACCCGGCCGTGGAGGATCAGGCCGCGGGGCGCGCGCATCGCATCGGCCAGAGCCGTCCGGTCACCGTCGCGCGGATCGTCACCGAGCGCACCATCGAAGAGAAGGTGCTCGCGCTGCACGCGAAGAAGCGGCGGCTCTACGAGGACGTCGTCGCGGACGCGGACGGGAGCGGCACGCTGGACGTCGAGGCCATCGCCGCGCTCCTCGACGAACGCGCCGACCTCTAGCGAATGCGCGCGGATGCCGCGCGGAGGGCGCCCCGGAAGGCGCGCGCCGAGGCGAACCGGCGCTCCCGGTCCTTGGCGAGCGCCATGC
>JBDHVD010000640.1:0-4230 GCA_039809525.1 Labilithrix sp. | reverse complement strand
GATGAGGATGATGCCCTTGCCGCCGCGGTTCTGCTGGCGGAACTCCTCGAGGAGCGTGCGCTTGCCGTAGCCCTTCTGGCAGACCGCGAGCACGTGCTGGCGCTCCGGATCGGTGACCGCGAGACCCACGACCTCGTCGTCCTCGCCGACGTCCATCGCCTTCACGCCCACGGTGCCTCGGCCCATCGAACGCACCTGCTCCTCGGCGAAGCGGATCGACTGACCCTGCTTCGTCGCGATGAGCAGCTCGCGCGTGCCGTCGGTGAGGACGGCGGCGAGGAGGTGATCGCCGTCCTCGATCTTCACGCCGATGATGCCCTTCTGGCGGAAGTTCTCGTACTCGCTCACCTCGGTCTTCTTGATCTGACCGCGCTTGGTCAGCGTGACGATGAACTTGCCGGCCTCGATCTTCGGCACCTCGACGATCGCGGCGACCTTCTCGCCCTGCTCCATGCCGACGAAGTTCACGATCGCGCGGCCCTTCGCGTTGCGCGCCGCGATCGGGATCTCGAACACCTTCTTCACGTAGACCTTGCCGCGGTCGGTGAAGATGAAGATGTACGCGTGCGTCGACGCGACGAAGAGCTGGGTGACCCAGTCCTCCTCGCGCGCCTCCATCCCGAGCTTGCCCTTGCCGCCGCGCTTCTGCGCGCGCCAAGCGGACGGCGAGGTCCGCTTGATGTAACCGGCATGGGAGATCGTGACGATCATGTCCTCTTCTTGGATGAGGTCCTCGTCCGCGATCTCCGCCTCGTTCTCGACGATCTCCGTGCGCCGCTTGTCGCCGAACTTCGTCTTGATCTCCTCGAGCTCCATCACGATGACGTCCATGAGGACGCTCTCGTTCGCGAGGATGTTGCGAAGGCGCGCGATCTCGTTGCACAGCTCGCCGTACTCGGTCGCGAGCTTCTCCTGCTCGAGGCCGGTGAGCTTCGACAGGCGCATCTCGAGGATCGCCTTCGCCTGGCGCTCGCTCAGGTAGTAGTCGCCCTTGGCCTTCGCCTCCTCGATCTCGCGCTCCGGGCGGCCGGCGCGGCGCACGAAGTTCTCGAGGCCCTTCAGCGGGAGCTTCATGAGGGCGTCGCGCGCGGTCTCGGTGTCGCGCGACTGGCGGATCGTCTTCACGACGAGATCCACCTCGGTCGTCGCCATGCCGAGGCCCTCGACGATCTCGCGCTGCGCCTCCGCCTGACGGAGCTCGTAGCGGGTGCGCCGCGTGACGACGTCGCGCCGGTGCTCGACGAAGACGGCGAGCGTCTCCTTGAGATCGAGCACCGCCGGGCGGCCGCGCACGATCGCGAGGTTGATGACGCCGAACGAGGTCTGGAGATCGGTCAGCCGATAGAGCTGGTTGATCACCACCTGCGGGACGACGTCCTTCTTCAGCTCGATCACGAGGCGGATGCCGTCGCGATCGGACTCGTCGCGCACCTCCGAGATGCCCTCGATCTTCTTCTCGCGCATCAGCTCGCCGATGCGCGCGTGGATCTTCGCCTTGTTCGCCTGGTACGGGATCTCGGTGACGACGATCTGCTCTTTTTCGCCCTTGCCCGGCGCCTTCTCCACCTCCATGCGCGAGCGCATGATGATGTTGCCGCGTCCGGTCCTCTGCGCCGCCTCGATGCCGCCGCGCCCGTAGATGAGCGCGCCGGTCGGGAAGTCCGGACCGGGCACGAAGCGCATCACGTCCTCGATCGTGCACTTCGGGTTGCGGATGAGATGCACCGTCGCGTCGATCACCTCGGCGAGGTTGTGCGGCGGGATGTTGGTCGCCATCCCGACGGCGATTCCTCCCGATCCGTTCACGAGGAGGTTCGGGACGCGCGTGGGCAGCACCGTCGGCTCGACGCGCGAGTCGTCGAAGTTCGGCGCGAAGTCGACGCACTCCTTCTCGATGTCGTTGAGCAGCTCGACCGCGACCTTCGAGAGGCGCGCCTCGGTGTAGCGGTAGGCCGCCGCCGGATCGCCGTCGACCGAGCCGTAGTTGCCCTGGCCGTCGATGAGCGGGTAGCGCATCGAGAAGTCCTGCGCGAGGCGGACCATCGCGTCGTAGACGCTCGCGTCGCCGTGCGGGTGGTACTTGCCGAGCACGTCGCCGACGATCGTCGCGCTCTTGCGGTACGCGGCGGTCGGCAGCAGGCCCTGCTCGTACGCGCTGTAGAGGATGCGCCGGTGGACGGGCTTGAGGCCGTCGCGCGCGTCGGGGATCGCGCGACCGACGATGACGCTCATCGCATAGTCGAGGTAGCTCGTCCGCATCTCCTCCTGGATGGAGATGGGCACCTTCTGACCACCGCTCTGGGGCGGACCGGCCGGCGGATTGACGTTCGACATCGACGTCGATTCTTAGTCGGATCCGCGCCCGGCAGCCAGCGGAAACAGCGCCTGATTCTCGTGTGATGCCGGCAAGTTGCCGACCCTCATCCACGGCCGACTGCGGCGCGCGTGCGGCACGTCGTGTCCACTCGATTGGACATCGGCGCCCCATCACGGTCGTGCTACCCAAAACGATGAATCCATCGATTCCGGGAGGCGGAGCTCATGCGGAAATTCGCGGTCGGTCTGGCAGGCGTCGTTCTCGTCTCGTGCGGCGTGTTCGGAGCGAGCGACGGGGAAGAAGCGCCGCCCGCCGGCCCTCCGCCGAGCGTCGCTGCGCCGGGCGAGTCCGCGCCGCCGATCCAGGGCACCTCGGGCGTCGACGAGAACGAGATCACCGAGAGCTACGGCGTCTTCGTATCACCGCAGGGCGCGCAGGACGGCGACGGCACACGCACGAAACCGCTCCCGACGATCGCTGCGGGGCTCGAGCGCGCCGTCGCAGAGAAGAAGCGCCTCTACGTCTGTGCCGGCACGTTCAAGGAGGCCGTGAAGGTCGTGAACGGCATCCCGATCGTCGGCGGCCTCGACTGCACCCGCGCCGACTGGAAGCCGAGCGGCGGTCGCACGCGGATCGAGTCGCCGACGTCGCCCGCGCTCGTGGCAGAGGCCATCGACAAGGACACGCGCATCGAGGCGCTCGAGGTGATCGCTCCCGACGGCACCGACGCGGCGCCGACCTCGATCGGCCTCCACGCGAAGAACGCGAACAAGCTCCTCGTCGTGAAGAGCAAGATCGTCGCGGGCAAGGGCAAGGACGGCGCGGATGGAACGGACGGCCCGCAGCTGACGCTCGGCGCATCGGCGAAGGGCGGCAACAGTCTCCCGCAGGAGAGCCATGACCCGAGCGCATACGCGGTCGGCCTCATCTATCGCGACGGCGCGGCGGGCGGCGTCGGCTCATGCACCGGTGCTCCTGGAATCGAAGCGGGCGGCGCCGGCGGCGCCGGAGGGAAGGGTGGCTCCTACGATACGGAGGCGCAGTCTCCGCCGGGAGGGCTCAGCGGCCAGTACTTCGTCCTCTACTGCCGGCCGGCGGGAGCCATCTGTGTGCGGGACTGGAAACCGACCGCGGGCGTGTCCAATACTGCCGCCGTCGGCACGCCCGGGACCGACGGAGCGAGCGCGCCGGCAGGCGGCAGCCTGAACGCAGACGGGTATACGCCCGCCGACGGCACAGCCGGAACGAACGGTGCGTCCGGCGCGGGCGGATCGGGAGGGATGGGCGGCTCGCTGAGCGGCTACGCTGGCGCGGCGCGACAGTGGGGCTACGGTGCGACTGGACCTGGCGGCGGCGCGGGCGGATGCCCCGGTCTAGCGGGCACGCCTGGCAAGGGCGGCGGCGCGAGCATCGGCGCACTGCTGTTCGCGAGCAAGGGCATCGCGTTCGACGCGACCGAGATCGCCGCATCCGCAGGCGGCGCGGGAGGGAAGGGTGCGTTCGGCTCGAGCCCGACTCCGGGCGGCGCGGCGGGCACCAAGTCGGGGAGCGCGGGAAGCGCGTCGGCAGGCGGCGCGGGCGGACGCTCTGGCGTGAGCGGGAGCGGCGCGGGCGGTCCGAGCTACGGCATCGCCGCGACGCAGGGCGACGCGACGCTCGCGAACGGCTCGGTCGCGAAGGCAGGTCCGCCCGGCGCGGGCGTCTCCGAGCTCACGACGACGGACGCCGTCGGCAACGCGAAGACGATTCCTGCATCCGTCGCCGGTGAGGCGAAGGACGAGCTCTCGTTCTGACTCTGATTTCGAGTCGCGCCGCATTCAAAGAAAAGCAGAGGGGACTCTCATGGCTCGTTTCGGACTCGCCGCGATCGCCAGCCTGTCGGGGATCGCGGTCCTCTCGTCGTGCGTGGGCGG
>JBDHVD010000639.1:0-4232 GCA_039809525.1 Labilithrix sp. | reverse complement strand
GCCGACCCAGACGTCACGCTCGTCCGGCGCTCCGGGCTCACCCATCTCCATGATGCGCGTGTAGAGGAACCCGACCGACAGCACGTCGCCGCGAACGCCGCCGATCGCGATGCGATCGCCGACGGTGTACACGCGGCCGCGGAGGAGGATCAGGTAGCCGGCGAACGCGGTCCACACCTTCTGGAGCGCGACCGCGAGCCCCGCGCTCACGAGCCCGAGCGGGAGCGCCTTGCCCGCGCCCGGCTTCAGCCAGATCAGCGCGAGCGCAGCAACGCCCGACGCGAGCGCCGCGAGAGCGGCGATCTGCCTCGTCCAGAACACCGAGCGCGCATTCTCCCGCTTGCCGCTCACGGCGCGCACGGCGGCGACGATGACCCAGCGAACGAGCAGCACGGCCACCAGCGCGAGCAGGGTGAGCACGATCTCGCGAGCCATGGCTCGAGAGGAAGCAGCGACCGTGCCTTCGCGCTCGCGCCGGGCATGCAGCTCGCAACGCGCGTCGAGCGTGGAGCACGAGACGAGCGCGCGGCCGCCCTCGGTGGCGAAGCCGGAGAAGGGCACGCGGCTGTCGGCCGTCGAGATCCACGACAACATCCTGGCGGGAGGCGCCGAGGACACGCAGCGCCCCGCGGTGTCGCTCCTGTGGTCCGCGCTCGCGTCCGGGATGCTCACCTTCACCGAGAACACGCTCGAGCCCGTCCTGCCCCTGTTGCACGAGCGATCGCTCCGCACGCTGAAGAACCTCTTGCGGCTCTGGGCGCTGCTGCTCGCCGGGAACATCGCCGGCGCGGCGATCATGGGCGGGCTCCTCGCGAGCACGCCGGCGGTCCCGACGTCGATCCGCGCCGCGCTGGACCACGTCGCCGAGGCGGGCACGAGCGGAGGCTTCGGCTCGGTCTTCTATTGGGCGGTCTTCGCGGGCTGGCTCATGGCGCTCATGGCCTGGCTGCTCGGAGCGACGACCACGCGCGGCGCGCAGATCGCGATCATCTGGCTTTGCGCCGCTCCGATCGGCGCCTTCGAGTTCGCGCACGCGATCGCGGGGGCGGTCGAGGCGTTCTACCGCGCGTTCGCGGGCCTCGGCTCCTGGGGCGACATGATCGGCGGCTTCGTCGTCCCGGCGGTGCTCGGGAACACGATCGGCGGCGTGGTGCTCGTCGCGCTGCTCGACTACGCCCAGGTCCAACGCGAGCTGCCGCAGCATCCGCGGACCGCGAGCTGACCCGACGCTCGTCGCTCATGCGGTGCGCTCGGCGACGCGCGGGAGCGGGAGGCGCCGCGGACGGGCCACGACGCGCGCCGCGAGCGTCGCCGCGACGCGGCCCGAGGCGAGGCACGGACCGACGCCGGCACCGAGCACGCCCGCGCCGGCGAGGAGCACGTTGGGCACCGGAGTCCGCGAGCCGAAGCGGTGCATGCCCATCTGCGCGGGCGTCTGCGCCGGGCCGTACGCGCCGCCCCGCACCGACATGACGTACGACTCGTTCGTCAGGGGCGTCGACACCTCCTTCACCTCGACGTCGCCGACGAGGCCGGGGAAGCGCTCCTCGACCGCGCCGAGGAGCCAGTCCGCGACGCGCGCCTTCTCCTCGTCGTACTCCGCGCCGCGCTCGCCCGCAGGCGAGTCCTTCCAGCGCGCGAACGTGGCGTAGGGCACGAACGTGACGACTTCGAGCGAGGAGCAGCCTTCGGGCGCCATCGCGCCGGTGTCGTCCTTCAGCGAGTTCGGCGAGAGGAAGAGCGCGGGACGACGCGCGTAGAGATCGTGAGGGGCGTACGCCGCCTCGATGTCCCAGTCCGGGTACGACCAGACGTTCCTCGCGCCCAGGCCGTGCGCGCGGAGGTCCCGCCGCATGCCGAGGTACACGGCGAACGAAGCCAGCGAGGCTTCGGTGTGCCGGACCTTCTCGCGCAGCTTCACGGGGAGGAGGGACGGATCGAGCAGGCTGCCGAGCGTGAGCACGGGATCCGCGTCGGACACGACGACGTCGGCATCGATGCGCTCGCCGCCTGCGAGCTCGACGCCGACCGCGCGTCCGCCGCGCGTGCGGATCTTCTCCACGCGCGCACCCGTGCGGAAGCGCACGCCTCGTGCCGATCCCGCGGAGACGAGCGCATCGCGCAGCGCCGCCGTTCCGCCCCGCGGGAACCAGGCGCCCTCGCCGTAGGCGACGACCACGCCCATCCCCACGAGCGCGGAGGCGCGTGAGGGCGGCAGGCCGTACGTCCCGCACGCGCCGGCGAGGATCGCGCGGAGCTTCGGATCGTGGATCGTCCTCCGGAGGACGTCGTCGTACGTCGCCGATCCCCAGCGGAGCAGCGCGGGCAGCGCGCGGACGAGGCCGACGCGCGAGCCGTCACCGAGCGCGGCCATCGCGCGGCGCATGCGCTCGAGGTAGCCGAAGAAGCGCGCCAGCCCGGCCTCCTCTGCCGGGAACACACCGGCGAGGCGCGCGCGGTAGCGGTCGAGCCCCTTGCAGCTGCGGATCTCGAAGTCGGAGAAGCGGTACACGTCGAAGCCGTCGGGATCGAGCTCGTGGAAGAGCCGCTGCGGATCGATCCCGAGCTCCGCGAGGAGCCGCCCGGTCGGGAGATCGGGACCGCACTGGGCGAGGTAGTGGACGCCGGGATCGAACTGGTATCCCCCGCGCACGAACGGCGCGAGGTAGCCGCCGACGTTCTCCGATTGCTCGAGGGCGAGCACGTCGAAGCCCTGCTTCGCGAGATACGCCGCGCTCGACAGCCCGCCGGCGCCTGTTCCGATGACCACTGCGCGGTTCGCGTTCATGACGTGCACCGAGGTGCAACGCGTGTTCCGCGCCGTGCGCGTCAGGGACGGAGCAGGACGATGCCGTCTTCGTCGGCGTGGACGAGGTCACCGGGGGCGCACGGCGTGCCGCCGAGGTCGATCGGAATGCCGATCCGTCCCTCGCCCTTGCGCTGCGAGCGGCGCGGCATCGCCGCGAGCGCCATGACCCCTAGATCGAGCGTCGCGAGGACGGCCGTGTCACGGACGCAGCCGAACACGATCACGCCGCTCCAGCCCTGATCGCGCGCCTGCGCCGCGAGCAGATCGCCGAGCAGCGCGCACCGAAGGCTGCCGCCGCCGTCGATGACGAGGACGCGTCCGTTGCCCGGCGTCGCGACGGTCTCCTTCACCCGCGAGTTGTCCTCGAAGCACTGGATGGTGACCGCCGGGCCGTGGAACGCGCGGCGGCCGCCGAAGTGGCGGAAGATCGGCGCGACCACCCGCGCGTCGTCGCCGTGCTCGTCGCTGAGGTCGCAGGTGCCCATGCGCTCCGGTTAGCACGTTCCCCCGGGCTTGCGCGTGCATAGATGGATGGCTATATAGACAGTCATCGATATGGTGGCCCACGCCGAACAGCTCGACCGCGTCTTCGCCGCGCTCGCCGATCCCACCCGTCGCGCCATCCTCGCGCGTCTCGCCCGCGGCGAGGCGACGGTGAGCGAGCTGGTCGCGCCGTTCGACCTGAGCCAGCCGACGATCTCGAAGCACCTCAAGGTGCTCGAGCGCGCCGGCCTCGTCGCGCGCGGCCGCGACGCCCAGTTCCGGCCGGTGCGGCTCGAGGCGGCGCCGCTCGCGAGCGCGGCCGAGTGGCTCGGCGGCTACCAGCAGTTCTGGGACGAGAGCCTCGATCGGCTCGATGCGTACGTGAAGGACCTCGCACGAAAGGAGAAACGCCATGGCAGTCGACGAAAACGCAAGTGAGCCGGTCGCGGACCGCGAGCACGTCATCACGCGCGAGCTCTCCGCGCCGGCGCGGATCGTGTTCGAGGCGTACACGAAGCCCGAGCACATCAAGCGCTGGTTCGGACCGAAGCCGTGGCCGGTCACCAGCGCGGTGATGGACTTCCGCGTCGGCGGGAGGTTCCGCTTCCAGATGACCGGCCCCGGAGGCGAGCTCGGCCCGCCGTTCGGCGGCACGTACCTCGAGATCGTCCCGAACCGGAAGATCGTCTACGACAACGCGTTCGAGGCGACGCCGGACGAGAAGATGATCGTGACCGTCACCTTCGACGACGAGGGGCAGAAGACGCTCCTCGCGGTCCACACGCTCTTCGCCACCGCGGCGATGAAGAAGGACTACCTCGAGCGCGGCTACGCGGAGGGGACGGGCATCGCGCTCGATCAGCTCGGCGCGATGACGGCGGGCAGCGCGAGCGCATCGGCGACGATGCGCGCGTGATCGAACGCGAGCTCGCGCGGCAGC
>JBDHVD010000638.1:0-4239 GCA_039809525.1 Labilithrix sp. | reverse complement strand
AGGCCGAGGCCGAGACGGAGCTCGTCGTAGCCGTCCGCGCCGGGAGGTGTTGCCGGCCACGCCATCGCGACCATCGGTCCGTCGACGCGTGCCGCGACGTCGAGGGCGCGTTCTTCGCGAGGCGCCGGAGGTCGAACGAGCGGCGCGGCGGGACGGGACCCCCGGGCACGCCCTCGAGCGTCTGCTCCAGCAGCGCCGCGACCGCGGGGGGATCGAACGGGCTGCACACCACGAGGGTCGCGTTGTTCGGCCGATAGTGCCGGGCCGCGAACGCGCGCACGTCCGCGACGGTCGCCGCCTCGAGCTCGCGCGCATTGCCGATCGTCGGACGGCCGTACGGATGGGTCGCTCCGAACACCGCGTCGAGGGCGAAGACGTAGACGTTGCCGTACGGCGTGTCCTCGTAGTGCTCGCGCCCCTCGTTCTCGACGACCGAGCGCTCCTTGGTGGACACCTCGTCGTCGAGGTGACGCCGCCGGCTCGGTTCGAGCCGCTGTATGAAGTCGCCCGGACCGAGGCGCTTGGTCTCGCGGAACATGCGGGCTCGAACAGGTGGGCGAGCCCGCTCCGTCCGCGCGGATCGTCCTTCGAGCCGACTGGTAGCGGTAGGTGCACCACCGCGGTCTGCGCCGACGGCTCGCGGTGGATGACGACGCGAAGGCGCATCCCCACGCGCGGAAGATTTCGGTGTCAGCGGGCGCAGGAAAGATGCGAAGAAGCGTTTTGCCTGAATTCGGCGGAATCCACGGACGGGCAGGCCGCGCGGATCTTCGCCTTGAGGTCGGTGACCTCGGCGTGGGTGAGCGCCATCGGCTCGAACACGATCGGGATGGTCGGCGCAGCGGCCACCTTCTGGAGGAGCTCGGCGAGCCGCGCCTCGTCGCGGCCCGTCTTCCAGATGCGCTCGAAGTTCTCCTCGAACGCCTTCACCAGCGGGGCGTTCGCCGGCCCCTTCCACATCGTCATGTTCTCGAACGTCGCGTGCTCGGCGTTGTCCGAGAGGTTGTAGCTCCCGGTGAAGAGCGTCGCGCCGTCGACGACCAGGTACTTGTGGTGCATCTGGGGCGCGTAAGCGTGATCCCAGCGGTACGCGTAGTACTTGTAGCGAACGTCGATCCCGCCGTCGGCGTCGAGCTGGTAGCCGAAGAGGAAGCCCTTGTCGGTGCAGGCGCGTTGCCGGGCGAGCGAGGAGCCGGCCGCGGCCAGGCACTCCTCGAGATCGTCGAGCTGACCCTCGTGGGTCGATCTCGCGATGTACTCCTGGCCGTCGAGGTAGACGCGGACGTCGAGCGAGGGCATCGCGCGCTTCTTCGCCGCGAGGGCCTCGGCGACCGGCCGCGAACGCAGGTGGCCCGAGGCGACGTGGATCGACTTCGTCGCGCCCTGGATGGCGGCGACGAGCGCATCGGCCACGGTGTTCGCCCCGGTGCTGGAGAACGTGGTGTCGCGGACGGAGAAGTTCTGCGAGGTGAAGAACACGTGCTCGTCTGGCCGGTCGGCGATCGCGTCGTCGGCGACGAGCGCGCTCGAGAGCGACTGCGGCAAGGCGGGATCGCGGCCGACGAAGTCGCGGGTGTGGGTCCACATCGTGTCGAACTCGCGCTGGAAGCGCAGCGCGAGCTCCTCGTTCCCGGACACGAACAGCGTGTTCTCGTCGAACCGCGTCGCCGCGCTGCTCGACCAGTTCGCGCTGCCGGTGACGAGCTTCGCGATCTTCGCCCTCGCGAGATCGTCACGCGGCCCGTCCACGATCATGAACTTGTGGTGCATGACCTTGTTCACGAAGCGGACGTCGACGCCGCTCGCCTCGATCTTGCCGGTCCTGGAGGCCGCCCGCGCCGCGAGCGTCGACAGGCGTGCGTCCGGGCCGGCGTCGTTGAACACGAAGCGGACCTTCACCCCGCGCTGGACGGCGGCGGCCAGCGCGCTCGCGATCTTCGCGTCGGAGTACGAGTACATCGCGATGTCGATCGAGCTCTGCGCGGCGTCGATCGCGCGGGCGATGCGCGCGAGATGGCTCGACTCCGCCGGCTGCGGCGAGAACACGACCTCCACCCCGCTCGCGCCGAAGAGGCCCTTCTTCTTCGCGTACGCCAGGAGCTTCGCGATCGTCGCGGGCCCGACCTCGGGGACGGCGTCGAGCGCGGCGAGCGATTCGATCGGCCCGGCGTCGCGGCGGGCGACGATGTTGGTCGCCGCCGGCGTCGTGATCTTCGCCTCGCGCACCAGCTCGTCGGCCTTCACCGCCGGATCGTTCACGAGCGCGAGGATCGCGCGGGCCTCCGCCGAGCCCTCGGTGAAGTCGCTCTCCGCCGTGCCCTCGTCGGAGGTGTCCGCCGCGCACGCCGGGACGCCGGCCGTTGCGCAGGAAAGGAGCAGGATGGAAAGGAGGCGGCGCGCGCGCATGGCCGCCGCCCAGCACGTGTCGTACCAGGACCTACACGACGCCGCGCGGGCGGATTCGGGGGATTTTCGCTGGCCCGGGCCAGGCGAAATCGGCCCGGGCCAGGCCCGATGGATCGTTTCGGATCCTCCGTCAGGGGGCGTCGGTGGGATCCCACGAGGTGTGGAGGTCCTCGTTCATCGCGTCGAGCGCCCGCATGTGCTCGGGCGGGATCGCGAAGTCGAACACGTCGGCGTTCTCCTCTATCCGCGACCGGCGCTTCGACTTCGGCAGCGATACCCAGCCGTGCTGGACGCCCCAGCGCACGAGGACCTGCGCCGGCGTCCGGCCGAGGGCCTTCGCGACGGCGACGAAGCGCGGATCGTTCAGGCGCTCGCCGCGGGTGAGCGGGCTGTAGGCCTCGACCACGATGCCGTTTCGCTCGCAGAGGTCCACGACGTCCTTCGGGTAGAGCAGGGGGTGGAGCTCGATCTGGTTCACCTCCGGCAGCACGTCGGACGCGTCGAACAGCTCCTCGAGGTGATGGACCATGAAGTTCGACACGCCGATGGCGCGGCACTTCCCGTCGTCGCGGAGCTTCACCATCGCGCGCCACGTGTCCTTGCGGAGCTTCGCGACCGGCCAGTGCACGAGGTACAGATCGACGTACGCGAGGCCGAGCCGCGCGAGGCTCGCGTCGCACGCCCGCAGCGTCCGGTCGTAGCCGTGATCGGAGTTCCACAGCTTCGTGGTGACGAAGATCTCCTCGCGGGGCACGCCGCTGGCGCGGATCGCGCGGCCGACGTCCTCCTCGTTGTCGTAGATGCGGGCCGTGTCGACGTGCCGGTAACCGAGCGCGATCGCGTCGAGGACCGCGCGGTGCGTCGTCTCGCCGGGCGTCGTCTGGTAGACGCCGAGGCCGATCACCGGGATCTTCGCGCCGCCGCGCAACGTCAGGGTCGGGTGTGCCACGCGCTCCAATCTAGTGCCCGCGCGCCCGGCGCACGATGCGCCACGGTGGCGCGACGTCCGGTCGAAGTGCGCGAGATCCCGTGCGGCACGTCGCTCGCAGTCGCGGCGACGCCATGCAACCGAAGCTCCTTCTCCTTCCATCCATCGCGCTCGCCGTCTTCGCGGCCGGGTGCTCCGGCTCGACCACCGGGGTCGGCAACGCGTCGTCCGGAGCGTCCGCGGGCGATGCGCTCTTCGCCGCGCCCGAGGGCGACGCCACCGCGGGCTCGATCTACGGCGTCTGGGGCGGATCGCTCGAGGACAACGGCATCACGTTCGACACGCGGTGGCGCTTCCGCGAGAGCGAGCTCACACTCGCCACGCGCTGCGCGCTCCGCGACGGCCGCGAGTCCGAGACCGTCGCGGTGACCGCCCGCGCGCGGGTGAGCGACGAGGAGATCACCATCCTCGAGTCGAAGAAGGACGAGAAGCGCTCCGGCGACTTCACCTGCCGCGCGAACGCGCAGCCGCGGACGCTCGCGGCGTGCGACGAGCGCGAGGGCCTCGAGCGGACGTGCTTCCGCCTCGCGGGGACGACGCTCACGATCTACGAGACGCCGATCGAGAAGCTCGAGCTGGTCAAGCTCTCGGACTGACGGACGGCGCGCGGAAGCGCATGCGGAGCGCCTCGTCCTCGACCGAGGTCACGATCGCGATCGCGCGGGCCCTCGCGGCTTCTCCCTCGCTGACGAAGAGGTCCGCGGAGACGGTCGGCGATCCGCGGAAGCTCGGGATGGCCGAGGCGCTCCGGCACGTCGGCCTGCGCTGGCTCGCGCGCGCGTCAGCCGACCTTCGCGACCGCGCTCGGCTTCTCGCGCTTCACGTTGAAGATGCGGAGAGGCTTC
>JBDHVD010000637.1:0-4276 GCA_039809525.1 Labilithrix sp. | reverse complement strand
AGACCGGATCAGCCCGAGCGCCGGGTGGGGTGGCCCCATGCCTCTGGCGATCGGGTGGTCCCATGAGGCTGGCGAAAACGCCCGCCCCTGGCCCCATGAGTCTGGCGATTGGCTCTTCGACACTCCAGAGAGGACGACCGCGTGTTCACTCGGGACGTCGACAGGTCGCTCCGGCCGATCGCCCGAGCGGACCCGCTTCTCCTCGCGGATCACGCCCTCGAGCGCGTTGATCGGTGACGCGCGGTTTACCGCGACCTCGTTACGAGCGGGGCCAGCCACTTCATCGAATCCATGATCGTCCGCGACACATCGGCCCGAGCGCCACGTCGATCGACGAGCCGACTTCGCCGCGCGCGCTCCGAGACGTCTTCGCGCGGCCCTTGCTCGGCGGCGCCGTCGCGTTCCACGATCCGTCAGTCGAGCCCGCGCGCGCCCTTCGCCGCGTCGCCGAGGACGATCGGGCCATGGACCTTCTTCCAGCCGACGCGGAGGAGCCACGTCCGCGCCTCGGGTGGCCGCCACGGTTCGCGCGTGCCGATGAACGCCTGCATCATCTTCGCGGGGATGCCCGCCCAGCCGTCGAACCCGAGCGCCGACGAACGACGGTCGGGCACGAACCGCGAGGCGCCCCGCTCGCCGTGCTTCACCGCGTTGGTGAACAGGTAGACCAGCACGTTGCGCACCTCGCGCGGCGTCGCCAGGTCCCGCCGGTGATAGCGGTCGCCCCAGATCTTGCCCTTGCTGCGTCCGAGCACGTCGCGGTTGAAGCGCCGCGCGAACGCGATGACGACGCGGCGGACGCCGGACGACAGCTCGCGCTTGTCCTGCGCCTCGACCACCAGGTGCACGTGGTCGCCCTGGATCGAGTAGTGCACGACCTGGCAGCCGTCCTTCTTCGCACGATCGATGGTGCCCTCGAGCAGCTCCTGCACCGTCTGGTTACGGAGCGACGGCAGCCCGCGCGCCACACGCAGCGTGACGTGCACCGGATGACGGTGATGGAGCTCCGGGCGCGCGCGGTGCTTCACGAGGCCGCGCCGCGCGTTCTCCGGACGCGGCTTCCGCCCGGCGCCCTTCCGCCGGCCGCCGCGCGGATCCTTCGCGCGGGTGAGCGCGAGCTCGAGCTGTCCCCTCCGTCCTGCCGCCCTCCCCATTTTGATTAGGCGATAGTAGGCCCGCCTTCGCCTTTCCGCAAGACGGACACCATCGAATCTCGGGGGATCAGCCGGGGACGTCTCTGACACTTCAGGCCGAGGACGCGCCTGCCGTCGGCATGCTCTGGAAGGAACCGGGTCTGCTCGGACCAAGCGCCAGGGATCGCGGTTCGATGAATCGAGAGCTCACTCGCCAGCGGCGCCATGCGCGTGCGCGAGGGGTGAACGCGGATCGCGCCTGCGCGCTCGAAGCGGTCCCGCGCGGCCCCGCGCAGGGCCGATGATGGCGTCCGCGGCCAGCCACCGGCGCGGAGGGCTCGATACGGAGCGCTCTCGATCGCGCCCGAGGAGGAGGCATTCCGCCCGCGCGCCCGGCGCCCGGACGTCGACGAGCAGCCCGCGCCCGGCACGCCGGCGAAGAGCGGGGGGCGCGATCGCCACGCGCGAGGTCGCTTCGAAGCCCGAATCGGAAGGTCGCTCGCCCGCGCGCCGCGCGCGAAGGCCCATGCGACGTGGACGGTGCCCACCGCCGTGACGAGCGAGGTGCACGGGCTCACCTACGGCGCAGACGGCCCCTTCGTGGAGCCCGACGGTGCGGGGGGCACGGACCTGGTCGCGGTGCACGGTCGCCGGCTAGCGGCCTTCCTTGTAGGCCTTCACCGCGTTGACGATCGCGTCGGCGAGCCGCTGCTGGTAGTCGGCGGCGCCGAGGCGCTGCTCCTCGTTCGCGTTCGAGATGTAGCTCGTCTCGAAGAGGACGGCGGGCATGCGCGCACCGACGAGCACGTAGAACGCGGCGCGGTGCACGCCGCCGTCGGTCGCGTCGGGCCACTGCGAGGCGACCGACGCGAGGGCCGAGCGCTGGAGGAGCTCGGCGAGGCGCGTCGAGCGCGAGGCCTGGTCGGCGAGGCGCATCGACGCGAGGAGCTGCGCGACCTCGTTGGAGGCGGCCTGGCTCGTCGCGTTCTCGCGCGCGGCGACGCGGCTCGCCATGTCGCTGGTGGTCGTGTCGAGGACGTAGGTCTCGATGCCGTGGCGGGTCTTGTTCTCCGCCGCGTTGCAGTGGATGGAGACGAAGAGATCGGCGCCGAACGCGTTCGCGCGCGCGGTGCGCTCTTCGAGCGTGACGGAGCGATCGTCGTCGCGCGTGAGGGCGACCTGCACGCCGAGCCGCGCGAGGACGGGCGCGACCTTGTGGGCGATGGCGAGCGTGACGTCCTTCTCGCGGAGGCCGGTCGGGCCGAGCGCGCCCGGATCGGTGCCGCCGTGGCCGGGATCGAGGACGACGCGCTCGACGTTGCGCGCCGCGCCCCGCGGGCCTGCGCCGGGGGGGTTCTTCGCGATGTCGATGACGACGCGGTAAGGCTCGAGCAGGTGGAACACGCGGCGATACGCCGGGCCGGCGAGATCGAGGGCGACGCGCGAGCCGGTGCTCGTCGGCTCGGCGACTACGCGGGTGACGACGCCGCCGAGCGGCGTCTCGCGGGCGGCGCTGCCGATCTCGACGCCGTCGAGGTCGACGTACGTGCGGACCGAGGCGCCCTTGTCGCCGCCCTGATCGCCGACGCGGAAGCGCGCGCTCCGATCGAGGTGCACGACGATGCGCGCCGCCTCGGGGCCGCCCCACTGCTCGATGCGCGCGATGCGCGGCGCGACGTGCACGCGCGCGGCACCGGCGCCGGCGTCCGCGAGCGCGACGGCGATGGCGCCCTCGGCGACGAGGCCCTGATCGATGGCGTCGAGCACGGGGGCCGGCGGACGGAACGCGGCGAGCATGGCGAGCGGATCGGCGACCGCATCGGCGCACGGGCCCGTGCCGGCGCGGCGCTTCACGCGGTGGAGCTCGGCGTACGTGGTCTGCGCGTCGTGCGCGACCTCGCCCGCGAGCTCGGCGCCGCGGACGGCGGCCGCGCACGCACCGGCGACGGCGAGGTCCTTCGCGGCCGCGCGGTAGAGATCGAGCGCCTCCTTCGCGTCCTGCTCGCGCCGCTCGATACGCCAGACGCGCTCGTGCACGCCGGCCGCGACGACGTGCAGGTCGACCGCCCGCGGGCCGGCGCCCTCGCGGAGCGCGAGCGCCTCGACCGACTGCGCGAGCGCGATCGCCTCCGGGCGCGGAGGCAGGGGCGACGACGGGACGAGCAACGCGCGCGCGCGCGCGACGTCGCCGTCCGCGCCGGCATCGTCGACCTTCGGGGTCGAGGTGCCGCAGGCGCAGAGGAGGAACGCGGCGATCGCCGCTCTCGCGCGGGCCCTCTTCATGCTGCGACGGAGGAGGGTATCATCGGCGCGTGCCCACGTACTCCGATCGCACGACCGGCGAGAGCTTCCCCGACGCGTTCGCGATGGTCGACGCCTACCTCGCGCGCTTCGGCGAGCGCACCGGGACGCCGCTGCCGCCGCTCGACGAGGACGGCTACACGTTCGCGCGCCGGGGCTCGGCGAGCATCGCGGTGAACGTGCTCGACGATCACGACGTCCTCCTCCTGCTCGCGCCGGTCATGACCGTGCCCGGCGCGGGTCGCGAGGCGTTCTACCGGCGGCTGCTCGAGCTGTCGTTCCTCGCCACCTCGGACGCGTCGTTCGCGATCGACGCGGCGAAGGACGAGGTCTTCGTGCGCGCCCTGCGCCGGCTCTCGGGCCTCGACTACGAGGAGTTCGAGGATCTCCTCGAGACCGTCGGGCGCGTCGCGGACGAATGGGACGACGTGCTGAAGCGCGAGTTCGGGGCTGTTTCTCCGGGGTGACGACGCGGGTGAGGTGCGACGCCGCGCTGCGTTGTTCCCTGCGTCCGCAGGGTGCTACGATCCCCACACGATGGGAGTGCAGAGCGGAAACGGCGGCGCGAACGGCTCGGGCGCGACGTCGTCCCTCGACATGGATCAGGCCGACGAGCTTGCCGCGAGCTTCAAGCCCGCGTGGGCCGCGGACGACGACGACGACATGCCGCCCCCTGCGGCGGCGGAGCCGCCGGCCGTCATCGCGGCCCCGGTCGTCACGATCTCGAGCCCGCCCCCTGCGAACGAGGGCGGCGCCCCCGCCGCCGTGCCCGCTGCGCCGACGACGCAGAAGGGCCTCATGGCGCAGACCCAGATCGGCATCGCGCCGGCCCCTGCCCCTGC
>JBDHVD010000636.1:0-4282 GCA_039809525.1 Labilithrix sp. | reverse complement strand
AAGGACCTCAAGGACCCGGCCGAGTTCCTCGAGGGCGTGAAGGTCGATCTCTTCCAGGACGAGGTCTACGTCTTCACGCCGAAGGGCGAGGTGCGCGTCTTCCCGCGCGGCAGCACGCCGGTCGACTTCGCGTTCGCCATCCACTCGCAGCTCGGCGAGCACATCACCGGCGCGCGCGTGAACGGGAAGCTCGAGCCGCTCCGCTACAAGCTCCGGAACGGCGACGTCATCGACATCGTCACCTCGCCGAACCAGCAGCCGAGCAAGGACTGGCTCGACTTCGTCGTCACCACGCGTGCGCGCGCGAAGATCCGCAATTTCCTCCGCGGCGAGCAGCGCGAGAAGTCGCTCCGCCTCGGGCGCGAGCTGCTCGAGCGCGAGTTCCAGCGCGCGAGCGTCTCGCTCGGCAAGCTGCTGCGGAGCGAGAACGACCTCCGCAAGGTGCTCGAGGCGCTGTCGATCGGCAACATCGACGAGCTCTACATCAGCATCGGCTACGGCAAGCTCGATCCGAAGGACGTCCTCGAGGTGGTCGCTCCGCCGTCGATGGACGGCAAGGACTCGATGCCTCCGGAGTCGATCCGCGAAGGCCGCATCGCCGGCTTCGTCCGCAAGGTCATCAAGGGCGACGACGGCGGCATCAAGCTGAACGGCATCGACGACGTCCTCGTCCGCTACGCGAAGTGCTGCAACCCGCTGCCGGGCGACGACATCCTCGGCTTCATCACGCGCGGCCGCGGCGTCACCATCCACCGGCGCGGCTGTCCGAAGGCGTTCGACACCGATCCCGAGCGCCGCGTCGAGATCACGTGGGACCAGAAGGCGAAGATCAACCGCGCGGTGCAGCTCCGCGTGGTCACCGCCAACCGGCCGGGCATCCTCGCGACCGTCGGGCACACGTTCAGCCAGATGGGCATCAACATCAGCGAAGCGAACTGCCGCGCGGGCGACGACGGCAAGGCGGTCAACGTCTTCACGTTCGTCTGCCAGGACCTCACGCAGCTGAAGAGCGTGATGCGCGCCTTGCAGAAGGTCCAGGGCGTGGTGGCGGTGGAGCGCGCGTAGCGCAGGAGACGGATACGAGGAGGGAGCGCGACCATCGGCGCGCGTCTTCGTGCGCCGTCGCCGAAGGCGAGTCGCGCGGGCGTCGGGGATGGGAGGGCGGGGAGGCTCGTCGCGCGACGCGCGACGAGGGGCGGAGCCCCACCAGGAGCGTGATGCGCGCCTTGCAGAAGGTCCAGGGCGTGGTGGCGGTCGAGCGCGCCTGAGCGCGCGTAGCGCTCAGAACGTCCCGACGACCGACAGGCCCTGCTGCCCGATGCCGACGTTCGGCACCACGTGCACCACGATGCCCTGAGAGGGCGACGGATCTCGCTTCAGCGGCGGGGCGGTGGCGAGGAGGACGATGCCTCCGCCGACGAGCAGGACGCCGGCGACGCCCGCGCCGATCCACAGGGGCGCCGCGTCCTCCGCCTTGCGCTCGTTCTCGTCGTACTGGGCCTTGATGTCCGCCTGGACCTTGGCCTCGGCCTCGGTGCACGTGGTCGGTTTCGCGCACGCCTGCGCGTGCTGATCCTCGAGCTTCGCGCGCTTGATGTCGTACGAGACGGCGTTGGCGATCGTGTACGTGATGCCCGCGGCGCCCACCACGATGCCGGCGATGCCGGTCCAGTGCTGCCAGGTGAAGCCACCCTCGTCCACGTGCGTCACCGGCGCGGGGCCGCCGCCCTCGCTCGGACGGCGCAGCACCACCTGCACGAGGTCGCGGCTCTTGATCGTCGAGGACGCGACCGACAGGCGCTGGTCCTCGTAGCCCGGCGCGGTGACCACCACGTCGTGCGCCGGCCTGTCGTTCTTGATGAAGTACTTCGTCTCGGTCTTGAGGTCCTCGGCCGGGATCGCGTCGCCGTCGACGGTGATCTCGAGGCCCGCGGGGAGCGGCTGGGGGAGCGCGAGCCTGAGGTGCGGCGTCTTCTCGAGGAACTCGCTCAGCTGGGCGCGGATCTCGCGCTCGCGATCGTCCTTCCGCTGGCGCGCCAGCTCGAGGGCGTCGGTGTACTCGCGCAGGGCCTCGCGCTTGTTGCCGATCTTCTCGGAGCAGACGCCGAGGTTGTAGTGCGCGCCGATCGAGCGCTCGATCCGCAGGCTCGCCTTGAGCTCGACGATCGCCTCGACGCAGCGGTTCTCGTCGCGGAGCCGCTTGCCCTCCTGGAAGTGCTCGAGCGCCTCGGGGTTCGGCGACGGTTGTGCCCACGCGGCCGGCGCGAGGGCGACGCTCGCAGCGAACGCGATCAGTCCGAGGGTGCGCCGCATCGACGGCCGACATTGTCGTCGATGCCGCGATCGATTTGAAGGACGCCGTTCGTCAGGGACGATCGCCCGGGTCCGAGTGGGTCGGCTTCGGCGCCGGCGTGGCCGGCTTCGGGGACGGGGCAGGCGCCGCGGTGGTCGCCGCCGCGGCGGTCTTCACCGCGGTCGGCTTCGGGGCCGGTGCGCGCGGCGTGGTCGTCGTCTTGGCCGCGTGCTGCACCGGCGCGGTCGCCGGCTCGCCCGTGGCCACGGCCGCGGCGGTATCGACGGGGATCGTCGGCGCCGGGACGGCGGTCGGCGGCGGGGCCGGATCGATCGGAGCCATCACCGTGGCGGTCAGCGTCGCGGCCGAAGCCGCCGAGAGCGTCCTCGGCTCGGCCCGGTTCCGTACGGCGAGGAACGTGAGCGCGAGCCCGATGAGCGCGAGCGTCATCGCGACCGCGGTGACGAGCACGAACGGCGGGCGCGCCGCGCGAGGGACCTGCGCGACGGTCGAGAAGGCCGCCATCGTGCGCCCGCGCCCGTCGTCCATCACCGGCGGCTCGGTGGTGACGAGGGTGGGGACCTCCGTCTTCTGCGCGGTCTGCATCACGTGCAGGATCCGGCGGGCGGAGCCCTCTTGGGCCGCGTAGCCCTCGAGCGCGAACGCGAGGTCGGCCACGGTCTGGAAGCGGCGTCGCGCGTCCTTCTCGAGGCACTTGAGGATCACCGCCTCGAGGTCCGGCGGCAGGCCCTGCACGTACCGCGACGGCGGCGGGACCGGATCCTTCAGGACCATCGCGCAGATCTCCGCGACGCCGGCGGCATCGAACGGAACGCGTCCGGTGAGCAGCTCGTAGAGGCAGACGCCGAGGGACCAGATGTCGCTCCGCGTGTCGGCGTCCTTCGCCGAGCGCATCTGCTCGGGCGACATGTACTGGGGCGAGCCGAACACCGAGCTCGTCGCGGTCAGCGAGACGTCGCCGCCGATGCCGGTCTGCTTGGCGAGGCCGAAATCGAGCACCTTCACGAGCGGGCGTCCGTCGACCGTGGTCGTGAGGAAGATGTTCTTCAGCTTCACGTCGCGATGGATCATCCCGAGGCCGTGCGCTTCGGCGAGCGCCTCCGACGCCTGGAGGACGTAGTCGCAGGCGACGTGCGGCGGCAGCGGCCCGTGGATCCGGAGGACCTCGTCGAGGTCCTTGCCGTCCAGGTACTCCATGACCATGAACGGCTCGCCGTTGCCCAGCTTCCCGACGTCGAGAACGCGTGCAGTGTGCACGCTTTTCAGCTGCACCGAGGCGCGGGCCTCGCGGAGGAAGCGCTCGGCGTGCGAGGGGTCCGCCATCGCCTCCTTGAGCATGAACTTGAGCGCGACGCGCTGGCCGAGCTCGACGTGTCGGGCGGCGACGACGACGCCCATGCCCCCGGCGCCGAGGACACGCTCCACCCGGTACTTGCCCCCGAGGACATCCCCGGGCTTCACGCGGGCGGCGCTCATACCCGTCGAGGTTATCACGCGGATCGCGCTCTTCGCTTGGTTCGCTCGCGGCGCGAGGCTATGTCAACCCGTCCAATGGCTCCGATGAGCGTGGTTGTCGTAGGCGGCGGTCTCGCAGGATGCGAGGCCGCATTCCAGCTCGCCGAGCGAGGGTTCGACGTCGAGCTGGTCGAGCAGAAACGCCGGCCTGCCGAGCAGGGCGGCGCGCGCACACCGGCGCAGGTGTCGGACAAGCTGTGCGAGCTCGTGTGCTCGAACTCGATGCGCGGGGCCGCGCTGGTCAACGCCGTTGGCCTCCTCAAAGAGGAGCTCCGGCGGGCCGGCTCGCTCGTGATGCAGGCCGCCGAGACCGCGCGCGTGCCCGCGGGCGGCGCGCTCGCCGTCGATCGCGAGGTGTTCGCGGCGACGGTCACCGCGCGGATCGAGGCGCATCCGCGCATCCGCATCGTCGACGAGATCGTGCGGCGCATCCCCTCGTTCGCATCGCCGGAG
>JBDHVD010000635.1:0-4317 GCA_039809525.1 Labilithrix sp. | reverse complement strand
GACCTCGCGCGGACGTCGCTCCCCACCGTCGTGCTCATGCACCACTCGGCGAGCGAGCAGGACCTGTCGGACTCGTTCTGGTTCGCGCGCGCCCCGCACCTCGCGCTGGTCGTCGAGCGCCGCGAGCTCCGCGCGGTGTTCGAGGCCTCGAAGAAGGTGCGCGCGGTGATCAACGGCCACGTCCACCGCAACCACCTCGACGTGATCGGCGGCATCCCCTACGTCACGGTGCAGAGCCTGATCGAGAACCTCGACGAGGACGCCCCGGGACGGCCCGCCGCGGCGCACGCCATCGCGACGATCGACGAGCGGCGGCTCGTCTTCCGCGTGCACGGCAACGATCCGGCGCGCTACCAGGTCGAGTGGTGAGCCGCTCCGCGAAGATCGCCACGGCGGCGGTCACGGTGTTCGTGGTGGTGGTCGTCGTGCTCTGGACGAAGCGGCGCATCGCGCACGAACGAGAGGTGGCCCGCCTGTCCGCGTACGTCGAGCGCGCGCGCGTGATGGACGCGGCGCGCATCACGTGGGTCCGTTCGCTCGCGAACGAGCCGCCCGCCGGCGGCGACTTCGGAGCCTGCCCGCTCGAGGCGATGGAGAAGGCGCGCGTGGCGCGGCTCGCGTCACCGGACGACCGGGGCGCGTACCTCGCCGAGGCGCTGTCGGAGATCGCGAACGGGCGCGAGCCGTTGCCGCTCGCCGCGTGGACGTACGAGCTCGACGTGATCGCGTCGCACGAGAAGGCGGTCCTCTACGACTACGCGCGGGACCGCGCGCTCTGCGTCGGCTCGGTCCGCGGCCTCGCCGAGGGCGACGATCCGCGCGGTCGCCTCGTCGGCCTGTGATCGTTCACGGCGCGCCGCAGGCGAGCCACTCGGCGAGCTTCTCGCGCTCGCTCGCCGGCGGATCGTCGGGGCCCGGCGGCATCGTGGTGTTGTCGGCGGCGGCGCGCGCGAAGATGCGGTCCTTCCACCGGCGCACGTCCTCGACCGTGTCGAAGTCGTAGCCGCCCGGCGCGCCCTTGCGGTCCTCGCTCGGCTGGCCGTGGCAGATCTGGCAGCGCGCCGCCATGAAGCCGCGCCCGAAGTTGTCGTAGGTGAGCGCCGTCCCGTCAGGCGGGCACGGGCGCTCGTCGATCGTCGTCTCCTTCTGGCACGCGGCGACGGCCGCGATCGCCGCGACGCCGATCAGAGCGCGTAGTCCAGCCCGGCCCACAGCCCGCCTCCGTAGTAGACGCTCGGCCCGCGGGGATCGGGGAACCACGTCCCGTTCGCATCGGCGCCGAGGACGAGGTTCGCACGCCGGCCCTTCGCCACGACGACGTCCACGCCGAGGCTCGAGCCGGCGCCGCCGCGGTGGCGGATCCCGTCGCCCACGCCGAACAGCGCTCCGCCCGGATCGGCGCGCACCGCGGAGGTCGGCTCCTCGTGCTGGTGGACGAGCGCCGCGCGCACGTACGGCCGCGCGATGCCGATCCGCCCGTAGAGCGTCGCGCCGAGCGAGAGGTACGTCAGCACGCGGTCGTCGACGTTCGCGTAGCCGAGCCTCGTGAGCGCATCGACCGAGACGATCTCCTGGAAGCGGAGCCCGAGCTTGAGCGCCTGCGAGAAGGCGCCGTCGCCACGCCAGGACGAGCCGTTCGCGACCGGCCCGGACGCGACTTGCACCTCGGTGGCGCCCGCAGGAGGCGACGCGAGGACGAGCGCGCAGAGCGGCGCGAAGAAGAGAAGACGTCGGTTCATGCCCCGTTCGTGGAGGCACGCGCGCCCGATTATGAAGAGGCCTTGAGCAGCCCGTGCAGCGCCTTGCGCCGCGCGTCGTCGACCTTCGCGCGCACGTCGGGGGCGCCCTTGCCCGCGAACCAGCGGATCGCGTCCGCCTCCCGGCGCACCAGGACGACGTAGCCGGCGTCGAGGCGGACCGCGTCGAGCTCGGACCACGGCACCTTCGTCTCCTTGCCGTTGTCGTGCAGGAGCACGCCCGTCTCCTGGATGACCAGGTAGACGTTCTCGAAGAGCATCATGGCCATCGCGCCGAAGCCGAGCACGAGCCCGGCGAGCAGCATCACGCCGCCCGCGAGCGCGATGGTGTGCCCGAGGCCCTCGTCGATGCGCGAGACGAGGTGGGCGCCGACCGACGTCGATCCCAGCGTCACCATCGACACCGCGACGACGAGCAAGCGCTTCGTCGGACCGGAGCGGTCCACGCGGAAGAAGTCGACGCCGTGGGTGGGCACGGCCAGCTATCAAGCGGAGGTTGGTAGGCCCGGTCAAGCGGGAGCGACGCGCGTCACTTCATCGGCGCGGGCCCGTAGCTCGGCGGAGGCGCCCAGTTGCCGCCGACCGCGGGCGTCTGCCCCGGCGCCGCGGTCCTCCGCGCGCCCTCGAAGCCGCTCGAGCCCCACATCGTGCTGCTCGAGCCGCCGCTCCGGACGTGCCCGCCGCGGCCGGAGCTTCCGTAACCGTAACCGTAGCCGTAGCCGCCGTAGCCCCCGTACCCGCCGTAATAGACCGGCGGAGCCTGCTGGACGATCACGTGGTTGTTCACCACCACGTTGTTCGTGCTCCCGCCCTGCCCCGGAGCGGCCGGCGCGGGCGCCGCGCTGTACGTCGCCTCGCCGTTCGACTGCCCGAGCGTGATCGTCTGCGTGAGCCGCGGTCGCGCGCGCGGCGCTTCCGCCTGCGCGGGCGGAGGCTCGTCGATCACGACGACCTCGCGCGTGCCGGGCGCCGCGACGAGCTCCGCCGACGACTCTCGCGTCTCGGTGGTGTGCGCGCAGCCGACGAGGACGAGACCCAGCGCGGCGAGGTGGACGGGGCGCATGATCCTCATCATGGCGCACCGTCCGGCGCCGTCCAATGTTGCGTTTTGCGACGCGTTTCTACGCGTTTTCCAGCCGCAGGCGGCCGTCGCGGATCGCACGGAGCACATCCAGCGGCGAGACGATCCCGAGCACGTGGCGATCGCCGTCGAGCACGAGCACGCGGTGGATCGACTTGTCGGCCATGAGGTCGATCGCGCGTCGCACGTCGTCGTCCGGCGCGAGCTGGAACGTCACGTTCGTCATGTGATCGCCGACCTTGGCCTGCGGATCGAGGCGGCCCTCGACGATGCGGGCGACGAGGTCGGACTTCGAGAACACGCCGATCACGCGCTCGCCCTCGTCGCAGACCGGCGCGCCGCTCACGCCGAGGCTCGCGAGCGTGTCGGCCGCCTGCGCGAGCGTCTCGTCCGGAGAGAGCGTCACCACGCTCTTCGACATGATGTCCGCGACCTTCATCGTGAGGCCGATGGTAGTCTGCACGCCGTGCGCGCGTCACGCGCCGTCCTCTGGGTCTCCTCCGCGGTCCTGGCCGTCGCCGCGGTGAACCATGCCGTGCTCGCCTCGCGCGCCGAGGGCGACGTCGCGCGTCACTGGGCGTTCGTCGCCATCAACCTCGGCGCCGCGGCGATCGTCGCGCGCGCGCCGCGCTGGGCGGTCGTCCCGATCGCGCTGCTCGCGCTGCAGCAGGCGTACAGCCACGGGAGCGATCTGATCGCCTCGATCCGCGGGCCGGGACCGTTCGACTGGGCGTCGCTCGGCGTGCTCGTCTTCTTCCCGGTGCTCGTCACGACGCTCGCCGTCGAGCGACGGCGGTGAACAAGAGGTAGAACGGCACGCCCGCGCCGAGGACGCCGACGCCCGCGGCGCACTCGATCGGCCGCGCGACGACCATCGAGATCGCGATCGCCACGTTCGCCGCGAGGTACAGCGCCGGCACCCACGGGTAGCCCGCGGCGCGGTACGGCCGCGGCGCCGTCGGGTTCCGCACGCGCAGCACGTACAGCGCGGTCGTGTCGGCGATCGTCGCGAGCACGATGGCGAACGTCGTGTAGTCGAGCACGCGCGAGAGGTTGTTCTTGAACGCGACGACGAGCGCCGTGGCCACCACCGCCTGGACGAGCACCGCGACGTACGGCGTCTGCTGCGCGTTCAGCTTCGCCACCCCGGAGAAGAACAGCTCGTCCTTCGCCATCGCGAACGCGATGCGCGGCCCCACGAGGACGTTCGCATTCAGGCAGCCGAACACCGACGCGAGCATGATGCCGGCGACGACCTTGCTCCCCTTCGCCCCGAAGATCGCCCCGCCCGCGGCGAAGCCCACCGCCGGCTCGCCCACCATCGCGGACATCCCGAGCGTCCGCACGAACGTCGCGGTGAGCAGCAGGTAGATGGTGGTACAGATGCCGAGCCCGACGAACAGCGACCGCGGGAGGTTCTTCCCCGGGTTCGCGATCTCGCCCGCGACGTACACGCTCGCGTTCCAGCCGAGGTACGAG
>JBDHVD010000634.1:0-4322 GCA_039809525.1 Labilithrix sp. | reverse complement strand
TTCCCGGTCAGCGGGTACCTGATCGCCCGGGCCTCGAACCTGCCTACCTTGCTCGAGCCGGCCCTCGCGTCCGGCCTCGCCATCGTCCTCACGCTCGTGCTCCTCGGCCTGGCCGCCCCCGTCGCCGTCGTCTTCGCCCTCGCGTTCTCCCCCATCGCGTGGGGATTGGCCTGCGCCGGGGCGTGGGTTGGAAGACCAGCTAGATGAGCTGGGGCCGGCCCGCTTGACTTTCGCGGCTCGGACTATAAAGTGCGCGGTCCCTTGCCCCGAACAGGGGCTTTTTGTCGAGGAATCTGCCCGTGGCCAATCATCCGTCCGCCGAGAAGCGTAACCGCCAGCGAATCAAGCGCACCGATCGGAACCGCGCCCTCACCAGCTCGGTCCGTACCCTCGTGAAGCGCGTCCGCACGGCGCTCCAGGCGAAGGACAAGGACGCCGCGTCGACCGCGCTCAAGGCGGCGGCCGTGGCCCTCGACAAGGCGGCGACGAAGGGCGTCTTCCACCGGAAGGCGGTCTCGCGCACGATCGCGCGCCTCTCGGCGCAGGTCCACCGCCTCGGCAAGTAAGCAGAACCTGGTACTCTTCGGGACGCCGTCCCGATGAGCGAGGTCGACGAACAGAGAGAGCGCGCGCGGGAGGCCCGCGAGGCGCTCGTCGGCAGGACCATCGTCGGCCGCTATGTCCTTCGAGCGCTGCTCGGACATGGCGGCATGGGCGCGGTCTACGAAGCCGAGCACGTCGGGCTGGGCAAGCGCTTCGCGATCAAGTTCGTCGATCCGGAGTTCGCCACCGACGAGCGCGTGGTCGCTCGCTTCGCGCGCGAGGCGCGGGCGATGAGCGCGATCGAGAGCGCGCACATCGTGACGGTGTTCGATGCGGGCACCGAGGACGGCCGGCCGTTCCTCGTGATGGAGCTCCTTCGCGGCGAGGACCTCGGGCAGCGCCTCCGCCGTGACGTGCGCGTTCCGCTCGCCGAGTCGATGCACGTCGTCGCGCAGGTGCTGAAGGGGCTCGCGCGCGCGCACGCCGCCGGCATCATCCATCGCGATCTGAAGCCGGACAACGTGTTCCTCGTGCGGAGCGACACCGATCCGCTGTTCGCGAAGATCGTCGACTTCGGCATCTCCAAGATCGAGCGCCCTCGCGCGAACACCACGCCCCTCGCGCTGACCGGGCGCGGCACCGTGCTCGGCACGCCCTTCTACATGTCGCCCGAGCAGGCGCAGGCGATGACCGACATCGACGCGCGCGCCGATCTCTACAGCGTCGGCGCGATCCTGTTCGAGTGCCTCACCGGCCGTCCTCCGCACACCGGCGAGAGCTACGAGCAGGTCATCCTCTCGATCTGCATGCGCGACGCGCCCGATCTCCGCGCGATCGATCCGAGGATCCCCACCGACGTCGCGCAGTTCGTGGCGCGCGCCCTGTCGCGCGAGCGCCACGATCGCTACACCTCGGCCGAGCGCATGCTCGCGGCGCTCCACGAGGTCGCGCCCGCGGAGAAGCTGCGCGTGCCGCTCGATCCCGGACCGCCGCAGACGCTCGTCTCGCCCGGCGCTCCCGCGGCCGAGCCGCCGGTCAGCGCGCGCACGCGGCTCGGCGTCGCGTCGCTCGAGCCACCGACGGCGCCCCAGGCCCCGCAGCGTTCGACCCCCGCGGCGCCGTCGACCGTGAGCGCGCCCACGCCCGAGCCCGCGACCGCGCCCGCGCCCGCGCCGCGCAAGGCCGTCGCCTCGGTGCCTCGCCTCACGCCGCCCGCGCCGCCGAAGAGGTCGAGCCGCTCGGCCGCCGTCGTCGCCACGGCGGCGATCGCGACGCTGACCGGCGTCGGCGCGACGTTCGCCATCATCTCCGCGCTCGACAAGAAGCCCGAGGCGCCGAGCGCGATGCAGGAGCCGCCGGGCCCGTCGGTGCCGACGCTCACCGTCGCGAGCACGCCCGTGCCGTCCGAGCCGGCGCCGCCGCCGATCCCGACCCCGTCGACCTCGACCTCGACCTCGATCTCGACTTCCGCTTCGCCCCCTGCCCCGATCGTCACCGCTGCCGTCACGACGAGCACGAAGTCGGTCCACGCGCCGAAGCCCACCCCGACCTCGACCGCGACCTCCACGTCGACGAAGCCGCTCGACATCCAGCGCGACCTTCCATGATCCGTCTCCGCACGCTGCTCGTCGCAGCAACCCTCACGGCGGTGACGCTGCCGTCACCGCTCGCGCATGCCGACGAGGACGCCGCGCGCGTCCACTTCAGGAAGGGCGTCGATCTCTACGACAAGAAGCACTACGCCGAGGCGCTCGAGGCGTTCAAGGCCGCGTACGCGGAGAAGCCCTCGGCCGGCATCAAGCAGAACATCGCGCTCTCGCTGAAGGGCCTCGGCCGCTCCGTCGAGGCCGCGACCGCGTTCGACGAGGCGCTCGACGAAGGCGAGGGGACGCTCAAGCCGGAGACGCGCGCCGCGATGCAGCGCGAGCTGGCCGATCTCGAGAAGGTCGTCGCCACCGTGCGCCTGAAGGTCGCCGACGCCGAGGGCAAGCCGCTCGACGGCGCGATCGTCTCGGTGGACGGCGCCGCGCTCCCGCCCGCGGCCGCGCGCCGGCCGATCCGCCTCGCGCAGGGCATCCACGTGTTCACCGCGCACGTCGAGGGCCTGCCCGATCCGCCCGCGAAGAAGCTCGCGCTCGTCCTCGGGCAGCCGGTCGACGCGACCTTCGTGATCGCGCACGCGCAGTCCGCCGGCGAGAGCACGCTCACCGTGGAGGCGAACGTCGAGGACGCGGTCATCCGTCTCGACGGCGTCGACGTCGGACGCGGCAAGTGGTCGGGCAAGCTCCCGCCCGGCTCGCACCAGCTCGAGGTCTCCGCGCCCGACTACCGCACGTCCACGATCGACGTCACCGTCCCGTCCGGCGCGTCGATCGACTACCCCGTCGTCCTCACGAAGGTGGGCGAGGCGCCTGGTCCCTACGACCACGCCGATCGCAAGCCGGTGAAGCCGAAGAAGCTCTACATCGTCCCGGCGCTCGCCCTCCAGGGCGCCAGCTACCGCCTCTCCGCCGTCCTCGACGAGCCCCCGTCGGGCACGCGCCGGAGCTTCTTCGGCGCGGCGGTCGGCGTCCGCGGCGGCTATCGCCTCACGAAGGTCATCTCCGGCGAGCTCCTCGCCGAGGTCGGCACGCTCACCGCGAAGTACAAGGTGAAGGAGACCGACGCGCTCGAGGCGACGACCGCGATCGCGCACTGGCAGCTCACGCCGATGCTCCGCGTGAGCACCATCGGACGCTTTCGCTTCGTCGCCGGCACCGGCTTCGGCGTGCACGGCGAGGCGGTGAACGCGAAGCTCGTCCGCGGACCGCAGACCGTCGAGAAGAAGGGCAGCGGCGTCGGCCTCTCGTGGCTGATCGACGCCGGCGCGCAGATCGACGCGGGCCCGGTCTTCCTCGAGGGCGCGCTCTTCTTCGACGTGCACGGCGTCGGCGCCGTCCGCGACCGCGAGACCGACGAGCGCTTCCTCCAGGCCTCTCCCGCGACGCGCATCGGCTTCCGCCTGGGCCTCGGCATTCCGTTCTGAGCGCGCCTGCGCTACACGGCGCAGCATGAGCGAAACGAGGAAGACCGCGCTCGTCACGGGCGCGTCCGCAGGTCTCGGCAAGGAGCTCGCGTCCCTCTTCGCGAAGGACGGCCACGACCTCGTCCTCGTCGCGCGCAGCGAGACGAAGCTCCGCACGCTCGCCGGCGATCTCGCGCGCGCCCACGGCATCACCGCGCACGTCGTGCCCGCCGATCTCGCCGACGGCGGCGCGCCCGCGCAGATCTTCGAGCGCACGCAGCAGCTCGGCGTCGCGGTCGACGTCCTGGTCAACAACGCCGGCTTCGGCACCAACGGCGCGTTCCTCGATCTCGATCTCGCGCGCGAGAAGGAGATGATCGCGGTCAACTGCACCGCGCTGCTCGAGCTCACGCATCGCTTCGTCCATCCGATGCGCGCGCGCGGTCAGGGCCGCGTCCTCAACATCGCCTCCACCGCCGGCTTCCAGCCGGGCCCCTTCATGGCGACGTACTACGCGACGAAGGCGTTCGTGATCTCGTTCAGCGAGGCGCTCGCCTTCGAGCTCCAGGGCACGGGCGTCACCGTCACCTGCCACTGCCCCGGCGCGACCGCGACCGAGTTCGCCGCGACGGCGGGCAACGACAAGTCGAAGCTGTTCCAGCGGAGCGGCGTCGCAGAGGCGAAGGAGGTCGCGCTGCACGCCTACCGCTCGCTGATGAAGGGCGAGGTCCTGTCCGTCCACGGCGCGCTCAACAAGATCGGCGTCCAGGGGCTG
>JBDHVD010000633.1:0-4330 GCA_039809525.1 Labilithrix sp. | reverse complement strand
GACGACGAGGACGACGACGACGAGGACGACGACGACGAGGACGACGACGACGACGAGGACGACGACGAGGACGACGAGGACGACGAGGACGACGACGAGTGAGTCGTCGCGTCCGGGCCCCGCTACTCGTCCTTGGCGGGGTCCGGATAGGCGCTGGCGAGCTTCGTCACCTCGTCACGCAGCTTCTTGTGCACGACGAGCTTCCGCATCAGCTCCCAGAGCGCGGGATCGGCGAGCACCTTCATGGGGTCCGCGCCCTTCGCCTTCTTCGGAATGGCCGCCGGCCCCTTCGCGCGAAGCGCATGCATCTTGTCGATGATCGGCTTCGTGGGAAAGAGGTCCCCCTTCTCCCAGGCGAGGACGGTCGCCTGCTCGATGCCGAGTGCCTGCGCGAGCTCCTTCGCCGTGCACGAGAGCTCCTTGCGCAGCGCCTTGATGTCGTCGGGCGTCACGGAAAAGCGCTACCATGAATGCCGCTTCGTTGGCACGTAGCTTCCGCTTCCTCCTCCTCTGCGCGGCCGCCTCGGCCGCTGCGACCGCCGCGCAGGCGTGCGGCGACGACGGCGGCTCGTACACCGTCCTCGACGACGACGCCGGACCGCGCGGGGACCGGCCCGATGCCTTCGCCGGAGGTCGCGACGGCGAGGCGGCCCTGGCGACGCTCCGCCTCGCGCACCTCGCGCGCGAGCTCGGGCCGATCGACTTCTGCTACCAGGCCGCCCGCGCCGGCGCCTTCGAAGGCCCGGTCCTCCGCACCGGCGGCGTCGCGCCCGATGCCTCCGTCGATGCGCCTTCGGGCGATCCCGGCGACGGCGGGCTGCCGATCGACGCCGATCTCCTCGACGCCGGCGCCGACGCGACCGTCGACGACGCAGGGGCGACCGCGGCGCTCGCCTACGGCAGCGTCTCGAAGTACCTCACGCTCGCGGCGACCGGCACCATCGTCGTCGCGATCGTCCCCGCGGGCGCGACGTCCTGCGGCGGCGCGATCGCGAGCGGCACGGTCACGCTCGATCCGGGCAAGCTCTCGACCGTCGCGCTGTTCTCCGGTGCGGGCGAGGATGCAGGCGCAGCCGTCGCCGCGTTCACCGACGACCGCGAGACGAAGGCGGACAAGGCGCGCGTGCGCATCATCCATGGCGCCGCGGGAGGGCCGTTCGCGGTGCAGGTCGCCGGCGCGCAGACCACGCGGGTGGCGAGCGAGGTCGTGCCGCGCCATGCGTCGTCCCCCTCGTCGACGATCCCGGTGGACGCGCTCGGCTTCGCCACCATCGTGCCCGTCGCGCCTCCGGCGTCGATCATCGTCACGCCCGCGTCCGATGCGGGCGACGCAGGCGGTGATCCGTGGCAGAGCGAGGCGCGCGAGGATCTCGATCTCCGCGGCGACTCGCTCCACACCGCGTTCGTGGTCGGCGAGCCGGGCGCGTTCGAGGTCCTGTGGTGCGCGGACAAGAACACCACAGGCGATCGCACGACCTGCACGCTCGTCCGGTGACGATGTCCGAGAGCCTCGTCGGCCGCACCCTCGCCGGGAAGTACCGCCTCGACCGCGCGATCGGCGAGGGCGGCATGGGCGCGGTGTACGAGGCGACCGATCTCGCGCTCGGACGTCGCGTCGCGGTGAAGGTCCTCCTCCTCGAGCTCGGGACGGACGCGAAGATGGTGAAGCGCTTCGAGCAGGAAGCGCTCGCGACCGCGCGCCTCGCGAGCCCGAACATCGTCGCGGTCACCGACTTCCGCTCCGAGCCGGGCGAGCCTCCGTTCCTCGTGATGGAGCTGCTCGAGGGAGAGTCGCTCCGCGCGCGGATGAAGCGCGAGCCGCGCATGCCCGTGCGCGACGTCGCCCGCATCGCCGTGCAGCTCCTCGGCGCGCTCGCGGTCGCGCACGCCGCCGGCATCGTCCATCGAGACATCAAGCCGCCGAACGTCTTCCTCGTGAAGACCGCCGACAAGGGCGAGGAGATCGTGAAGCTCCTCGACTTCGGCATCGCGAAGGTCCAGCGCGACCTCGCGAAGGTGCTCACCACCCAGGGCACCCTGATGGGCACGCCGGTGTACTTCGCGCCCGAGCAGCTGCTGGGCGGCGAGATCGACGGGCGCACCGACGTGCACGCGGTCGGCGTGATGCTGTTCGAGATGCTCGCCGGTCGCCGTCCGTTCGACCAGGACAACGCGGTCGATCTCGCGGCGGCGATCCTCCACGCGGCGCCGCCGTCGCTCGTCGAGCTCCGGCCCGACGTCCCCGCGGGGCTCGCCTCCGCGATCGCCGGCGCGCTCGCGAAGGAGCGCACGCTCCGTCCGACCGCCGAGACGCTCGCGGCGCAGATCGCGCCGTTCGCCGCGCCCCAGGCCGCCGCCCCGATCGTCCGCATCGAGCCGGTGCGCGTCGAGCCCGTGCGCGCGAAGGCGGCGGCGGTGGCCGTCGCGCCGCCGCCCTCCCCTCCCCGCCGATCGCGTGCGCCGCTCGTGGTGCTCGCGGTGATCGCGATCGGCGCCGGCGCCGCGGTGACCTACGTGACGACGGAGGACGTGCGGGTCGTCGCCGGGTCGCGCGTCGTCGCGGACGCGTCGGTCGACGTCGCGCCCGATGCCGAGACCGATGCGCCGATCGACGTCGCGGTCGACGCGCCCGCCGACGCCGCCGCCGGCGACGCCGCGGACGCGACCGCACGCACGGCAGCCGACGACGAGGAGGACGCGCGGCGCACGCGCATCTACAAGGCGCGCGTCGCGGGCATGCGCGGCGAGCACGAGAAGGTGCGCGAGCTGCTCTCCGCGACGGTGCTGGACGGCGGCGCCGATCCCGAGGAGGCGCGGCTCCTCCGCGAGGCGTGCAAGCTGCTGCGCGATCGCGACTGCGCCGCGAAGGTGAAGGCGCTCTATCCGCCGCCCGACGCCGATGTCGAAGCCGACGCGGGCGAGGAAGCGGACGCGAGCACCGACGCGCCGTGAGGCGCGCGATCAGCCCGCGCCGGCGACGGTCATCTTCGCGACGCGGATGGTCGGCGCGGCGGTGGCGGTGCGGAGATCGAGATCCGAGCCGACCGCGTCGATGCGCTTCCAGAGCTCGTCGACGTTGAGCGAGATGGTGACCTCGCTCACGGGGAACGCGAGCTCGCCGTTCTCGATCCAGAAGCCGGCGGCGCCGCGCGAGAAGTCGCCGGTGACGGCGTTGAAGCCGAAGCCCATCATCTCGGTGACGTAGAGGCCCTTCTTCGTGCCCTTCACGATCGCTTCGTTCGAGTCGGTGCCCGGCTCGAGGATGAAGTTCGTCGTGCTGCACGACACGCCGGCCGAGCCGCCGCGCGAGGCGTTGCCGGTGCTCTCGCGCTTCAGCTTGCGCGCGGAGTAGCTGTCGCAGAGGTACGTGCGGAGGACGCCCTTCTCCACGACGACGTTCTTGCGGCTGGCGAGGCCCTCGCCGTCGTACGGGCGCGAGCCGGGGGCGCGCTTGATGAGGGGATCGTCGACGACGGTCACGAGCGAGCTCGCGACCTCGGTGCCCTCGCGGCCGACGAGGTAGCTCGACTTGCGCCAGATCGAGCTGCCCATCACGCAGCCGGCGAGCATGCCGAGGATCGAGCGCGCGGCGTCGGGATCGAAGACGACCGGGACCTCGCACGTCGCGACGGGACGCGCGCCGAGCTTGCGCAGCGTGCGGCGGGCCGCTTCCTGGCCGACGCTCTTCGGATCCTCGAGCTCGTCGAGGAAGCGCTTCGCCGTCCAGTGATAGCCGCGGCGCTTCTTGCCGCCGTCGTCCTCGGCGACCGGGACGACGCTGAGCGACTGGTACGAGCCCTTGTACGCGGCGCGGAAGCCGCTCGAGAGGACGAGCGCCGCGCCGCCGGCGGTGCGGCTGAACGTGGCGCCCTCGCTGTTCGAGATGCGCGGGTCGAAGTCGCGCGCGGCCTGCTCGCCGATCTTGGCGAGGCTGATCGCCTGCGCGGCGTCGACGCCGCCGCCCTTCGGGTCGAAGAGGTCGAGATCGGGCGAGGTGCTCGGGTCGATGACGAGCTTCTGGTCGGCGGGCCCGGCGAACGGGTCCTCCTGCGCGAGCTCGACGAGCTCGAGGGCGTCGGCGACGAAGCGCTGGATGCCCGCGTCGGTGAGATCGCTGGTCGACGTGGTGGCGACCTGCTTGCCCTTCATCACGCGCATGCCGGCGGAGCGGTGCGCCGCCTCCTCGACGAGCTCGGGCTTGCCGAGGCGCACGCGCGCGCTCAGCTCGGCGCCGGATCGGAGCAGGCACTCCGCGACCGTTGCGCCGCCCTTCGTCGCCATGGCGATGATGCGGTCTCCGAGCTCGAGGAGCTCGTTCAACTCGGAGTCG
>JBDHVD010000632.1:0-4356 GCA_039809525.1 Labilithrix sp. | reverse complement strand
GTGCGCATGGTCACGGAGTTGTCGCACGTGGCGCCCTGCGCGAAGCTCGGTCCGTCGACCGGGTTCTGACCTGCATACTGGCACTGGCAGGTGCCGCCGTCGCACCGCATCTCGTAGCGGTAGCCATAGCCCTGCCCGCACTCGTACCGCGTCGCGCTGCAGCCCCCGTCGGTGAACGCGTAGGCCGGCTTCGGGTTCAGGCACCCGGAGGCGCCGCCGTCCCAGTCACCCGCGTCTCCCTCGCAGTACGGATAGGCGCCTCCGTTGCTGTCGGTCGGCGTCTGCGTCCCGAGGAGCGGCGCATCGGCCCACGTACAGCCGCCCGCGTCGCTCGTCGGATCGACGCAGCAGGTGAGCGACACGTTGAGGCAGTACGAGTAGCCCTTGCACGTCGTCACGCGCTGCGTGGTGTGACCGTTCGGCGCGCCCGAACAGTACGCCGCGCCCGGCGTGTCGTTGTAACCCTCGGAGTCGCAGAGACGTCCCGCGGACACGACCACGAGCGACGAGAAGTGCCGGAGCTCGAAGGCCTTGCCGTCCGCGGAGAGCGGGACGGGAGACGCCGCGCCCTTGCTCGTCCCGTTCGCGAACCCGAGGAGCGCCGAGACGAGGTTCGGCTTCTCGGGCTTCACGAGGATCGGGTCGGCGAAGCGCTCGCCGTCCGGTCCGAGCTCGATCACCTCGGCGAACTGCCCGGCCGGCCAGCCGATGTCGGTCGCCGTCTTCGGCTCGAACGTGATCGTCTTGCCTGCGGCGCTCGCCGGGAACTGGAACGTGAGCTTCATCGACTTCCCGCTCACGTCGACCGAGCCGCCGCCGGCCGGGACGGTGAAGCTCTGGACCGCGCCTCCTCCGTCACCCGGCGCTCCGCCGTCCCCCGGGCTCGCGTCGTTGCTGGGCGTCGGGGGCGGGGCGCCGTCCGAACCGGTCGTCCCCGCATCGTTGCCTTGCGCGCTGCCCGCGACGTCGTCGGACGAGCATGCCTCGAGACCGAGGAGCCCCGCCGCGCCGGTGAACATCAGCCCGATGACCAAGAACCTGTGCTTCATGTCGATCGATTCCTCCTCCCGCGCGCTCAGGGCGCGACGAATGTCTTGCTCCCGCAGAGCGCCTTGACGTCATCGACCGACTTCACGTCCGGCGCGGGGAAGTACCAGGTGGTCGAGTCGTTGTCCTGGCGGTCGGTGTTCTTCTCGTTGCAGCCCCCGAGCGCGCCGGTCCGGTTGCAGCTCGCGCCCACCGAGCCCTTCTTCGCCTCGCACGTCCGCTTGAAGGAGTCCTGGCCGACGCCGACGGACGCGTAGTCGGTGCAGATCGGCTCGGGCGTGCCCGCGGTGCGGAGATCGCAGCTCGAGGAGTCGCGCTCTCCGACGAGAGGATTGGTGCAGGCGAATGCGCCGAAGACGAACGTGGCGGCGAACAGTCGTACGATCATGTTCGTCCTCACTGGCAGGTCGCGGGCGAGCCGCCGCAGGTGGTCTTGCCGACGGTCGTGCAGTCGACGCTGCCGAAGGCGCCTTCGATGCAGACCTTCACCGACGTTCCGTTGCACGCCGCGGACGTGCCGCCCGCCGACGCGGTGCACTCGGTCGCCTTCGGCATGCACTCGGCCGCCCCCTTGGCGTTCAGCGCGCACTTCCTGTTCGCCGCGGCGCAGTCGTAACGCACCTCTGCGAGCGCTCCCTTGTCGTCGATGCAGTAGACGACGGTGTCGCCGTCGCAGCTCGCCGCGGGAGCGGCGCACGGCTTCACCGGAGGCTGGCAGCCGGCCTGCGAGCCATTCGCCCTGCACTCCGTACCGGCCGGGCACGGATCCAGGAGCGCCGTGAACCCGCCCCCGGCGGCGGACCGACACCACTGGCGCGTGTTCCCGCTGCAACTCGCCGAGGTCGCGTCGGCGCAGGAGCCGACGTTGGCCGGGTAGACGCAGTCGCCGTTCACGCACGTCCCCCCGAGGAGCGAGCAGTCGAACGTGCGCGGCATGTGGTTGCCGCCCGGCGTCGAGCAGCGCACGGCGACGTTGCCGTTGCACGTGGGCTGCGCGCTCCCCGAGCAGGGGACGTCGAAGTCGGAGCACCTCACGTACTCGTCGCAGGTCTTCGCGGTCTTCGCGCAAGCCACCATCACGTCGAAGTGCTTGCGGTGCTCGGGCGTGTGCACCTCGGCGTGGCCGGCGATCAGATCGAGCGCTTGCTTCACGCACCGGTCCGCGGTCAGCTGGAAGATCGTCTGATACCCGCACGCGTTGTTCATGAGGCACATCCGGCCGATGTCCCCGAGCGCAGCCGCCGGGGCACCCCCATCCCCGGTCGGCGTCCCCCCGTCCGAGGCGGTCGTCGCCGCCGTGCCGACGAACCCGGTGCTGAAGTGCACGACGTCGGCCTTGGCGCGCGTGCCCTCGACCGTCGTCGCGAGCGCCTCGACGGACGCGGACGCCGACGCGGACCAGAACACGGAGGGCGATCCGCTCCCGCCCTGGAAGGCGATCGCGACGCTCGCGGGCTTCTTGAACACGAGCCCGTCAGGGGTGAAGCGGAACACCGGCGAGAGCGCGGTGTAGCCCGGAGGCGCGGGCGCGCCCGACTGGATCCCGATGTCCGTCTCGGCGTCGAGCGCGCCGGGCGGGATCGTCAGCGTCACGCCGTCCGCCGACACGACGCCGCCGGCGGGGCCGATCTTCGACGACGCGGCGGCGGCGGGCGCCCCTGTCTCCTCCGAACCGCATCCCTGGAGGACCAGGCCCACGCCCGGAACCGTGATGGCGAGCGCGAGCCCGATTCGAAAAATGCCTTTCATCCCCACTCCTCCCTCATCGTCACGCTAGGTGGAGGGGGATCCGGAC
Source organism: Labilithrix sp. (assembly GCA_039809525.1). GTDB lineage: Bacteria > Myxococcota_A > Polyangia > Polyangiales > Polyangiaceae > Labilithrix. The sequence continues at coordinate 1,514 of JBDHVD010000632.1, read as the reverse complement.
AGCCATCGCATGATCATGCGGCCCACCTCGCGAGCCGTTCGTGAGAGACTGATCGATCGTGCTCCGCCGCCTGCGCGCGATCGAGGTGCTCGTCTACGGCGCGATCCTGTTCACGCTGCTCGTCGTGGCGCGGCAGCTGTGGACGACCGATCTCGGTCTGGACACCGCGACGGTCGGCGACCGCGTGATCGTGACGAGCGTCGATCCGGACGGCCCTGCAGAGCGCGCTGGCATCCAGCCCGGCGACGAGATCGTCGAGCTCCCCGGGCTCGACCGCTCCGGCGAGCAGGTGACCGAGCGCCAGCTCTTCGCCGCCGCATCCGAGCTGGGGCATGCGCTGCGCGAGGGGCGCGTGCCGCTTCGCATCGAGCGCGGCGGTCACACGCTGCGCCTCACGCTCATCGCCATGCCTCCGCCACGCCTCGCGGCCGCCATCCGCCAGCTCGGGCGCATGGCGTCCGAGCTCCCCGCGGCCTTCGCGTTCCTCGGCGTCGCCGCGCTCCTCGTGCGAGCGCAGAGCGCGTCGCGCGAGGACGATCGTGCGCGGCGGACGGTCGCGGCCGCGTTCGCGCTCATGGGCCCGGCGTGGACGATCGAGTGGCCCGCACCGGGATGGCCGCGGTGGCTCTACCCCGTGGCCAGCCTGATCGACGCCTGGACGACGGGCGCCGGGCTCTGGCTGCTGCTGCGGTTCGCGTGGTCGTACCCGACGCGATCGCCGCTCGTGGACCGTCGCACGATCCCGTGGGCGCTGGCGATCGCCGGCGTCCCGTGCGCGGCGTTCTCTTCTCTCAACACGCTCTCCGTCATCGACGCGCCGCCCGCGATCCACGGCAACGCGCTGCTCGTGCTCTTCGACACGGTGGTCGCCAGCGGCATCCTCGCAGGGCTCGCGTGGCAGCGCGCGAAAGCCAGGGAGACGATCGCACGCCGCCAGGCGACCTGGCTGCTCGCCTCGGTGGGCATCGGGTTCTTCGTTCCCATCTTGCTCCTCATGGTGCCGAAGCACGTCTTCCGGTCGGCCCCCCCCTTCCTCGACGTCCTCGTGTTCCCTTGCGCGCTGGTGACGCCGCTCGGGTTCGCAGCCGTGGTCGCCCGGTATCGGTTGTTCGCCCTCGATGGGCTCACGGTCCGCGCGGCGCCGTACGCGATCGCGCTGGTGACCGCGGTGCTGGTCTGCGCCCTCGTCACCCTCGGGTTGCAGAGCGCGCTCGAGTGGCGCACCGGCACGACCTCGGACGCCGCGCACTGGGCTGGGGTCCTCGCAGCCGTCGTGATCACCGATCCGCTGCGGCGGTTCCTCCAGACGCGGCTCGACCGTATTTTTGCCCGCGACCGCGACGCGTTCCTGCGGCGCTGCGCCGAGCTCGCGGCGAAGCTCTCCGGCGCCTCGGACGCCCGCGCGATCGAGGCGGCCGTCCAGCTCGCGCTCGATGCGAAGATCGTCCATCTCCTCACGCTCGGCGATGACCTCCCGCCCTCGTCCCTCGAGCCCCTCCGCGGCGCGCTCGCGA
>JBDHVD010000631.1:0-4366 GCA_039809525.1 Labilithrix sp. | reverse complement strand
TCTTTCGAGCCGAGGACGTACGCATCGCACTTGTCGATGTGGATCTCGACCGGGAGCGACTGGCTGCCCGACGGGTCCTTCGACGTGACCTCGACCTGCGCCACGATCTGCTCGGGCCGCAGCGAGCGCACGATCTCCGGCGGGCACACGAGGCGCACGTCGACCTCGGAGGGCTGCGCCTTGCCCTTCGCCGGGCCGACGACGACCACGGGGATCTTCTGGAACACGCGCTCGGCCACCTCGCGGGTGATCTCCGCGGTGACGATCACGCTCGTCGGTTCGATGCGCAGGCGTGGGCTCGGACGCTCGATCGCGAGCTGGCGGGGATACGAGCCCTCGGTGAGGCCGCGGACGTCGAACGCGTCGGCGCGCACGTGCTGGAGGACCATGACCTCGCTCTGCGGGCCGCGGACCTTCACCGACTTCGGCTCGGCGACGAGCGGGCCCTTCACCACGAAGCCGTCGGCCGGCGTGCCGACGACGCTCAGCTGCACCGGCACGTCGCGCACGATGCGCTGCTCCCACTTGAGATCGATGAACGAGGGATCGAACGACTCGATCTCGACGTTCACCCCTTCGGGCAGGCGCACCATCTTCGTCTCGAAGGCGACGTGCGTGGGCGCGTTCTGCGAGAGGTCGATGACCACCGAGACGGAGCTCGCCCGGAGGTTGTCGATCGTCTGATTCGAGCCGCGCGCGGTGATGCGGACGCTCTGCGGGATCGAGCTGACGAGGACGCGGTCGCTGCTCTCGCCGGGGAGGATGGCCTCGAGATCGACGACGATCGAGCGGCGCGCGTCCTGGCCGCCGTGGACGAGCGAGTAGATCACGAGCGCGAACGCGAAGCTGAGGAGCTTCAGGTTCAGGTTCTCGGTGATCGCGGCCTTGATGCGCTCCCACATGGCTCAGTCGCTCCCGTCCTTCGGCGGCGGCGGCACGACGCTCTGCGAGATGGGCAGCGGGGTCGGCATCGGCGTGCTGACGCTGCTCGAGAGGAGCGTGGGGGCGGGCTGCATCGGGCGCGCCTCCGCCGGGTTCATCGTCACGCGCGTGGGGACCGACTCCTCGGGCTCGGCGATCGACGGACGCGGGTTCAGGTTGAACGCGCCCGAGCCCTCGCGCGCCGGCGGCGGCGTCGAGGGAGGGATGGTCACGCGGAAGGAGCCGGTCGTCGAGAGCGACGGGCGCTGCTTGCCCGCGGGCGCCTTTTTCTTCGCGCGCGCGCGCTGGCCGAACAGTCCGAGGAGCGCCTGCTTGAGCGACGCGCCGTCGAGGTTCGGGACGATGTTGCCGTTGAAGCAGAAGCTGATCGTGCCGCGCTCCTCCGAGACCACGACGACGACCGCGTCGGTCTCCTCGGTGATGCCGAGGGCGGCGCGGTGGCGCGAGCCGAGCGACTTGTCGAGCAGCTTCGTGTCGGGCATCGGGAAGAAGACGCCCGCCTTGGCGATGCGGAAGTTGCGGATGACGACCGCGCCGTCGTGCAGCTTGTTCAAGCTCTCGGGGATGAAGAGGCCGACCAGCAGCTCGCGCTGGACCTGCGCGTCGACGTTCGTGCCCTGGCCGACGACGAACTCGTCGAGGTTCGCGTCCTGCTCGAAGCAGATCAGCGCGCCGATGCGGTGGCGGGCGAGCTCGGTCGCCGCCGCGACGACCTCGTCGATGACGCGCGTCTCCTGCTGCCTGGCGATGCCGGCGAAGAACGCGCGCGAGCCGACGCGCATGAGGCCGCGCCGGATGTCGTTCTGGAAGACGACGACGACGATGAGGATGATCGACGAGAGGAGGGTCGAGAGCAGGTTGAAGAGGGTGACCAGACCCGCCCACTTCGAGACGACGTAGACGAGGAAGATGACACCGAGGCCGGTGCCCATCTGCATCGCGCGCGTGCCGCGGAGGACGAGCAGCGCGCGGTAGACGACGTACGTGACGATGAGCAGGTCCGCCACGTCCACCAGGACCTGGAGGAGCGGTCGCGCCGCGAAGAGGTGGCGGAGACCGTCGAGCATCAGACCTTCCTCCGCGGCGTCCCGAGCACGATCTCCATGTCGAGCGCCTGCCGCGTGGCGCGAACGTCGTGCACGCGGAGGACGGTGACGCCCGAACGCACCGCGTGCAGCGCGGCGGCGATCGACGCGCCGATGCGCTGCTCGGGCTCGGCGCCCCGATCGACGAGCGTGAGGAACGACTTGCGGCTCGCGCCGAAGAGCACCGGCACCGTCCAGCCCTCGGCGCCGAGGAGATCGACGAGCTGCGAGGCGCGCCGGAGGAGCTCGAACGAGTGGCGCGACGCCTTGGAGAACCCGAGGCCCGGATCCATGACGAGCGCGTCACGCGCGACGCCGAGCTCGACCGCGCGCGCGGCGGCGCGGGTCCAGTCGCGGACCACGTCCTTCACCACGTCGCCGTAGCCGTCGAGCGGCCAGTAGCCGTAGCCCTTCATCGTGACCTGCGGAGCGCGCGCATGCGAGAGCAGGAGGGCCGCGCCGCTGCCGCCGGCCACGCGCGCGAGGTCGTCCTCCGAGAGGAGCGAGATGTCGTTGACCGCGTGCGCGCCCGCGTCGAGGCAGGCGCTCGCGACCTCCGCGCTCGTGGTGTCGATCGAGACGCAGGTCTTCTGCGCCGCGTAGCGCACGACCTCCAGCACGCGCTCGAGCTGCACCTTCGGCGGGACGGGCTCCGAGCCCGGCCGCGTCGACTCGCCCCCGATGTCGACGATGTCGGCGCCGTCGCGGACGAGCTCGTCGACCCGGGCGAAGGCGGCCTCACGATCGAAGAAACGCCCCCCGTCGCTGAACGAGTCCGGCGTGACGTTGCAGATCCCCATCAGGGCCGCTCCACGACGAGCGACCGCCCCCCTCACCGCTTCTTGGAACCTGGAACGCCTACCCGACACAAACCCCTCCGGCCAAGCCGACGAGGTCGAACGGGACGAGAGCGCCAGCCCGGCTGAAAAGCCGTAGCAAGATGGGGCGCCGAGGGCAACCCTGGGCGCAGGAAAGAGCGCTATTTCGCCGTCGCGTTTCGCCGTCGTTTCCGATCGCGCTCGCGCGGCCGCAACGCCAGGGCCGTCTGCGTCAGGCGGCGGAGCGCGCGGAGCTGGCTCTCGAGGTCGGTCTCGAGCGATCCGAGGATCGCGGCCTGGGCGCGCTTCCACACCGGGTAGCCCTGCGCGAGGACGGCGCGCCCCGAGCGGGTCAGCGTGACGACGCGCTCGCGCCGATCCTCGCCGGGGACGAGACGCACGTGCCCGAGCCGTTCGAGGACCGCGAGGTTGCGCGAGAGCGACGACTGCTCGAGGACCATCGACGAGGCGAGCGTCGTCACCGTCGGAGGGTGGTCGTCCGCATGCGCGAGCACGGCGAGCACGGTGAACTGCGTCGTCTTGAGCCCCACCGCGTCGAAGTACCCGTCGTACAGCTGCGTGACGGCGCGGGCGGCCCGACGGAGGTTGTAGCAGGCGCACATCCGGCCCATCGCCAGGCATTCCTCGGGCGTCGGGACCTCGTGCGCCTTCGCCATGCTGGAGGTCTATTCCGCAGGTCGGGATCCGTCAAACGCGTGCCACAATGGCGTCACCATGGCGTCGTCGCATTCTGGTTCGGGGGGATTTTCCGATCGGGAGAGGCCTTCGCTCGCCCGGGACGAGTCCTTCATGAAAGGCCTCTTCGGCGGCGTGGTCCTCGACGGCGTCGTGTTCCCCTATCCCGAAGCGAGCAGGAGCGAGGCCGACGAGGTGCACGTCGTGCTCGACGGCATCCGCCGCCTCTCGAAGTCGATCGACGCGGCGCGCATCGATCGCGACGAGGCCATCCCGGCGGAGGTGATCGACGCGGCCAAGGAGCTCGGCCTCTTCGGTCTCGTCGTGCCCAAGGCGCACGGCGGCGCGGGCTTCGGAGCGACGGCCTACGCGCGCGTCGTCCAGGAGCTCGCATACCTCGACGCGTCGCTCGCGCTCGTCGTGAGCGCGCACCAGTCGCTCGGCTTCGCCGGCCTCTCCTATTTCGGGTCGGACGAGCTGAAGGCGAAGTGGCTCCCGCGCGTCGCCAAGGGCGAGGCGCTCGCCGCGTTCGCGCTCGTCGAGCGCGGCGCGGGCAGCGACGCGGGATCGATTCAGACGCGCGCCGACAAGGACGGCGACAGCTTCGTCATCAGCGGCGAGAAGATCTGGGTGACGAACGGCGCGCAGGCCGATCTCTTCACCGTCTTCGCCCGCACCTCGCCCGCCGAGGACGGCGCCAAGCCCCGCATCACGGCGTTCCTCGTCGAGCGCGGCGCCCCGGGCGTCTCGGGCATCACCATCGGCGGCGACGAGCCGAAGCTCGGCGTGCGCGGCGCCCGGACCGCGACGATCACGTTCGACAAG
>JBDHVD010000630.1:0-4368 GCA_039809525.1 Labilithrix sp. | reverse complement strand
GTGGTCACGCGCGGAATCGCGGCGCTCCGCGCGAAGGCGATCGATCCGGCGAGCGGCCTCCTCTTCCAGGCGGTGCGCCTCGACGACGCCTCGCCGCGCGATGCCGCGCGCGCGTCGGGTACCGCGCTCGCGGCGTACTTCCTCGCGTATGCCGACGGGGCATCGTCGTCGCTCCTCTACGCGGCGCTCGAGAAGGAGCAGCTCCGCACCGTGCTCGGGTTCGGCGCGATGCTCGAGTACCCGGGCGGACGCGGCGGCGGAGACATCGACTCGGGGCCGATCGCGCTGGGCTTCGGCGTGTCGGCCACGGGCTTCGCCCTCGGCGCGAGCCGCGCGCACGGCGACCGCGAGGTCTTCACCGCGCTCTATGCCACGACGCATCTCTTCGGCGCGCCGTTCGACGAGCGCGGCAAGCGCACCCACGCGACGGGCGGGCCGCTCGGCGACGCGATCCTGTTCGCGATGATGACCGCGCCGAGCGCCGCGAGGTTCGCATGAGGCCCCCGCCGCCCCGCCGCTCGATCGGCCTCGTCGTCGCCTCGATCGCCGTGCTCGTGCTGCACGAGGCGCTGGTCCGCGCGATGGCCCACGGACACGTCGCGCACGTGCTCCTCGGGGCGGGCCATGCCGGTCCTCCGCTCGGCGCCGCGACGCTCGCCGTCGCTCTCGTCGTCGTCCGGCTGCTCGCGCTGATCGTCGTGCCGGGCGCGCTGGCGATGGCCGCGGTCGGCCTGGCCGCCCATCACCTGTCGGGCTCGACCTCGATCGGGATCTCCGAGGCGGACGGCGCGGGCACGAGCATGGGCGCGCGCGGCACCGAGTAGTGCCGCCAGATCGCGTACACCGCACCCACGACGGCGATCGAGCCGATGAGGAACATGCGGATCGCCAGGTGCACGGGGATCGACGCCTGCTCCGGCTTCGCCTTCGGCTTCTTCTTGTTCTTCTTGTCCGTGCTCACCGCCGCACCCGTGCGCGAAACGGAGCGACCATAGCACCCGCGCGAGCGCGACCTTCATGCGCGTCGCGCTTGGCCCTTCGCCTGCTTGCGACGAGAGAGCGATGGGTCTCGGTGCGGAGCTGGTGCATGGCGGCGTCGAGTTCCGGGTGTTCGGCCCGAAGCTCCAGCGTGTCGAAGTGGTCATCGAGACCGGGCCGCTACGTGGGAGCGCCGCGCCGCTCGAGCGCCGGAAGACCGGATGGTTCTCCGCGTTCGTGCCCGAGGTGCGCGCCGGGGCACGCTATCGCTTCCGCCTCGACGGCGGAGACCTCGTGCCCGATCCGGCCTCGCGCTTCCAGCCCGAAGGGCCGCACGGTCCGTCGGAGGTCGTCGATCCGCGCGCCTTCCGCTGGACGGACGCCGGCTGGAAGGGGATCGAGCTGCGCGGGCAGGTCCTCTACGAGATGCACGTCGGCACGTTCACGCGCGAAGGGACGTACGAGGCCGCTGCGCGGGAGCTCGAGGAGCTGAAGCGCGCGGGGATCACCGCCCTCGAGCTGATGCCGCTCGCCGAGTTCCCCGGTCGCTTCGGCTGGGGCTACGACGGCGTCGCCCTCTACGCGCCGTCGCATCTGTACGGGCGTCCCGACGATCTCCGTGCGTTCGTCGACCGCGCGCATGCGCTCGGTCTCGGGGTGATCCACGACGTCGTCTACAACCACCTCGGGCCGAGCGGGAACTACCTCGCGCGCTTCGCCGACGCCTACTTCACCGACCGCTACGACAACGAGTGGGGCGACGCGATCGACTTCGAGACCTCGAAGGACGCCCGCGAGCTCTTCGTCGCGAACGGCGCCCACTGGATCGACGAGTACCACTTCGACGGGCTCCGCCTCGACGCCACCCAGTCCATCCACGACGCGTCGCGGCCCCACGTCGTCCGCGAGATCGTCGACCGCGCGCGCGAGGCGGCGTCGCAGGCCGGACGCACCATCGTGGTCATCGCGGAGAACGAGCCCCAGGACCCGCGCTGCATCCGCGAGCACGGCGTCGACGCGATGTGGAACGACGACTTCCACCACGCTGCGCGCGTCGCCGCCACCGGTCGCTCGGAGGCCTACTACGGGAGCACGAAGGGCACCCCGCAGGAGCTCGCGAGCGCGGTGAAGTGGGGCTTCCTCTTCCAGGGCCAGTACTACCCCTGGCAGGAGAAGCGGCGCGGCGGCCCCGCGCTCGATCTCCCCGCGCCGTCGTTCGTCCTCTATCTCCAGAACCACGATCAGGTCGCGAACACCGCCGGTGGCGCGCGCCTCGACCGGCTGACGAGCCCCGGTCGGCTCCGCGCCCTCACCGCGCTGATGCTGCTCGCGCCGGGCACCCCGCTCCTCTTCCAGGGGCAGGAGTACGGCGCCTCCCGGCCGTTCGTGTACTTCGCCGATCACGAGCCCGCGCTCGCCGAGCTCGTGGCGAAGGGACGCGCCGAGTTCATCGAGCAGTTCCCGAGCCTGCGCGACGGCGCGATGCGCGCCCGGCGGACGCCGCCGCACGCCCGCGAGGCGTTCGAGCGCTGCAAGCTCGACCCGTCCGAGCGCGTGGAGGGCGCGCCGATCTACGAGCTCCACGTCGACCTGCTCCGCCTGAGGCGGGTCGATCCGGTCTTCGCGGCCCAGCGGAGCGACTGGCTGCACGGCGCGGTGCTCTCGAGCGAGGCCTTCGTCCTGCGCCATGCGCTCGGCACGGGCGACGACCGTCTCGTGATCGTCAACCTCGGCCCCGACCTCGATCTCACCGCGGTGGCCGAGCCGCTGCTCGCGGAGCCGGCTGGGCGGCGATGGTCGCTCGTGCTCTCGACCGAGGACCCTCGCTACGGCGGCCACGGGACGCCGCCGATCGGCGAGCACGGACGGCTCGTGATCCCGGCGCACGCCGCGGTGGTGCTCGCGCCGAGCACGTCGAACGAGGAGGACCGATGAAGATGCCGGTGCGGACCATCCGCTGGGCGGCGGCCCAGGACCCCGAGGCGCTCCTCACCCGCGAGTGGCTCGTCACCAACGGGCGCGGCGGCTACGCGTCGGGCTCGATCGCCGGCGTACCGACGCGCCGGTTCCACGGTCTGCTCGTCGCCGCGCTGGACACGCCGCTCGGCCGGACGATGATGCTGAACAACCTGTTCGAGATCGTGCGCCTGCCCGACGGCACGCAGGTCGCGCTCGGCGGGTACGAGCGCCACGGCGGCGCGCTCGAGGTGAACGTCGCGCCGGTGCTGCGCGAGGTGCGGCTCGAGGCGGGCGTCCCGGTGTGGCGCTTCGAGCTCGGCACCGGTGACGCGCGCCACGTCATCGAGAAGCGCGTGTTCCTCGTCTACATGCAGAACACGGTGCACGTGAGCTACCGGCTCGTCGAGGGCAAGGGGCCGGTGCGCCTGAAGCTGCGTCCGTCGGTGCACTTCCGGCCGCACGAGGGGCCGGTCTCGGGGCCGAGCGAGGGCGAGTACCACCTCCAGGCGCGGGAGGGCCGCTACGAGATCCACGGTCCGAGCCCGTTCCCGCCGCTCCGCATGCGCATGGTGGGCGAGCGCTGCGCGTTCACCATCGACGGTCACCGCGAGCAGGACCTCTGCTACCGGATCGAGAAGGCGCGCGGCTACGACCATCGCGGGCAGATGTGGAGCCCGGGCTTCTTCCGCGCGAACCTCGAGCCGGGCAGGGACGTGACGCTCGTCGCCTCGACCGAGGCGTGGGAGACGGTCTCGGCGCTCTCGCCGGAGGAGGCGGTGGACGCCGAGCTCGTACGGTGCGAGCGCCTCGTCGCGCAGGCCGACGAGCGCGCGAGGCGCGGCATCGCCCTCGAGCTCGTGCTCGCGGCCGATCAGTTCATCATCACCCCCGACAGCCGGCGCGAGGACGCGGCGCGCGCGGCCGCGGCCGGCGACCAGGTGCGCTCGATCATCGCCGGCTACCACTGGTTCACCGACTGGGGGCGCGACACGATGATCAGCCTCGAGGGGCTGACGCTCGCGACCGGACGCCACCAGGAGGCGGGCTGGATCCTCCGGACGTTCGCGCACTACGTCCGCGACGGGCTCATCCCCAACATGTTCCCGGAGGGCGAGGCGGCGGGCCTCTACCACACGGCCGACGCCACGCTGTGGTTCTTCCACGCGATCGATCGCTACCTCGACGTGACCGGCGATCGGATCACGCTCCAGAACCTCCTCCCGGTGCTGCGCGACATCGTCGCGAAGCACATGCAAGGTACACGCTTCGGCATCCGCGTCGATCCGGAGGACGGGCTGCTCGCGCAAGGCGAGGACGGCTACCAGCTCACGTGGATGGACGCGAAGGTCGAGGGCTGGGTCGTCACCCCGCGACGAGGCAAGGCGGTCGAGATCAACGCGCTCTGGTACAACGCGCTCTCGCTCCTCGCGG
>JBDHVD010000629.1:0-4372 GCA_039809525.1 Labilithrix sp. | reverse complement strand
CTCGGCGCGCTGCCCGCGCTCTCGCCGACGCGCGCTGCAAGCTTCGCGACCTCCGCCTGCACCACGTCGATCGGCGCGGGCCCGACGGCGGCCACCGCAAACGGCACCTCGACGAGGTCGGGCCGCACCGAGATCCCGATCCCGCTCTGCCCGGAGGCCGACCCGAAGCGGACCTCCGCGCTCCCGGAGCTACCCGAGCCCATGCTCGCGGAGCCAGACGCCGCCGACCCGCCCGAGTACGCCGTCAGCGCGGGCCCCTGGTTCGTCGCCGCCTCCGCCCCGCATCCACCGAGGGCCAACGCGACGACACCGCTCGCGGCCGCGAGGCCGAGATCGCGTAAGAGCATGGCGCCTTGGACGGGCGCGCGCGATGTCTATTCAGGCGACGGTGGCACGTCGAGCAGAGATGGATACGCCGGGATTCGAGCGGGAGGGCTCACGTCACGAACCGCGGTGAAGCCCGGCGATGGCGACACGTCACTGCGCCCTTCGTACGCGGACGGATCCCCGCGTTCGGTCGGGAGTCTTGCGGTCGACCCGCGATGCCGCTTCCATTCGAGCGCGAAGATGGCCGTCCGTCGACTGCCGCACGAGTCGCGCGTGGAGGTGACCTCGCATGTCGTTTCGCTCGCGTGGGCGATCGCGCTCTGCGTGGGCTGCGGTCCCTCTCCGTCGGCGAAAGAGCCGTCGGCGACCGCGCAGACGACGACCTCGCCACGCCGGCGCAGCGATGCGCTCGACCCTGCGAAGGCTCCGAACGCGACGTCCGTGTTCAACGTGACGGCGCTGCGCGCCAGCACACGAACGGCGCGAACGCTCTCCTTGCTCCGTGTGTTCTTACCCGAGGGCGAAAGCGTCGATGACGTGGACTGGTTGGCCGTCGACGGTCCATCGCCGCTCGCTTCGCCCACGCGGAACGTCATCTTCATCGTCAAGCGGTCGACGGAGGTCCGTACGGTTCGTGGTCCACGGAGCGGCTTCACGACGGTCGCCCTTCCGACGCCTCCGGTCGCGAACGAGCTCGTGAGGATCGACGTGCGCGCGCCGAAGAGGATCATCCGCGTGCCGTTCTTCGAGCCGCCCGAGACCGTCGAAGAGCTCTTCGTCGTCGCGGAGGCGCGTGAAGACGGCGGTGTCGACTTCCGTCTTCGTGAGCGGTGTACCGACCCCACCGAAGCTGCGAAGGCCGCGGCAGCACTCGACGGCATGGTCGCGCGACTGAACCGCGGAGGCGCACGCGCGCTCACGCAGGGCATGTTCGCGGATGTGAAGGCGACGGTGGACGGCCGCGAGGCCCGGCTCGATGTCGGAGCGACCCCCGATCAGGTGGAGGTGATTGTGGAGCTGGCAGTGACGCTCGCGCGCGGCCCCTGACGGTCCCGTCCCACGAGGATCCCGGAATCGCTTCGTGCGGCGTCACGTGCCGCTACGCGTTGCCCGCATCTCGCCACCGGTAGGACCGGTTTCGAGCGTCGGCTCGTGCAGCCCCTCGATGGGACGCCCGAGTCGCTCGCCGTCCAGAGGTGGCGGCGCCGGGAATCGAGTCTTGGGAGACGCGACCGAAAGGAACCCAACGGGCGCAAAAGGCGCCAGTGAAGACGACGAAGGCGCGGGTTGGTCCCGACAGCGCCCGTTCGATACCGCCTGAGGACGATTCCGTGGGAGCGGCGACAATCGCTGATCGCTGCGCAGGAGCGTGCGCTGGATGATCCCCATGCGAATGCGATGGGCGAACTCGGCATCGTTCGACTCGCGGCGAAGCTGCTTGCGCTCGGTCTCGACCGCTCGAAGCCGCGTCGTCATCAGGCACGGTCGCCGCCGAGCGACACTCTCGTTCGGAGAGCCCGATCGCTCGTCTCGAGAGCGATCACGGCATCGCGTCACGCTCGAGCCTCGGTGCGCGACGTAGCAGCGTGCCGATCGTTCGACATCGTCGTCTATCCTTTCGGTTGCCGTCCGCGATGCGCGACTCGATCTCCGCCTATCCGATGCTCTTCGTGGGCGCCGTGGCTTGCCTCGGCGGGTGCGGTAGCGACCGAAGCGCCGCAAGGCACACGGCACCCTCTCGGAGCGGCTCGGCCACCGTTCTCGAAGTAGACGCCCACGTCGACGCAGGCGCCTACGTGGATGCAGCGACAGACACCGGCACCATCGCTCCAGTCGTGACGCCGGGACCGGTCGAGGAGGCCCCGCTCGAGCGAGCGAGCCTCACCCGATTCGGATCCCTGGCGAAGGCATGTGCTGGGCTGTTGGCCCATTCCGCTTCGCCCGTCTTGCGGAATGAGCGCGGCTGGACCTTCACGAGCGTGCGGACGTCCTGCCGTGTGCGACCAGCGAACCCGACGGCACGCGGCGACGGCCATCGCGCTCCTGGCGAACCATCCCTCGTCGAGTTCTCTCGAACGACGGCGTTTCCCCGTCACAGCGACGTCGATACTGTCGCTGCTGCCCTGGCGTTTCCGATCGGCAACACGGAGTGGCTGGTCGCGATCGAAGGCGTCGAGGAGAGCGAGGGGATGCAAAGCATGCCACTCGGTGACGCCTCGGGGCGTGTCGAGGTGGCGAGCGTCGAGCACGTGGATCTCGTCGGAACGGAAGTGCCGGAGCTGGTCTTCGTGCTCTCGGTCGCGAAGCACCCAGACGAGCGTAGGGACTTCGTCGTCTGCGACTCCGGGGGCGCGTGGTGTACGAAGCCGTCGACGCTCGACCTGATCTCCACTCGCGGAAGCGACCCAGGGGGCGCCCCAGGCGGGGCATCGCGAGCGAACGAAGCGCGACGATACACGTTCCGGCGCCACCCTCAGGGCGTGTTGGTCATGACGACGAGCGAGCCTCGGGTGCCCGAACGGCTGTTCCCACTCGCCGTCACTCCGTAGAGCCGCAGAGCGTCGCCCGAACCCGGTGCCTCGAGCGAGGAGTCCCGGAGAAGCCGAGCAGGGGTGAGGCGCCGGGAATCGAAGGACTCAAGGGGTGTCGGCGAAAGCCGAGCCGGGACGTGTGCTTGACCAACAACCGTCCGACATCGCTCGCGTTCTTCGTTCCGTCTGGTTCCGCCCTGTTCCCGCGAAGTTCGCCGCTGGCTGCACGGTCACGTCCACATGGCGTCAATGGGCGCGGGGCGTGCTCGCCGCTGCGGGGTTCTGGGGTGGGTAGCAATTCGGTCGAGCCGCATCCTCACGCGGCGTCGTCGAGCCAGGCGAGGATCGCCTGGCGGAGCGCGGCGTGGAGCGAGATGCCCTCCTTCTTCGCGCGCCGTTCGAGCTTCTCCCAGACCTCGTCGGGAAAGCGGACCGATCGTGGCGAGGTGCCTCCGACCTCTTCGAGCTTGCGCGGACGACCGCGCCCGACCTGGACCGTGATCCCTTTCTTCGCGATGCGCGCGGCGTAGGGATTCGGGCGCGCCCGAAGCTTGCTGAAGTCCACCTCCGGGATCTCTTTGAGAGACGCTTTCGAGGGCTCCTGGTGCTTCGTCTTCCGCTTGGTCGTCTTCTTAGTCGCCTTCTTCATAGCGCCTCCGTTCTGCACGGGTAGCCAACCGCGCGCTGATGAGCCGGATCTCGTCGGCGTGCTTCTCGATGAACACCGTGACGAGGACCCGATCGGTGAAGGACATGCCGATGAGGAGCGCCCGCTCCGGATGTGCGTCGTCATCCACGATGATGGCGAGCGGATCGGCGAAGGACGTGACCGCCTCTTCGAAGGCGATGCCGTGCTTCTTCCGGTTCGCGCGAGCTTTCGTCGGGTCCCAGACATAGCGCACGAGGAAAGTGTATTACACTATCGCGACGGAGCAAGCAGGTCGCCAGGGCTCTGCGCTCTGCCCTGGAGCAAACGCCCGAGGTAGTCTCCGGCGAACGAGGAGCAGGCGATGGCGCAGGCGACGAAGCCGAAGGCGAGAGCGAAGAAGCAGGGCTCGGCGGCGGTAGGGAAGAAGGCGTGCGGTCTCTGCAAAAAGAGCGGCAAGCTCCGGCGGACCGAGTGCTGCGGCAACTGGGTCTGCGACGACCACGAGAAGTACCAGCTCTTCTCGTATGCCCGGAACAGCTGCGCGCGGAACCACGACCGCTACACGGTCTGCTCCATGCACCACAACGAGGGGCACGAGGCTGCGGACTGGAAGACGTGTCCCGAGTGCCGGGAGTACTACGCCGAGCTGGAGATGTTCGTCTGGGCGGCGACCAACGAGTACAACTTCACCAAGTTGGAGAACCCACCGAAGTTCGAGCCCACGCTCTGCTCGAAGTGCAAGCGGCGGATCGTTCTCGGTGAGGGTGGCTACTCCATGAAGGGCTCCGAGTATTTCTGCGCCGACTGTCCGCCGACGCCGAACCGGCGGTGACCGTCGAGTCTCGCTGCCCGACTGCCCTCCTGC
>JBDHVD010000628.1:0-4413 GCA_039809525.1 Labilithrix sp. | reverse complement strand
CCGCCGCGAGCTTCCAGGCGAGGTTCGCCGCGTCGCCGATGCCGGTGTTCATCCCTTGACCGCCGACGGGGCTATGGATGTGCGCGGCGTCGCCGGCGAGGAACACGCGGCCGCTCCGGAACCGCTCGGCGACGCGATGGTGGACGCGATAGGTCGAGAACCAGTGCACCTCGTCGACGGTGACCCCGAGCCGGCGAAGGAGCTGCTTGCTCACGTCCTCCCAGCGTAGGCCGGCGCGTCGTTCCGCTTCGGTCCGGACCGCGCCGACGAGCCGGGCGGCGCCTTCGCCTTTCCGCGGGAACACCGCGAGGAAGTCCGCGTCGTCGAGCGCGACGTGGAGCTCGTGATCGGCGACCGGGCCGCGGAGCGCGACGTCCGCGACGTAGAACACGTGCTGGTAGGTGCCGCCGGGGAATCCGAGGCCGAGCGCGTCGCGCACGATCGAGCGCGCGCCGTCGCAGCCGACGACGTACGCGGCCTCGCACGCCGGAGCCGACGCGAAGCGCGCGCGCACGCCGTCGGGCCGCGGCTCGAGGCCGACGAGCTCCGTGCCGCGCTCGACCTCGACGCCCGCGCGGCGGAGGTGCTCGGCGAGCAGACGCTCGTGCGCGTCCTGCGGGAACACGAGGGCGTAGGGGAAGGGGCTGAGCCCTTCGCCCATCTCGCCGAGGACCGCGCGCGCGATGCGGCGCCCGCGGAGCCAGAGGTTCACCGCGCCGAGCTCGACCGACGCGTCGCGGACCTCGCGTGCGAGACCGAGCTGCGCGTAGAGCTCCATCGTGCGCGCATGCAGCACGAGCGCACGCGACGTCGTGCCGGGCTCGAGGGCCTGGTCGACGATCCGTACCTCCACACCGAGGCGCGCGAGCACGAGCGCGAGCACGAGCCCCGTCGGGCCGGCGCCCGCGATCAGGACGTCCACGCGCCGCGCTCCGTGGTCCTCGTTCCTCGGCATGTGCGCGCGGCCTCCCGCGTCCGAAAGGGGCAAGAAGGGTTCCGGGCGGCGCGGGCCGGTTAGCCCAAGGAAGACGGAGAGTTCCGTGCGATCGCCGCGGCCCGGGGACGGGCCCGAAGAATTTTCCAACCGTCCGGCCTCCTGGCACGTCCAAGACCTGGATGACGTCTCCCGCTCAGCGCGAGGCCGCGACCGCGGCGCTCCTCGTCGCGCGCGCCAAGGCAGGCGATCCCCACGCGTTCGACGCGCTGGTGCGCCGCTACCGGAAACGGATCTTCGCGTGCGCGCTCCACCTCTCGGGATCGGAGAGCGACGCGGACGACATCGTGCAGGACGTGTTCATCCGTGCGCATCGCGCGCTGCCCAGCTTCGAGGGACGAAGCGAGTTCTTCACCTGGGTCTATCGCCTCACGCTGCATCGCGCGATCGACGCGCGACGCGCCCGCGCGCGCCGGCGCGAGTCGTCGATCGACGACTACGACGGGCACGACGAGCACGATCCGCGCATCGAGCGATCGATCGCGGTCGACGCGCCGGACGATCCGTCGCGGGCCGCGGAGCTGCGCCAGACTTACGCGCGGGTGCTGCGCGCGCTCGACGCGCTGCCTCCGTCGATCTGCGCGACGGTCGTGCTCGTGGCGCTGCAAGGCCTCTCGCATGCGGAGGCCGCGATCGTCCAGGGGTGCTCGCCGGGCACCATCGCGTGGCGGATGCACGAGGGCCGCCGGAGGCTCCTCGAAGCGACGGCCGACGCGCGGCCGCGCAAGCACGTGCTCTCGGAGCACCTCGGACGTCTCCTCGAGGAGGCGGGCCTCCCGTTCCGCGAGCTCGAGCCCATCCGTTCGTGATCCGCGGCGCCCGCTTGCGGAGCGGAGGGCGGTCGCGCGATCCTGACCGGACGTGAAGGCGCGATCCTCGAAGGGGTGTCGGCTTCGGGCTGCGTCGCTGCTCCTGCTCACCGTCGGCTGCGACGCCGTCCGCGAGTGCTCGAGGAGCAGGAGAAGGGGCAGGCCGCGCCCGCGGCGTTCCGCTCGGCGATGCTGCCGTCGACGAACGGCGACAAGCGCTGCGGCGGCCTCGTGTGGAACGGCTCGGAGGCGATCGAGCTCCCGTGCATGACGAACGGCCTGCTCTTCGGGCGCGACGCGAGGGGCGCGCGCGCGCTCGTGAGCCCGAAGCTGCTCGACGCCGACCGCGCGGCGATGCCCGCGATCGTCGACCACGAGTTCGTCGGGCTCGAGGGGATCGTCCGCAACCAGCGCACCGCGCCCGCCTGCACCGCCTTCGCGCTGGCGTCGGCGATCGATCAAGCGGTCGCGCGCTGGTCGGGCAAGGCGTCGAACGTGTCCGCGATGGAGATCTGGTCGCGCTACCACGAGCCGTTCGCGAAGACGGCGATCTCCGACAACCTCGCGAAGACGATCGGCGCGGACACGGCGTGGCCCTTCGACGAGCGCACGGCGAAGGGATGGCTGCCGTGCGAGAAGGGGGCGAAGCCGCCGAAGGAGGGCTGCGGGCTGACGCCGGATCCGAAGCGCCTCGCGAAGCTCGCCGGCGAGCCGGTCGCGACGCTCACCGACGTCACGTATCTCGAGGACGACGAGCTCGAGGCGATCAAGCGGCACCTGTCGATCGGCGAGGACGTGATCGTCACGATGGACCTGCCCGAGACGTTCGTGCCCCGCGGCCGCGCCGGTGCGCGCTACGTGCCGCACTGGACGACGCCGAAGCCCGACGGCGGCCACGCGATGGTCGTCGCCGGTTACGTCGTGCTGCCGAAGGCGACGTACTTCCTCCTGCACAACAGCTGGGGCACCGGGTGGGGCGACGGCGGCTACGCCTGGATCCACGCGACGACGCTCGAGAAGCACCTGAAGGAGGCGCTCGTCGTCGACGCCGAGCCCGTGCTGCGCGACGCGGTCAAGCAGCGGCGCGTCCGCGGCGCGTTCACCTGTCAGGCGCCGCTGGTGCCCGACAGCATGCGCGGCACGTGCGCGCCCGTGTGTCCGGACGGGAGCCCGCGGAGCGACGGATTCTGCGCGGACCTCTCGCACTGCCCCGCGGGGAAGGTGAACCTCTCGGGCGTGTGCGTCGTCGCCGCTCCGAAGGCGCGCGGGTCCGATCCGAAGACGGGCATCGCGTGGGCCTGCGGTCCGGGAGGATGCACCTACGAGCTCCCGCGGAAGGTCGCGCCCGACTGCAAGGGCAACACGTGCAAGGCCTCGTGCCCGGCGCCGATCTTCCGCATCGCCACCACCGGCGACGACCTCACGTGCATCCGCTGATGCGGCGATCCGCTCAGCGCTCGGTCTCGTAGATGCGCATCGCGAACGCGCCCGCGGGCGTCGCGAGCGCCTCGTCGCGGATCGCGGTGAGCGCCGCGGGCAGTCGCGCGAGACCTCCGAAGCGCCGCGCATACGCGGGCGGCATGACGATCGGCGTGGCGAGGGCCGCGAACGTGAGGTCGGCGGCGGTGAACGCGTCGCCCGCGAGCGTGCGGCGGCCGTCGGCGAGCCGCTCGTTCACCGAGGCGAAGACCTCGTCGATCGCCTTCTTCGAGCGCCGGTACCCAGCGTCGTCGACCTTCAACCCGTAGCGGATCGCGAGCGGGATCGCGGGGCCGAGCGCGCGCACCGCGCGGGCCTCCCACGCCGGGACGTCCGTCGTGAGCAGGTCGTGGACGAAGCTGCGATCGCTCCTCAGCACGTGGAAGTAGCCGACGCGTCTCGTCGCCGGCCCGAGCCGCCGGTCGAACGTCTCCACGAGCGACGCGACCTCGGGCAGCTCGGCCGGGAAGAACGGCTCGGGCGGACGTCCGTGCGCGTCGACCCAGCGGAGGATGTCGCTCGACTCGGCGATCACCGCGTCGTCGGTGACGAGCACGGGCACCGTTCGCTTGCCGCCCGCGCCGAGCGCGCCGCGCCAGGCGAAGAGCGGCGCGTGCGTCTCCTCCACGAACGTCACGCCGCCCCGCTCGAGCGCCCAGCGCGCCTTCTCGCAGTAGTGGCTGAAGGGGATGGTGACGAGACGCGGCGTCCTCATGCGAGCGACGTTCTCTACCGCGCCTGCGCGGCATCGACCATGGCGTCCGGATGCGAAGGTCGATCCCAGCGGGGGCCGGCGCGCACGGTCTCGCCGTCCTTGCTAGGGTGCCTCGCCATGAAGCGCTTCGATGCGATCATCGTCGGGGGAGGTCAGGCCGGTCCCTCGCTCGCCGGTCGCCTGACCGCCGCCGGGATGAGCGTCGCGATCGTCGAGCGCGAGCACTTCGGCGGGACGTGCGTCAACACCGGGTGCATGCCGACGAAGACGCTCGTCGCCAGCGCCCGCGCGGCGCATCTCGCCCGGCGCGCCGCCGACTTCGGCGTCGTCCTCGGCGGCGACGTCGGGATCGACATGAAGCGCGTGAAGGCCCGCGCCGACACGGTCATCGCGAACGCGCGCCACGGCCTCGAGTC
>JBDHVD010000627.1:0-4458 GCA_039809525.1 Labilithrix sp. | reverse complement strand
CCGCGGCCGGACCTGGCTCACCGAGTACGCGAACCGACCGCAGGTGTTCTGGAGCGGCGCGTACGCCGGCGCGGCCGCCGCGTCGCGGAGCGGCCCGAACCCCGGCCTCGCCGACACCTACTACGGCCTCTGCAAGGTGTACGGCTCGTCGTCGTCTTCGTCGTCCTCGTCCTCGTCGTCGTCGTCGGGCGCGCCGAGCGGCTCGAGCTTCACGCCCTGCCCGCGCGCACCCGCGGACGGCGGCATCGATCCGGACGCGGGGCCCGATCCGCAGCAGCAGGAGCCCGAGGATGCGGGCCTGGACGCGCCGGCAGGCGACGCGGGGGATGCGGGCGAGGACGACGCCGCGATCGACGCCGGCGCGGACGACGCCGCCGCGACGGACGCGGGGCGGCCCGACGCGAGCGACGCGGCCGCACCGCCGGGCAGGCCCGGCAGCGCCAACCCCACGCCGTACCCCGAGTGCGACTACCTCGACGATCTCGGCGTCGCGCTCGTCGGGCTTCACCGCGAGGACGTGTGGGTCACGCGCCTGCGCGCGGTGCTCCCCGCGGATGCGCTCGGCACCGGCGATCTCCGCCTCGAGCCGTCGCCTCGGCAGACGCCGGTGAGCAACGTGCATTATGCACTCTATTACACCGACGACGACGCGGCCGGACGCACGACCTCGCGGTCGAGCTGCTTGAGCTCGCCGAAGGAGCACCGCGCCTTCGGGTCGTGGGCGCTCGGCGCGACGGCCGCCGTTTTCGTCATCGCGTGGGCGCGGCGGCGCCGGCGCTGAGCTACGCTTCGGCGTCATGCCGGAGCTGCCGGACGTCGACGTCTACGTCGAGCACGTGGCGAAGAAGACCGTGGGACATGCGCTCGAGCGGGTTCGCCTCGCGAGCCCGTTCGTCCTCCGCACCGCCGATCCTCCGATCACCGCGGTGAACGGGCGCAAGGTGAAGCAGGTCTCGCGCCTGGGCAAGCGCATCGTCCTCGGCTTCGCCGCGTCGAAGCAGGAGGAGCGCCTCCACCTCGTCATCCACCTCATGGTCGCCGGGCGCTTCCGCTGGAAGCCGCTCGGCGCCCCCATCCCCGGCAAGGTCGGGCTCGCCGCGTTCGACTTCGAGGGCTCGGGCACGCTGATCCTCACCGAGGCGAGCTCGAAGAAGCGCGCGAGCATCCACCTCGTGCGCGACGACGGGCTCGCCGCGCTCGATCCGGGCGGGCTCGAGGTGCTCGGCGCGAGCGCCGGCGCGTTCGCCGAGCGCCTCCGCAGCGAGAACCACACGCTCAAGCGCGCGCTCACCGATCCGCATCTCTTCAGCGGCATCGGCAACGCCTACTCCGACGAGATCTTGCATCATGCACAGATGTCGCCCGTCCGCCTGACGCAGAAGCTGACCGACGAGGAGATCGCGAAGCTCCACGCGTCGATCGAGGCGGTGCTCCGCGAGTGGACCGATCGCCTGAGGAAGGAGGCGGGCGACTTCCCGGAGAACGTCACCGCGTTCCGTCCGGAGATGGCGGTGCACGGCAAGTACGGCAAGCCCTGCCCGCGGTGCGGGACGCCGGTGCAGCGCATCCGCTACGCGGACAACGAGATGAACTACTGCCCGAAGTGCCAGACCGAGGGGAAGCTCCTCGCCGATCGCTCGCTCTCGCGCCTCATGCGCGGCGACTGGCCGAAGACGCTCGAGGAGCTCGAGGCGAAGAAGAAGGTGGCGTCAGGGCGGTAGCGTCGCCACGACGTTCTGGATCTTCTTCGTCTTGTCGTCGATCTCGAAGCGGCACACGCCGACGCTCGCGACCTGCGACTCGCGATGGCGGCACGCCCAGTCGCGGAGCACGGTCTCCTCGCACCGGCACGGCGTCCCGGGCGTCATCGCGCCGTCACACGCCGGGTCCTTCGGCTGCGCGACCGCATAGCGACGCCGCGCGTGCGCCGAGGCGAACGCGGCGGGCACGCGGTCCTTCGCCGCGAGCGCGGCGAACGCGAACAGGCCCGTGCGCGTCCCCGAGGCGGCGCGCATCACGTCGTCGGGCGTGCGCGCGAGCTCGCCGTCGATCGCCGAAGCGAGCTCCTGCTTCGTGCACAGCGGCTCGTCCTGCTTCGTCGCCTCGCGCCCGTCGAGCGGCTTGCCGCTCGCGCAGCGGAACCACGGCGCGCACGCATCGTCGCCGAGCGCGGCCTCGATCACGTCGCAGTCGCCGCCTCCACGGGCGACGGCGATCGCCGCCGCCTCGACGAGGACGTCGTCGGCCGGCTTCGCGTGGAGCACGTCGCATCCCACGCCCGCGGCGCGCGCCGGATCGGACTTCGCGACCGCGCGGAGGAGGACCGCGGTCGCGCGCGGCTCGCGTCCCTGCGCGACGAGCTCGTGGATCCGCGCAGCCAGCACCGGTGCGCGCGCGCCGTCGTCGAGCGCCGCGAAGCGCACCGCGCGCGCGATCCCGCCGGGCGGGCTGCCCGGCTCGAGGCTCGCGGCGAGGCGCTTCTTCACGTCCTCCTTCGCGGCGTCGGGCAGCGCGGCGAACGCCTCGTCCCACGCCGGATCGTCGACGTGCGCCGCCGCCCCGAGCATGCGCGCGACGCCCGCGTCGCCCTTCTCCTTCTTCACCTCGCCCACGGCGAGGGCGCGGCGTCCCTCGGCGTTCTCGAAGATCGCGCCGAGCGCGTCGTCGAGCGAAGGTGCCGCGGAGAAGTCCGTCTGCCCTCCTCCGCGGACGGCCGGTCCGCTCGGTCCGAGGAACAAGCCGTCGCCGACGACGTAGACGATGCGCGCCCCGCCGCCGGGCAGCGGATACGCGAGCCGCTTGCCGGATTCGTCGCGCACGACGGGCACGCGAGGTCCGCCATGGCCGAGGTCGTTCGTGGGCACGGGGGCGGTCTTGCCGGCGTACGCGACGACGACCTTCCCGCCGTCGGACTCGAGCTTCGCGTCGCTTCCGGGGGCGGGCTTCGAGCACGCGGAGAGCGCGAGCGCGAAGGAGAGGGCGAGGACGTGGCTCCGCACCGCGTCATCGTACACCGCCGGGGGGTGCAACGGCCCGGCGTCGTGATTAGCCTTGTCGGGTGGCGAGGCAGCGGTGAAGCGGGTGGCGCTCGGGTTCTTCGCCGGCGTGCGGGCGCTCTTCGGCGGGCTCGGCTTCGTCGTGACGACGCCCGGCACGTGGCCCTGGGCGATGGTCCCGGTGCTCGTCGCGACGCTCCTGTTCGGCGGCGCCACCGCGCTGGCGATCTGGGGCGGCGGCGAGCTGGCCACGCGCCTGATCGATCCGACCCAGGTCGTCTGGAGCTGGGCGCTCAAGATCGTGCTCTGGGTGGTCGGCGTCGTGATCGGCCTCCTCGTCGCGCTGTCGCTCGCGCAGCCGATCTCCGGCTTCGCGCTCGAGGCGATCGCGCGGCGGCAGGACCGCGCGCTCGGAGGGCCCGCGTGGCCCGATCAGCCGTTCGTCTCGTCGACCCTGCGCTCGCTCCGGGTGACCCTGACCGCGCTCGCCGCGACCTTGCCCGTCCTCGCGCTGCTCGCGGTGATCACGCTCGTCTTCCCCCCGGCGGGCGTCGTGACGGTCCCGCTCAAGCTGATCGTGACCGGGCTCGCCGCGGCGTACGACTTGCTCGACTACCCCTTCAGCGTCCGTGGGGTGGACGTGGCCGGTCGGATCGCCTTCATGAAGGCGAACTTCTGGGCCGTCCTCGGCTTCGGCCTCGCCGCCGCCGTGCTCCTCCTCGTCCCGGGCATGGCCCTGTTCCTCCTGCCGTTCGGGGTGGCGGGCGCCGCCCGCCTGGTCGCCGAGGCCGAACGGCGTCCGGCGGCGTAGGCAAGCACTTGCAGGAGCGCATGAAAGCATGCGAATTCTGGCTCACATGAGCACGCCGCTGGTCGTCAACGACAAGATCACGCTCCCTGGCAGCGACCTCGAATGGACGGCGGTGCGCGCGTCCGGCGCCGGCGGCCAGAACGTCAACAAGGTCTCGTCGAAGGTCGAGCTCACGTTCGACTTCGAGGGGACCGTCGCGCTCCCCGACGCCGCGAAGACGCGCCTCCGTGCGCTCGCGAAGAACGCGCTCGACGCGGAGGGGCGCATCCTGGTCAAGAGCGAGAAGACGCGCGACCAGGCCAAGAACCTCGTCGACGCGCGCACGAAGCTGAAGGAGATGATCCTGAAGGCGCTCGTCGAGCCGAAGAAGCGCAAGCCCACCAAGCCGACGCGCACGGCGAAGAAGAAGCGCGTCGAGGGCAAGAAGAAGGTCGCGAAGAAGAAGGCCGCGCGCCGCAAGGTCGGCCGCGACGACTGAGCCGCGGTCGTTGCGCGCCGTCGCGCTGATCGGCGCCCTCGCCGTCGGCGCGCTCCTCGTCCCCCGCGGCGAGGGCATCGCCGCGCTCGCCCTGGCGACCGCCGCCGGCGTGATCGTGCCGGTCGGCCTGTCGCTCGCGCTCGCGACGGACGCCGGCGCCGTCCCGCGCCTCC
>JBDHVD010000626.1:0-4463 GCA_039809525.1 Labilithrix sp. | reverse complement strand
GGGGCCGGCGCCCTCGCCTGCGTTGTTTCACTGGTTCAATTGAACTGGTGAAACAGCCCGCGCGAGGCGCGCCCCCCGCCGGCGCCGGTCGCGCGAAATCAGCGCTTTCCCGGATAGGCGCAGCGAAAGCCGACGGTCTCGAGCTGGAACGAGGCGTCGTTCGCGCGCCGCGCCTGGGCGTAGTCGACGGGCACGCCGGCGAAGTCGCCGCCCTTCGTGCTCCGCTCCTTCCGCGCGGGATCGAGGCACACCGGATCGCGCAGGAGCGCGTCTCGCCAGCACGGCTCGTCGTCACGCGCGAACACGTCGCGCGTCCACTCGCGGACGTTGGCGCCGAGGTCGACGATCTCGCCGTCCGGCATCGCGACGCGATCGAGCGTGCCCGCCCCGGCGCGCGACGGCAGGCGGCGCGATCCGAGCGTGAGCGGATCGCGCGCATCGCACGCCGCGTCGTCCGGCGGGCCCCCCCGTGCCACCACCGCCTCGCGGCACGACGGATCGCGATCGCCCCACGGCGCGAGCCGCGTGCCCCGCCGGCTCGCGACGTATTCGAGCTGCGCTTCGGTGGGGAGCGTGCCGCCTCTGGCCTCGCAGAGCTTCGAGGCGAGCGCCCAGCTCACGCACGTGACCGGATGGCCTTCGTACGCTCCGGGCTCGCTCGAGTAGATGCACTGGCCGCCGAGCTCGTCGGCCCAGTCGTCGATCGGATCGATCACGCGGCCACGAGAGTCGCGCGCCACGAGGCCCGACGCGCGCATCTCGCCGACGGTGACCTCGTGCGCGTCGAGGAAGTACGGCGCGAGCACGACGAGGTGCTCCTTCGCGCCGCCGGTCGATTCGCGATCGACGGTGACGCGCGGATCGCCCATGAAGAACGCGCCGCCCGGCACGCAGAGCGCCCCTGCCGGCGGCTCGCCCGTGCAGGGCTCGACGTGCGCGCCCGGCCAGGTGCCCTCCATGCTCGGCGCCGGCGCGCCGCGCTCGAAGACGATCGGCTGGGCGAGCGTCCCGCGCGGGCGCCCGGCGTCGTCCGTGCGAAACGTCGCCGTGAGCACGGTGACGCCGTCGTCGCCGACCGCGGGCAGGTATCCGACGAGCTCGATCGTCGACTCCGGGCGCGGCGTCGCGCGGCCCGCGCTGCGGAACATGCGCAGGCGCGCGCGCCAGCCCTGCTCGCGCGGCCGCGGGACGAACCCGAAGGAGAAGCGCGACGCGTGCATCAGCGAAGCATCGAGGACGAGCTCGCGCGTGCACTCGGGGCAGGGCGTCGTCTCGCCCGGCGGGAAGATCTCGACGAGCACGCGATCGAACAGCGCGACGGGCCTCCCGAGGTCGTCCGTTTGCGCCACCGGCGCATCGGTGTCGAGGTGCAGCACCACCTGCCCCTGCGGAGGGAGCGTGTCGTCGCACGCGCCGAGCGCGAGCGCGGTCGCCAGCGCGGCTATGGTGCAGGATACACGCATCGGAACCCGAGGAGAGGATGCTGGGTGTCCGACCGCACGCTGTTCGTGCGATCGACGGAGACGAGCTGGTCGGCCCAGGAGAACCACGATCCGCCGCGCACGCCGTGGCTCGGCCGCTCGCGGTCGGCGACGGGCCGCGTGCAGATCGGATCGATCGCGGGCGCCTCCGTCCAGCAGCGATCGGTGAGCGGAGCATGATCGTCGCGCACGTGCTCCTCGAGGCTCCCGCCGAGGTGACGGATGCCGAGCGGCGTCGCGTCTCCGGGCGCGTCGAGCGGCTGTGGGCCCTCGCCTCGATCGATGCACGCGTCGGAGGCGGGCGTTCGCGCGTAGACGGCGCGATCGCACGACGGCGGATCGTCGCCCCATGGGTAGACGGCCTTCGTGCGCCGGCCCGCCATGACCGCGGCGTACTCCCATTGCGCCTCGCTCGGCAGCTCGCCGCCGTCGAAGCGGCAGAACGCCGAGGCCGTGTCCCAGCTCACACACGACAGGGGATGGCCCTCGCGCCCGCGCGGGGTCGCGCTCCAGGTGCACGCCTTCGTCGGATCGACGTCGGCGAGCGCGCCGTCGGACTCGAGCGCCGTCGGCGCGATCGGCGGGGCGAAGCCGCGGGCGGTCGCGGCGCGGAAGCGGGCGACCGACACCTCGTCCTGGTCCATGAGGAAGCGCGTGAGACGCACGACGCGCTCGGGACGTGGGGCGTAGAGCATGGCGTCGGCGGAGATCGATGCCGGGCGGTAGAACGCGTCGCCGAAGACGAACGCGCCGCCCGGTACGCAGATGCGCCCGTCGGCGCCGCGGCCGTCGCACGGCTGCGCGCCGAAGGTGCCCGCCACGCTCGGGACGTCGCGATCCATCGTCGGCTCGGTCGCGATCGCCTCGTCGTCGTCGGGGCAGGGCACCTTGCCGATGCACGCGCCGCGGAGCACGACGCGCACGCGGCCGCGCTCGCCGTAGGCGATGCGCAGATCGACGGTGCGCTCGACGGCGAGCGTCGCGTCCTCCGCGCGGCCGTCGAGATAGGCGCGGAGGCGCACCTTCACCGCATGCACGCGCGAGGCGTCGTCGTTGTAGACGCTGAAGCTCGCGGGCCAGTCGCGCGGGTCGGGGCGCGGATCGTCGCGGTGCGCCACCGTCTGTCCGTCGTCGGCCAGGACGTCGATGCGCAGCCGCGAGACGACGCTCGGCACCGGCAGATCGGTGTCGACGACGACGAGCGTCTCGCCGTACGGCGGGAGCGGCTCCGGCTCGAGGGCGGAGCACGAGACGGCGAGCACGCCGAGGACGATCCCGCCCCGTCGCACGGCCTACGACTTCATCAGCTTGCGCATCATCTGCACGCCGAGCTCGCCCGCGCGGTTCGTCGCGGCCTCGACCGCGTCGATCAGCGTGCGGCGGAGACCGCCGGACTCGAGCGTGTGGAGCCCGGCGATCGCCGTGCCTCCGGGGCTCGTGACCATGTCCTTGAGCCGGCCCGGATGCTCGCCCGTCTCGAGCAGGAGCTTCGCCGAGCCGTAGACCGTCTGGGCCGCGAGGAGCAGCGCGGTGTCGCGATGCAGCCCGACCTTCACGCCGCCGTCGGCGAGCGCCTCGATCATCAGCATGACGTACGCGGGCCCGCTGCCCGAGAGGCCGGTGACCGCGTCGAGCAGCGTCTCGTCGAGCGTGACGACGCGGCCGACCGCCGAGAACAGCGCGCGCGCCACCTCGAGGTCCTCGGGCGTCGCGTGGGTGCCCGGAGCGATCGCGGTCGCGCCCGCGTCGACCGTCGCCGGCGTGTTCGGCATGGATCGCACGACGCGCGCCATCGAGGGGAGGCGCGCCTCCATCGCCGAGACCGGCACGCCCGCGGCGACCGAGACGAGCACCTGATCGGTGCGGAAGTCGCCGCCCACCGCATCGAGCACCTTGTCGAACACCTGCGGCTTCACCGCGAGGACGACCACGTCGCTCTGCTTCACGAGCTGATGGTTGTCGGTGGTGGTCTCGATGCCGTGCGTCTCCTTCAGCCACGCGAGGCGATCGGCCTTCACGTCGCTGACGATCACCTGCGAGGGCGGGACGACCTTCGCGTGGAGGATGCCCTTGATCAGCGCGGCGGCCATGTTTCCGCCGCCGAGGAAGCCGATCGTCATCTCACCGAGCTGCTTGCCCATCTTCTCTTCGTGCTCCTGTTCAATCCGCGCTCATGGGGAACGCCGCCGGCGCGAGCACGTCCGCGAACCACTCGTCGATCGCGTGACGCACCTTCGCGCCGTCCTCGCCGAGGTCCTGCGCGACGCGATCGTGACGTGCGCGGAGGAGCGCCTTCCGGGCGATCGACGGGTCCTCGTAGAGCGCCGCGGCCCATGCCATGCCGAGGACGGTCAGCCGATCCTCCGACGAGAGGAGGTTGTAGCGGCGCGCGAGCGTCACCTTCGTGCCGTGGCCGATCTGCGCGAGCGTCTCGTCGCGGAAGCGACGCGGCAGCATGATCGTGCCCGCCTTCGCCGCCAGCGTCACGCCGTGGCCGGGCGCGCGATCGGAGAGGATGAAGCGGACGGCGTCCACCACCGCCTGACCCGCCATGCGGCGCGCGTCGATGCGCGCGATCGCCTCGTTGCGCAGGACCTCGAGGTCCATCGCGGGGAACGAGAGCTTGTTCGCCACGACGCGGACGACGTGCTCCTCGCGCGGATCGAGCGTGTCGAGCGCCGCTGCGAGCCACGCGCCCCGGAGCACGCCCTTCGCCACGCCCGCCTCGATGTCGCCGTAGACGTCGAGCTGCTCGACGGGGACCGGCGCCTCCGCGTAGAGCGGCGCGGCCTCCTGATCGGGGAGGCCGAGCGACGCGATGAGGCTCGTGATGGTGCGATGCTCCTCGCCGTCGATCGGACCGTCGGCGGCGAGCACCGCGCGGAGCACGCGCACCGCGAGCGTGCCGAGCCGGCGGACGCGCTGCACGTCCTTGTCGCTCGGCTTGGACGAGAAGAGGGAGCGCAGACCGCGCGCGCCGAC
>JBDHVD010000625.1:0-4476 GCA_039809525.1 Labilithrix sp. | reverse complement strand
GGGGCATCGCGGGGTCCGCCGCCCACTCGAGGAGCCCGCCGGGGTAGAGCGCGCCGGGGATGTGCCCCGGCCGGCCGTACTCGGCCACGTCGCCCCGGTGGCTCCTCCGGCCGAGCGCGCTCACGATGCGCGTCCTCGGATCGCCGATCGCGGCGAGGACGTCTTCCTTGCGTACGACCAGCCCTTCCTGCGGCCGCGCGACGAACGTCGCGGGCGCGTAGGAGCACGGCACGCGGCACGTCGGCCGCCCCTCGAGCTTCCACGACGTGAATCCCCCGTCGAGCACCGCCGCATCGTCGAAGCCGAACGCGCGCAGCATCCACCAGAGCCGCGCCGCCCACATGTTCTCGCGTCGATCGTAGACGACGACGCGCGGCGCCTTCGGGCTCGACAGCGCGAGGAGATCCGCGAAGGCCGAGCCGGCGATGTGCTCCTCCTCCCAGTCGGCACGTCCGCTCGTGACCTGGAAGTCCGGCGGGCGAACGTCGTGCCCGTTCGCGGTACGAGCGCTGCATCGCCAGGCGTGCAGGAAAGAAGGCGAGCCATGCAAACGTTCTCTTGGCACGAGCTGCCGGTCGCGCTCCACACGGATGCGTTCGAGGTGCGGGCGAAGGAAGCGGGCGAGATGGCGCTCACGTTCTATCGCTTCGAGAAGGGCGCCGATCTGCGCGCGCTGTTCCACGGGATGCAGGACGACGCGTGCCAGTGTCCGCACTGGGGGTACGTGATCTCGGGGCGCCTCCGGATCCACACGCGCGACGGCGCGCACGACGTGGCGGCGGGCCAGGCGTTCTACGTCGAGCCGGGACACGCGCCCGAGGCCCTGGAGGTCACGGAGATGTTCGAGGTCTCTCCGGCCGCGGGCCTCCGCGCGATCGGCGAGCACGTCGCCCGGCAGCTCATGACGGAGCCTCCGCCGTCGCCGTAGACGCGAGCAGCGCCTGGCCCGGGCCAGGCGATTTCTGGCCCGGCCATAGGGTCACACCGGAAAAACGCAACGATTCCGCGCCGCGCTCTCCGGCACGCGGTTCGCTCATGCGCGCGTCGCATGAAGCTCGGACTCGCCCCTGTGTTGGTTCTCGTGACGTGTGCTGCGTGCTCGCCGGCGCCCGACGGGCGCTCGGAGCTGCGTCCCACGACGGTCGACGACGCGCGCGATGCGGGAGGATCCGTACGCGCGGATCGCGTGGAGATCGTACGCGGCGTCCCCGCGCGCGGGCGCGATCCCGGCGTCGTCGCGCTCGCGATCGGGAGCACGGAGCTGTGCACCGGCACGCTCGTGTCGCCGCGGCTCGTTCTCACCGCGCGTCACTGCGTGAGCCGCACCTCCACGCGCGTCGCCTGCCCGCCCGACGGCGTGCAGATCCTCGGCGAGCGATCGCCCGGCTCGATCGCCGTGCTCGCGGGCGAGGACGTCGACGCCGCGCGGACGATCGCCCACGGCGTCGCGATCGTCGCGCCGTCGGGCCTGACGCTGTGCGATGCGGACATCGCGCTCGTCGTCCTCGACGAGGAGGTGACGCTGGTGAAGCCCTTGCCCATCCGCGCGCGAGGTCCGGCGCGCGGCGATCACGTGCGCGCCGTCGGCTTCGGCCGCTCGGGCGACGACGGTGACGCGGGGCGAAAGCTCGTGCGCGAGCACGTCCGCGTGCTGTCGGTCACGCCGGCGGAGTTCGTGGTCGGCGAAGCGACGTGCCAGGGCGACTCCGGTGGACCGGCGCTCGACGAGGAGACGGGCGAGATCGTCGGCGTGGTCTCGCGGGGCGGCCCGGCCTGCGACGGTCCGGACGCGCACAACGTCTACACGCGTGTCGACGCCTGGGCGTGGCTCGTCGAGGAGGCGTTCACGCGCGCGGCCGAGATCGAGGCGCACGAGGACGACGCCGGCATCCGCGCGGTGAAGCGCGGGACGAAGCAGAAGCCTCCGAGCGACATCGGCGGCCCCTGCGAGAAGGCGAGCGACTGCGGCGCCGGCGTGTGCATCACCGACGGCGACCGCCAGTACTGCTCGCGCTCGTGCGGCACGGGCGATCGCTGCCCGACGCGCTACCACTGCGAGCCGGTCGAGCCCTCGGGGTCGGCCTGCATCAACGTGCGGTGAGCGATGCGCTAGGGTTTCCACCATGCGCTCGTCGCCGGAGCTCCCGCAGGTCCGCTACGCGCTCGCCGCGCCGGGCGCGGGCTGGGAGCTGGGTGAGGAGACCTTGCCCGAGTCGGTGCTCCACGACGAGGCCGTGGCGCTCCTCGAGGCGCTGCTCGCAGCCTGGGCGGCGCGTCGAGGCGACGCGATGGTCGTACGCAACCTCGCGGTGCGCTGGGACCAGGCGCATCCGGCATTCGGCGTCGATCCGGACGTCGCGGTCATCGTGCCGCGACCTCCGGAGGGCGAGGACCTCCGCAGCCTTCGCACGTGGAAGGAAGGCCACGCCGCGCCGATGCTCGCGATCGAGGTGGTGAGCGAGACGACGCCGAGGAAGGACTACGTCGTCGCGCCCGACAAGTACGCGGCGAGCGGCGTCGGCGAGCTGTGGATCTTCGACCCGCTGCTCTCGGGTCCTGCGAGCCACGGCGGGCCCTTCCGCCTCCAGGTCTGGACACGCGACGACGACGGCACGTTCTCGCGCGCGTACGCCGGGGACGGCCCGGCGCGCTCGCCGGCGCTCGGTGCGTACCTGGTGCCGGTCGACGAGGGACGGAAGCTGCGGATCGGGTCGGATGCGGAGGCGACCGACTCCTGGATGACGGAGGCGGAGGCCCATCGAAAGGAGCGCGACGAGGCGCTCGCTCGCCTCCGCGAGGTCGAGGCGGAGCTCGCGGCCCGCGGCGGGCGTTGACGGATCGTCACGGCGGCGCCTAAAACGTCGAGTCCATGGATTTTTCGCTGTCCGAGCACCACGAGCTCCTCCGCAAGACCGTGCGCGACTTCGCGCGCACCGAGGTCCTGCCCCACGCCCGCAAGTGGGACGAGGAAGAGCGGTTCCCGAAGGAGATCGTGCCGAAGCTCGCGGAGCTCGGCCTGCTCGGGATCCGCATCCCCGAGGAGTACGGCGGCTCGGGCATGGACACGCAGAGCTACGCGATCTGCGTCGAGGAGATCGCGCGGGTGGACGGCTCGCTCGCCCTCACCGTCGCCTCGCACAACGGGCTCGGCACGGGGCACATCCTCGCGTTCGGAAACGACGCGCAGAAGAAGAAGTACCTCCCGAAGGCCGCGCGCGGCGAGTGGCTCGCCGCGTGGGGGCTCACCGAGCCGGGCAGCGGCAGCGACTCGGCGGGCCTCCGCACGACCGCGCGGCGCGACGGTGACAAGTGGGTCATCAACGGCACGAAGATGTTCATCACGCAGGGCAGCGTCGGCGGCTTCTGCGTGGTGCTCGCGCGCACGAACGATCAGGTGCAGAAGCAGAAGGGCATCACCGCGTTCATCGTCGAGCACGGCACCAAGGGCTTCAGCGCGTCGAAGCACCTCGAGAAGCTCGGCTGCCGCTCGAGCGACACCGTCGAGCTCACGCTCGAGGACGTCGTGGTCTCCGACGAGCAGCGCCTCGGCGAGGTCGACCACGGCTTCACCGACACGATGAAGATCCTCGACCGCGGCCGCGTCTCGATCGCCGCGATGGCGCTCGGGCTCGGCTACGGCGCGCTCGAGATGGCGGTGTCGTACGCGAAGGACCGCAAGCAGTTCGGAAAGCCCATCGCCGACTTCCAGGCGGTGCAGTGGATGCTTGCAGACTGCAAGACCGAGCTCGACGCCGCGCAGCTGCTCACCTACCGCGCGGCGTGGCTCGCGGATCAGGGCCGGCCCTACACGAAGGAGGCGTCGATGGCGAAGCTGTTCGCCAGCGAGGCGGCCTCCCGCGCGTGCAACAAGGCGCTGCAGATCCACGGCGGGTACGGCTACACGCGCGAGTTCCACGTCGAGCGGCACCTGCGCGACGCGAAGATCTGCGAGATCGGCGAGGGCACCAGCGAGGTGCAGCGCATGGTCATCGCGAAGCAGCTCTTGCGCGGCTGATCCGCGCGGGAATGGACGGGGGCCGCGAGGGCGTAGATCCCTCGTGGGCAGCACCTCGGGCCGGTTCGTCTCGCTCTTCGCCGTCGCGTTCTCCTCGTCCGCCGCGCTCGGCTGCTCCGGTGCGCCGCCTCGCGTGCCGTCGCGCGCGACCGCGGCGGCGCCCATCGTCGACGCGACCCCACCGCCCGATCTGTCGCCGAGCACGCGGCGCGATCGGCGCGACGCGCCGGGCGTCCGTGCGCCCGCGAGGTCCCTCGTGCTGGGGAAGGCGAAGGATGCGCGCTGCGTGAGGCTCCCGGCGGGCGGGGCCGACGCGGCCGCGCGCGATCTCCTCGCCGGCCGGCTGGCGATCGCGGTGCCGGCGGCGGCGCGCTCCGTCGCGGCTCCGGCGGACGGGCCGGCGGAGGAAGAGGAGTCGCGCGTCGTGCTCGAGGGCGGCGGCGTCGCGATGGCGGTCATGG